>JANXWY010000282.1 GCA_025350905.1 Verrucomicrobiota bacterium
AGCTCACCCTCGTACCCCTGGAGCTGGATCGCCACCCGCTGGCCATCCACCTCTCGGCGCGCCTCGATAAATCGTTCTGCCAGTCGACGCTCCACGGGGCCGACGACCCGCAGACAATTCATCAACCAGGCCCACGGGGAGCCGCCGAAGGTCCACGGCACGTTATTTTTGCTCAACCAGCATTTCATGCGGTTTGGGTCCGGACTTCGGAGCGCAGCAGCCGGCTCACTTCGCGGGCGACGACGAGTTCTTCATTCGTGGGGATGACTAGGAGCTTGACGCGGGAATGGGCTTGGCTGATGAAGCCTTCCGCCGCCCGGGTACTGGCGTTCAGCGCGGAGTCCAACTCGATGCCCAACCCTTCGAGGTTGGCGCAAATCGCCGCGCGGAGTTCGACCCGGTTTTCGCCGATGCCGGCGGTAAACACGATTGCCTCCGCCCCGCCCATTTCGAAGAAATAGCTGCCAATCCAATGCCGCGCGCTGGCCACAAAGACGTCGAGGGCAAGTTTAGCGTTCGCGTTGCCCTGGTTTGCCGCCGAGGTAATATCGCGGATGTCATTCGACAAACCGCTCAATCCCTGGAGTCCGGATTCCTTGGTGAGCTGGCGTTGGGCTTCCGCCAGCGTGATGCCCAGGGTTTTTACGGCGTAAGGAATGGCTTCGGCGTCGAGGTCGCCGACGCGGTTGTTGTGGGGCAGACCCGATTGTGGGCTCATGCCGAGGCTGTTGCCGATGGCGAGACCGTTCCGAATTCCCGTGATGCTCGAAGTGCCGCCGAGGTGACAGGAGATCACGCGCAAGGCCGGTTCCTTCACGGAAGATTTGCCACCGTCCATGTATAGATTACGCACCCGCTCGGCGACGTCCTCCCGCCCGAGCAATTCGGCGGAGCGTTCGGCAATGAATTTGTGGCTTGCGCCGTGGAAGCCCCAGCGGCGAATGCCGATGTCGGACCAGGTTTGTGGCACGGCGTAGCGCATCATCGCCTCGGGCGCGAACTGGTAAAACGCCGTCTCGAATAATCCGACCAGCGGCACGCCGGGCATGCGCTGGCCAAAGAGGCGGATGCCGGTGAGGTACGGCGGGTTGTGCGCGGGGGCGAGGCCATTGTAGGCCTCCATTGCCCCGAGCACGCGTTCGTCGAGGCGAACACAGCCGCTCACGTTTTTCGCGATGACCGTTTTGAAGCCGACGCCCGCGAGGTCGCTTTCGTTCGCGATGTGCCCCGCGGCTTTGATTTGCGCGAGGCAATCGGAAATTGCCAGCGCGTAATCCGTGACGCGTTCGAAGCCGCCTTTGTGCAAGAGCTGCCCGGCGGGGTTCGAGAAATCGAACAACCGCCACTTGAGCGAGGTCGAGCCAATGTTGGCGACGAGAATTTTCATGTAACCGCTAGACGTTCTAGCTTCTCATCGAGGTGAAAGATGAAATGACTTCCCCTTTGCGAACGATTGCGTATCCAGCACAGCCGGACAAGATGTCCCAAGTTTCCTTGGGGCTTTTGTAGTACCAAAGCTCCTCACCCGGCTCCATCGTTCGAATGAATTCTTTCCAACGTCCAGGAGTTGGTCCTTTGGCCAACCCTTCCAGCAGCTCTCGTTCGGCAGTCTTGTCGACAAGCCCACACGACAAAAGCTCTTCGCTGGCGAGGGTGACATAGTCAGTCGTTTCGAGTTTTTTCTGAAGCCATTCACGCTTCATGAGTTCAGTTGCCGCGACTTACTGCAACCACTTCCCCAATCCGCTCAATCCTTCATGCGGCCGCGGGATGACTTGCACACTCACGACCGTGCCGACTTGCGCCGCAGCAGCCGCGCCGGCGTCGGTCGCGGCTTTCACGGCGGCAACGTCGCCACGGAAAAACGTGGTGACATAGCCGCTGCCAATTTTTTCCCAGCCGGTGAGCTGGACGTTGGCGGCTTTGAGCGCGGCATCCGACGCTTCGAGCGACGCGCACAGGCCCTTACATTCGATCATTCCCAATGCTTGTTGTGACATAATAGTTGAGAGTTTTTAGTTGAGAGTTGTTATTTCGCAACGACAGCGTTGCCGAGGAAGGCTTTCAGCAAGTCTTCGTGCGGGCGCGCGATGATGTGCGAACTCACCAATTCGCCGACTTTGGCCGCGGCTTTCGCCCCGGCGTCCACGGCGGCTTTCACGCTGCCGACATCGCCCTGGGCCAGCACGGTGATGAGGCCGCCGCCGATGGGGATGGTTTTGACCAACTTCACGTTGGCTGCTTTGACCATGGCGTCGCTGGCTTCCACACTGCCGACGTAGCCTTTGGTTTCGATCATGCCTAATGCTTCACTCATAATTTAGTTGATGGTTGTTGGTTGAGAGTTGACGAGAAAATAGGAAATATTGAACCACCGACATCCAATGGAAATCACCGCGCTCTGCACGTCATCGGCGATTCGATGTTGGATGTTCGATATTAGTTGTTCGATGTTCATTTCAAAAGATCCACCGGCGTGTCTGGCTGCAGGTTGCACGCGTTGCCTTCATCCGTATCAATGTGAACTTCCAGTTTGAAACTTGGGTCCACCCGGCAAAGCATTTTGTCGAGGATGATGCCACAAGCGCCGCCGATCTTGAGCTGCAGATTCTCGCCGGGCTTCACCCCGTAAAAATCGGCGTCCGTCGGACTCATGTGCACATGGCGCAAGGCGCGGATGACGCCTTCCGGCATCTCGAAAAATCCCGCCGGCCCCATCAACATGCCGCCAGGCGTGTCTTTGATGCTGCCCGACGCGCGCAGGGGAATTTCAAATCCCAGCGCGATGGCGTCGGTGTAGGCGAGTTCCACCTGGTTCAAACTGCGGCACGGTCCCAAGATGCGGAGATTCGAGATCACGCGACTGCGCGGCCCGATGAGCGTCACGGTTTCCTTGGCGGCAAACTGCCCATCTTGATAGAGCCACTTGTGAACGGTGAGTTGATGACCCTTGCCGAAAAGCGCTTCGACGGCCTCGGGGGTAAGGTGGCAATGGCGCGCGCTGATGTTCACGACCAGCGGATTGGGTGCGCTGGCGGTGCGTGGCAGCGGCTTGCCGAGTCGTGAATACACCGCCTGCCGAACCATGTGTTCGACGACAGCTCTATGTGGTGCAGATCCAGCAACGGCCATAACGTGAACAGTTTTGACTGAGTGGCCAGCACCGTCAACAAATATCTTGCAAAAACTTTCAAGATCTACCAAATTACTGCCTGGATGACGGCAGACGAGCGAAAACACCGGTTGGAAGCGTATCTCCAAGAGGTTGAATTTGCGTCGCTAGAAGACTTGGCCAAGCACGTGGGTTCTTCGGTTTCCACCGTCCGACGCGACCTCACCGTGCTGGAAGCCGCCGGAAATTTGAAACGCACCCACGGCGGCGCACGCATCGTCACGCCGAAGTCCGACGAGTTTGCCTTCTCCACCCGCGACACGCATCAACTTGACGCGAAGGAAGCTATTGGTCGCGCCTGTGCCGAACTCATCAGCCCGAATCAAAGTGTAATTATCGACGCGGGCACGACGACTTTTCACGTAGCGAAATATCTGGAAGACAAGTCGCCGCAAATTGTGACCAACTCGCTGCCCGTGGCGAATCTTTACTCTGCTGCCGGCCGTGTGGAATTGGTGTTGAGCGGGGGCGTCATCTATCCGCGGCTTGGCGTGCTGGTCGGTCCGTTCGCGGTGGAAGCGTTCACCAAAATTCATGCGGATGTGGCGGTGATGAGCGCCGGCGGGATCACGCTCGAAGGATTGACCAACTCCCACGGACTGCTGATTGATATTCAACTCGCGATGATGCGGGCGGCCGCGAAGGTTATCTTTTGCCTCGACCACACGAAGTTCGGCCGGCGCTCGGTCTCGCCGCTTTGCGATCTTTCACGGATCCACACCATCGTCACCGATAAGCAAGCACCGATAGAACTCATCGAACAACTGCGCGCGAAGGGGATTGAAGTGATGGTTGCTGGCTAAGCCCCAACCAGCCGAAGCACTTGAGCCCGCCCTTGGCTGGCCAATGAATCAAGGAAGCTTGCTCGGAAACCTTAGCCCAGACGCGGGGCGGCCACGGATTGCCACTAGCTTCGGCTCGCCTCCGGCTGGCAGCCGGCCGCTGGCAGCTTTGCGGCTCTCGGAACTTCCCGATGAAGAAAATTTTCTAGGAAGTGCGCGCCGTTTCCTCCAAGCTCCTCCGCCTTTGGAACTATGGATTTGAAATTGCCAAAACTCGGTGAGGGCTCGGATTCGGGCGTCGTGGTCAACGTCTTCGTGAAAGAAGGCGATACGATCGCCAAGGATCAAAACATTATCGAACTCGAAAATGAAAAGGCCGTGGCCACCATCCCCGCGACCGCGGCGGGGGTCGTAACCAAGGTCTTCGTCAAGGCCGGCGATAAAATCACCGTCGGCCAGCGGCTCCTTTCGCTCGGTGAAACTGGGGGTGTCGCGGCAGTTGCAACGGCAGCTGCGGTGACGCATGCCGAGCAGGTACCGGCAGCCGCCGCTCCGACCGAAGCGGCCGAAGTCATCCGCGACGAAGAAACTTCACCGCGCGTGGCCGCGCCGGTTTCGTCCCCGTCGTTGCGGCGGGTGTCGCGCGAGCTCGGCATTGATTTGGGCCGCATCCGTGGCAGTGGGTCGGGTGGGCGCGTCGAACTGAGCGACGTGCGCGCCTATATTCAACGGTTGGAGAAATCGGCGGCCCAGGGGAAATCGGCGGCCGCAGCCCCGCTGGCGCCCGCGAAACCCGCCGCCGAGCAGATTGATTTCTCCAAGTGGGGCCCGGTCACCAAGAAATCCATCACGCCCCTGCGGCAGGTCATCGCCCGGCGGATGTGGGAGAACTGGAATGCCATTCCCCACGTCACCCAATTCGACGAGGCGGACTTCACGCGCTTAAACGAGTTGCGGAAGAAATTCGCTGCCGCTTATGAAGCCAAGGGCGCCAAACTGACATTGACGCCGTTGGTTTTGAAAGCGGCGGCCGCGACGTTGAAGAAACATCCCATCTTTAATTCCAGCTTGGATGAAGCGGCGAACGAGATTGTGCTCAAGGAATACGTTCACCTCGGCATCGCCGTGGACACGGACGCCGGCTTAATTGTCCCGGTCCTTCGCGACGTGGACCAGAAAAGCGTCCTCGAGCTCGCCAAGGAACTGGAGCAACTTGCCCAGAAGGCTCGCGACCGAAAAGTTACGAGTGACGAACTCAAGGGCGGCACCTTTACGATTTCCAATCAGGGCGCCATCGGCGGCGCGCATTTCACGCCCATCGTCAACAAGCCGGAAGTCGCGATCCTCGGGTTGGGTCGCGGGGCGATGAAGCCGGTCGTGCGTGACGGCAAGGTGGAAGTCCGCATGATGACGCCGCTCGGTTTATCCTATGACCATAGGGTGATTGATGGCGGGGCCGCAGCACGCTTCATCGTAGATCTGGTGGCGGCGTTGCAGGATTTCGAGGAAGCAGCGGTGAGGCTCTGAACGGAGTGGTGGAGTAGTGGAGTAATGGACATGGAAGTGAGCAATCGCAATAAGAATCGCGGCTACCAGCAATTGCGCGTGTGGCAGGACGCCATTGATTTTTATGTTGCATGTTGCAGAGTGTTCAAGGCCTTTCCTTATGACTTGCGGCGTGTGGCATCGCAAGGGATCGCGTCGGCTGATTCGGTCCACCGTAACATTGCCGAAGGTTATTGTCGTCGTTCCGTCCGCGAGTACATGCAATTTTTGAACTACGCCCTCAGCTCGCTCGGCGAGTCCGTTTCTGGAATCATCGCCTATCATCAGGCGGGCCAACTCCGGCAGAATGATTTTGATACCCTGAACGCGCTCGCTTTCAAAGTCGAAAACGGACTTCTGAAACTGGTCGAAAGCCTTGAGCGCAAAGAAATGGCCGGCGACTGGATTGACCATCTCGTACTCAAGGAAAGCAACGTTGCCTACGTCTAATCACCACTCCACCACTCCACCACTCCAATTGTTTCATGGACCCCATCAAAACTGAAATCGTAGTTCTCGGCGCCGGCCCCGGCGGGTACGCCGCGGCCTTTTATGCCGCCGACCTGGGCAAGAAAGTCATTCTCATTGAGCGCGACCAACGGCTCGGCGGTGTCTGCCTCAATCGCGGCTGCATTCCCTCCAAGGCACTGCTGCATGCGACCCACCAGATCACCGCGGCCCGGGAATCCGACCATCGCGGCATTACCTTTGCCGTCCCGACGGTTGATTTAGCGAAGCTGCGCGCGTGGAAGGAATCAATTCTCACGAAGCTCGGCAGCGGCGTGGCGCAACTGGCCAAGATGCGCAACGTGCAGGTGATTCAAGGGAAGGCTTATTTTGAAGGCTCGCAGACGTTGCGCGTCGAGAATGAGCAGGGGCAGCAGTTTGTGAATTTTGAAACAGCCATTGTCGCCGTGGGTTCGCTGCCGGCATTGCCCAAGGCCTTTGATCTCGGTAACCCACGCATCATGACTTCCACCGAGGCGTTGGAGGTCGAGGATATCCCCGAGAATTTGCTCGTCGTCGGCGGTGGATACATTGGCATGGAGATGGGGACAGTCTATGCCGCGCTCGGGAGCAAGGTCACGGTGGTGGAGGCGCTCGACTGCATTTTGGCGGGCGCGGATCCCGATCTCGCGCGGCCGGTGGTGGCCGCGGCCAAACGGGCCTTCAAGGAAATCCGGCTCAAAGCCCGCGTGAACAAAATGTCCACCGTGGGCAAGCAAATCAAAGTGGAGATGGAATTCGACGGTAAGAAAGTCGAAGAGCTGTACGATCGTGTGCTGGTTTCGGTGGGCCGGGCCGCGAACAGCGCCGACCTTGGCTTGGAAAATACCAAAGCGCTGCTCGACGAAAAAGGCTTCATCAAGGTCAACGCCAAGCAACAAACAGACGATCCGCACATCTACGCCATTGGCGATATCGCCGGCGGAATATTGCTGGCCCACAAGGCGCACAAAGAAGGGCGGATTGCGGTCGAAGTCATCAATGGTGAGAACAGCATCAATCAGGACATTGTCATGCCGGCGGTGGTGTTCACCGATCCGGAACTGGCCTGGTGCGGTTTGACCGAGGCGGAAGCGAAAGCGCGCGGCATCAAATACGAAGTGTCAAAATTTCCGTGGGCTGCGTCGGGACGCGCCTTGTCCTTCGACCGCACCGATGGCGTCACGAAAATGTTGATTGACCCGGACAGCGAACGCGTGCTGGGAGTGGGGATTTGCGGCGCGGGCGCGGGCGAATTGATTGCCGAAGCCGTGTTGGCGATGGAAATGGGTGCGACGGCCGAAGACATCGCACTGACCGTTCATCCGCATCCGACTTTGTCCGAGACGCTGATGGAATGCGCTGAGGCTTTTTACGGCCACGCGACGCACACGATTGCGAAGAAGCGCGGGTGAGGGGAGGGGAGCGTTCGTCCTCGCTTTACCCTGCGCCCGCAGCATGCGAGGACAAGGATGCTGGGGTGCTTGGACAATCTTCGTGGTTGATACGCGGAATTTACCGGGTAGTATCTGCGCGGGCTTGGTTCCGATTTTCGGTCGGGGCGTAGCGTAGCCCGGCTAGCGCGCTTGCTTGGGGTGCAAGAGGTCGGGAGTTCAAATCTCCCCGCCCCGACCATTTAATTCAGCCTGCAAACATTGCTGATAGCGAAGATTCCGCCAATTCACAAGGAGGCGATGCTGAGGTCACAGCAAAACATTCCGCAAACATTTCAAGCGGATTGGAGGATGAAAGTGAACGAACCGTGAAATTCCCGAAGCGGCTGAGGCATCGGGGCAAGGGCAAGGTCCTAGCCACGATCTACAAGCAGTCCGGCGGCTACCGCCTCTACTGGCGGGAGCGGGTGGACGGGAAGCCCAAGAGCCGGATGAAGGACTTCCCGACTTACAGTGAGGCCAAACGCGAGGGCGACAAGGTGGTTTCGGCCAAGGCCAAAGGCGCTGTGATGCCACTGTCGCCGGGGCAGACTTCCGACGCGATGGCCGCGATTGAGGACTTGCAACGGTTCTACCAAGCGACCGGCAAGCGCATCTCCGTTCGGTTCGCCGTTGGCGTGTATTGCGAGGCTGCCCGAAAGTTGAACGGGCAATCGTTGAGCGAAGCGGTGGACGCCTACTTGAACACCGTGGCGACGGTCAAGCGCGTTGACCTGAGCGAAGCCGTCGAGCAGTTCATTGCGAGCCGCGAGCCGAAGACGGTCGCAAAAGACGGCAAACGTCCGCAACTTTCACCGGGCTGGCACTACATCGTTTCCATGTGGTTGAAGGAGTTCGCAGGCACGTTTCCCGGTCACGCGGTATGTGATTTGGGCAAGGAGCATTTGAACACTTACACCGCCGGACACGCCAAGGTTTCGGCGCGGACACGCAACGGCAGGCGCAACGCGGTGAAGCTGTTTTTGAAGTGGGCTGTCGAGCGCGACTACCTGACCGCAAACCACCGTCTGTTATCAGCCGACGGTTTGGCCAAGGAGAAAGAGGACACCGGCGAAGTCGAGTTCTACACTCCGAAGGAACTACGCGCCATGTTGGACACCGCCAGCGCCAAGGCTGAGTTTGCCCGACTGCTCCCGGTAATCGCGCTCTGCGGTCTGGCGGGGCTGCGGTTGCAGGAAGCCGTCCGGTTGACGTGGGAAGATGTCTTCCGCGTCGGCGGGCACATTGAGGTTTCGTCCGCTAAGGCCAAGACACGGCAGCGTCGGTTGGTGACTAGCTGCCAATCCCTGACACGCTGGCTCGCCATGTATCGCGGCAACACCGGCCCGGTCTGGTTGCACAACCTCGACCGCTATCACGACGAGTTTAACGAGTTGCTTGAAAGCCTTGGAATCACCGCCAAGCGCAACGGACTCCGCCATGCGTTCTGTTCCTTCCACTACGCGCTGCACGCCAACGAGAGCCTGACCGCGCAGCAGGCCGGCAACTCACCACAGATGATCCACGCCCACTACAAGGGCTTGGCCACGGCGGCAGAGGCAAAGAAGTGGTTTGCCGTCGTACCGGCGAAAGCGGCAAACGTGATTCAACTGTCCGCGATCCGCGCCAACCCATGACGACTTGACGGTGAAAGTTAAACGCAAACGGAAACAAGACGGCAGCAGCCCGCCGCTCGAAAACGGACTTCGCAAGATTGAACTTGAAGATTACGTGCGGGAATGGTCTGTGCGCATGGTTGAGCGTTACGGCAGTGGAATCGTGCCGGATGCGGAAACCGCGCAGTTCATTGAAGAAATCAGTTCAAGTCTCGGCTGGCCGGAAGTGATCTTCGTTGCCGATGAAAAAGACCCTGAGCCGCCGCGCTACGCCAGCCCGGAAGCCGAGCGGCAGGCGTTGCTTACGGCGCGCGATAGTGCTGGAGCGTGCCTTGACGTGCTGCGTGTCATGGCCGCTGACGGTGACGAAAGCGCGACCGCAGAGCTTGTGCATTTGCTGGCGGACAACGCCACCTGGCTTGAAGGCTACTCCTACCGTGACAAGGGAAACGTCAAGGCAAACGGGCCGACTTACGGCGTCTGGCCTGTGATTGTGAACCGCCGTCCGCGCAAACTCTGTCAAGCCGCCGCCTACTTGGAGCGCGCGGGACTGAGTCCAAAGCTGGATTTGCAGCAGACGGCAAATCCAGACGCCGCGCCGCGCCAAACCGCAACTCCCGCAGAGATTCAGTCCGGGCTTCGCGACCGCACCATTTTGGACTTTAGCTATTCGGCGAGCCATCACTTGCGCAAACTCCGCGCGCACGTCGCCGACGGCAACCGGCTGGCGACCTGCTGGTTTGTGGAACTACTTTCAGAGTTTGTGCGTTGGCTCGAAAGCTATTCGCAGCGCGACAAGGGCAATCTCAAAGCCGTCGCCGCGCTCGCTCCGGTCTGGCCGGTGGTGTTGGCGCGAGACAAACATAGAACCAAAGTCGTCTTGGACTACCTGACGCAAATTGAATTGGGCAGCAAGGCGCAGATTTCATCCTCGCCAAAGTGGGGGACGTCCTGGGGTAATGAAGGCGCAGTTGCCACGCACTACGCGCGGGCCATCCGGCAGGCGGTAGGCAACGCGAGAAACTTTTTTCAGTCGTACGACGGCAAGCTCGAAACCAACGGCCCACTCTCCCGCGCCGCGTGGCAGAAAATGCCGCAGTGGGTCAAAGTCGCTGGGAAACTGCCGCCGCTCACAAAGGCATCCGCGCCGCGCTGGTTTGAAATCGGCTGGCAACTTCTCGTTGAAAAACACAACGGACATCCCGAAAGCGATCCGACCCTCGGCAAACTCTGCGATAATTTCCGCGCCAACAAATACGCCCGGCGTTACGCCAAGATTGCTGGGCCGTTCAGCAACAAAGAAATTCTGACCCGCAAGGAAAGCCCGCCTGCCACCGCCGCCGCCGACCGTTGCTCACGCATCAAAGAGAGAATCCTGAACGCTCTGATTAGCCTCGCCCCTTCTCGGTAACGCTCTGTTGTGGGGAAAGTCAGGTTCGCGCATTGGCTGCAAACTAGCGCCAATGAAGAGACAAGTTGTATTGAATCCCGACACCGACCCGGTGGTTGAGGCAGAGGTCATTTACCAAGATCAACCCCAGACCCGGCGAGAGCTTCTCGTGGCACATCCGCCGCATGGCGAGCAGAGGTTGGCAACGGAAACAGAGGACGGTTTCATCACCACTGACGAGGTGTGTAAGCGTTTGCAGATTTCGCGCGGAACCCTTGCCAATTGGAGAAGAAAGAACGGTGGACTGCCCCATGTCATAATTCCTGGCGCTCGAAGCGTGCGATTTTTTTGGCCGGCTGTGCGCGACTACTGCCTCCGCCAGCAGCGCAACGCCCTATGATTCGCGATCTTCCACATTCTCTGCGCGACCTAGCTGCCTGTCCTGCCGCTGGCACCGGCGTTCACTCGTGGATCATGTCGGCAGCGCATCACTACCATCACCTTGGCATAACCCAGGCCGAAGCGGTGGCAGCTATCGCAGGCCAAATCACACGCGCCCCAAATCCGGCAGACGAAATCGAAGTCGCGGTGGCGAAGGCGTATCAGCAGACAACATTCAGCAGCACTCCGCGAAACTACCCGCAAGCCTCACGCCGTCCCGTCCCGCTGACCGAAATCAAATACGATGAAGCCAAGCTCCGCACCACCGCAGCAAAGATCAAAGCCCCGGCTAACTGGCGGCATTGGCTTTGGGAACGATCCCCAATGCGCCCGGAAACGCAGAACGCGATTTCGTTCTTGGCCCGACTCTATTGCCCCGGTGAAAAGGTTCATGCGTTCGACAAGATGGACGCCAAACGCCCGTCGTGGACGTTCACCATCACGAGTCCAATGGACTGCCGCGTGCCGGCGGACATGCTGGAAGGCGGTCGGTTTCAATCCGGCGTCTGGTTTCTCTGCAACCCGGTTGACGGCCAATGGCATCCCAACCCTCGCCAGAATAATGAACCATCATGCCGGAGCGAAGAATCGTTGACCGCTTTTCGTTACGTCGTTTTGGAATCCGATGTTGCCCCGGCTGATTTATGGCTGTCTTTCGTTGCCCAACTCCCGGCCCGCATCGCGGCGATCTACACCAGCGGATCCCGCTCCATTCACACGCTCATTCAGATTGATGCAAAGTCGAAAACCGAGTGGGACGCGATAGTAGGGCAGTGGAAACGACCGTTGAAGGTTCTAGGCGGTGACGCCGGATGTTTGTCGGCGGTGCGTCTCACCCGCCTGCCCGGTTGCGCCCGCCCGGAGAAAAACGATTTCCAACGGCTTCTCTATCTCGCGCCGAATCCGCCCTTTGCCCGCCTGATTGACTTGCCGTGCGTTCGTACTCGGTTCGAGATGTTGCAACGCTGGCGCGAACTCTGTCCCCGATGGAATCCCGAGATGGAGGCTGAACAATGAGCGATACCATGATGATCGAAGTCCCTACCACTGAACGGATGTTAGCCTGTTGCGCTGGCATCGCGGGGGATGGACATGAGCCACAATCCACCAAGCCGAGCACTGTGGCAGCCGAATATCTTGGAACGGATACGCCATCGCTGGCGAACATCGCCGAAAAACTCACCCCTTTACGTTTCAATATCAATACACCCCCGCCCGACACAACCTCGGTGTTCAAAACCTCCACTGGTGCGACCATCGCCACGCGCGGCAATATCTCGGCCCTAACCGCCCAAGCCAAAGCTGGAAAGTCCGCTTTCATCGCCGCAATGATTGCTGCCGGCATCACGCCCAAGCCCGACGATTGTGACCTATTAGGTGTCCGCGCCGTCAACCTGGAAGGCTTGCCCGTCCTCTTACTCGACACCGAACACAGCCCGCATCATCACCACTCGTTTTGCGACCGGATTTTGCGCCGCGCCATGCTGACGGAAAGTGAACAATTGCACGCCTACCGCCTCGCCGGGTTAAGTGTAGCCGACCTCACCGCTGCGCTGGAACATCTGTTGAACGAAAGGAAATGGCTTGCTGTAATCCTCGACGGCACTGGCGACTTCGTAGCCGACGTAAACGACCCGAAAGAATGCAACCGATTCATCGCTAGGCTACATGGCTTGGCGATTCAGCACGTCACCCACATCCTCAACGTGCTCCACCTGAACCCAGGCAGCGAGTTCAAATCACGCGGACACCTCGGCAGTCAGTTAGAACGGAAAGCCGAAACGAACCTCCGCATTGAAAAGGTGCATGAAATCTCCGTCGTATTCGCGGACAAGAATCGCGGCGCGGCCATTCCCAAAAACAACGGCCCGCGCTTCGCATGGTCAACTGATAAGCAGATGCACGTTTCGATTGCCTCCCGCCTGCAAACTCAAACCGACGCGAAGCTTGAGGATTCCCGGATGAAGGTTGCTGAAGGCTTCCGTTTGGCCGGTAATTCAGCCCTGCACTATTCGGAACTCATCGCGGCCATTCGGCAGGTGCCGGGATCAACGAGCGAAAGTACGGCAGAACGCCACTTCCGTTTAGCAAAGCAAGCTGGTCATATTTCGCAAAACCTCTTGAAGCAATGGCATATCACCCCATGAACCTTCAACCTTCAAAACGCCTTCAGAAGACCTCCAGGAAGGCCAACCTTCAACCTTCACCGGCCATATATGTAATGGCCGGGAAGTGAAGGTAACGCGAAATGAAACACCTTCCCCCAGCGAAGCATGACCCCGACCACCGCTTTGCCCGCCCGCCGCACGCACGGCCAAAGCGGGGGTTCGACAAAATCGTAGCGCAAAGGAACACCAATGGGATTTGAGCAACGAGGCGGACGTTCCTACTACTATCGCAAGGTGCGGGAGGGTGGGCGTATCCGCTCGATATATGTCGGGGGAGGACTCATCGGGCATTTAAGCGCCGAGGAGGACAACGAGGAAAGACGCGAACGCGCGGCCAAACGCGCCGCTCATCTTGCCGCACGTCACGTCGAAACTGAGATTGACCGGCAGCTTGCGGGCGCGGAATCCGCGCTCTTAGCTTTGACGCACGTCACGCTGTTCTCCGTCGGCTATCACCAGCACAAAGGCCAATGGAGGAAGAAACGCCATGCTGAATAACCAACTGACGAAGGGCGATGATCCTTGGGACGAGATAACCGAACTCCGCAAGCGGATGGACAAGGCCAAAAGCCCGGACCCGAAGGATGTCGAGCGACTGCGTCAATTGGCCGCTCGGGCACCGGGCTTCCTGTCGGTGGCCTCCACAGCACAATCCATCCGGCAACAACTCATTGAAAAGATGAGCCACGGCGCGTCGCGTGGCTTCATACTTGCCGAGGTGGATGTGCTAAAGAAGCAATTCGACTATAACGCCGCACCGCCCCTCGAACGGCTGTTGATTGACCACATCCTGACCGTGCGACTCCGGCTGTTGCACGCCGAAAATCTCTACAACAGCTTGGTTGTGAATCAGTCCGTCGCGGTCAAGGTCGGCGAGTACTGGGACAACCTCTTGTCCTCCACACAGACGCGGTTTCTCAGAGCGGTGGAGGCGCTGGCGAGAGTCCGGCGATTGGCCCGAAACACTCCTGCATTGCAGATCAATATCGCCAACGCGGGCGGGCAGCAAGTCAACGCTCAGGGCGACGTGAAGGGGTAAAAGAATAACGGCAGCGGACAGGCCCTATTGCGTCGCGCTACCGAGACCCTTGATTCTACTAGCAGGAATTTCAAACCGTAGCACTCCTTCGCCCCCGAAATTTCCTGCTGGCACTTCCAGATGAAGCCACTCGATGTCCTTAATCGGGGTCTCAAAAACTATGGGATCATAGAATGATTTGCGCGGGTGAATCGAAGCATTATCGAGCGCAGGATCAAGGAGGTTTGGGGCTGGAGTCACGCTGATGCGTTTGTAATTATTGCCATAGTTGTCCGACAATTTTGC
>JANXWY010000299.1 GCA_025350905.1 Verrucomicrobiota bacterium
TCGTTGCTGCTGCCCCAGCAATGATATGCCGAACACCTGAAGGAATGTAGTTAACCCTGAGCGTAGTGGCCCACCGCCCCGGCGATGAATAGCTTTAAATTACATATATTTGTCGGTGGGCGGTAGGCGCGCTGGAAAACACGAACCATGAGCAACGAGCAGGAGCCAGAAGCACCGAAGCTGACTGGACAGCAGATTGCTCAAATGCCCGCAGCCGCGAGCCATCGAACGCCAGACCGGATGACGACTACGCCGAAGATCCTTGGGACCCAACCGTCCAGAACACGGCCGGTTAGGAGCGGGTGTCCGAGGGCTGCCTGCGAGCTACTGAGTGCCCGGCGGAGGTTGCGAATGAGCGCTCCAGTATTGGGTTTGGTGGTGATTTGAGAGTGCGAATGTTGGCGGTGTATTTGAATGTTGGCGGGGATTTCGGTGTCTGAACCTGCGACATTCGCCGTTCAGCTCCACCATTCGCCATCCTTTCCAAACTCAACCCGATCTGCAAATCACCCCATCGAAAAGATTCGGCTGCCGCTTAAGAGCCGCGACGAACTTCCGCCGATCCTCGCGGGCCTGCAATGGATCTGGATGCACCCCACGCTCAAGGCCGATATCTTT
Source organism: Verrucomicrobiota bacterium (assembly GCA_025350905.1). Classification (GTDB taxonomy): domain Bacteria; phylum Verrucomicrobiota; class Verrucomicrobiia; order Limisphaerales; family JADLHS01; genus JADLHS01. The sequence continues at coordinate 619 of JANXWY010000299.1, forward strand.
GCCTTGCTCGAATCCAAAATCCTCGCGGGCAAGCAGGCCACCGGACGCACCGGGATGGATCTCTGGCAAATTCTCGTGCTGGGGGTGGTGCGTCTGGGACTCGATGCGGATTGGGATAGCCTAGCGGACCTGGCCAATCATCACACATTGATTCGCCAGATACTGGGCGTGCCGGCTGGGTCGTGGGGAGAAGAGGACAAACGGTTCGGCCATCAAACCTTGCGGGACAACGTCGCGCTGCTTGATGCCGAACTGCTGCATCAGATCAATGCGCGCATCGCTGCCGCTGGACGCGAGGTGTTCGCAAAAAAAAGCCGGCGCGCCCGGCGCGGCGCTTGAGGTCAAGGTGGACAGCTATGTGTTGGAGACGGACGTGCATTTCCCGGCCGACTTGAACCTGCGCTGGGACGCGGGCCGCAAGTGCGTGGACTTGATTGAAGGGTATCGCGCCGCCGGCTGCGCATTGCCCGGCTGGCGCAAGGCGAAGGACTGGCGGCGGCAACTCAAGAACCTCCAGCGCACCACCAGCCAGATCGTCTATCGCGGCGGACCGAACAAAGGAAGCGCGCGTGAAGTAAGCCGTGCACGCGTATCTGGCCGTGGTCGGCGAGCTTTCCGCCAAAGTGCGGCAGAGCTGGCTTGAACTCTGCGACCTGTCCGTTGAAGCCACACGCTGGGAGTGGCTCGAATGCTTTCAGCGATTGCTCGCCAAACACTTGGACCTGGGGGCGCGCCGGCTGTTGAACGGGGAAACCATTCCCGCCCGCGAGAAAGTGTTTTCCCTCTTCGAACCGCACACCGGATGGATTCAGAAAGGCAAGCAACGCCCGAACGTGGAACTGGGCCACAAGCTCCTGCTGGCGACCGATCAGCAGCAATTGATCCAGGACTACGCCGTGTTGCTGGGCGCAGCCGAAGTGGATTAAAGCATTCCGGTGGCGGATCGGCTGCCGGGTCGCTACCGCGCGGGGAGCGTGGCCAGCCTGAGTTTTGACAAAGGTTTCATGCGCACGGCGGATCGTGAGTTATTGAGTTTGTATGTGCCCGAAGTGGTGATGCCCAATCGTGGGAAAAAGAACGCGGCGGAAACGGAGCGCAAGAGTGAAAAGAAATTTGTGACGCTGCGAAAACAACACAGCGCGGTGGAGAGCGAGATCAACAGTCTGGAACACCACGGACTGAACCGTTGTTTGGACGTCGGGCTTAAAGGCTACCAAAGGTATGTGGGCTACGGCGTGCTGAGCTACAACCTGCACGTCATCGGCCGGGACTTGCTGGCGCGGGAGCGAGCGCGCGGCGATACGCTTGCGCTGGGGACCCGAGGCCCCCCGCCGTGCAGCTCTCAACCAAGTCCGACAGGAGCAGTGTCGTCAGCGACGGAGATTTTTGGAAAAGTGGGAGTGACTGACCGGAAAATCAGCCGCGGCACGCGCGTTTCACCAACCCCTCGTCCACCCCAATTCCCAAAAACACCCATTTCCGGCCAGAGACTACTGAGAACGAGTGAGATCCAGCGGAGCCCACCGCATTTGAAGCGGGTGGACTAATCGGTTTAGTCTTGGCGTCAGGCAGCAGGTTTGTCGCGAAAGGTTTCCCAGAGGCGGGCGTGGTTGAGCAGGATGTCCTTGATGCCCCGCTGGATCGTGGGAGAGTTCAAGGCCAGCATGCTCACCCGGTCAGCCGACCGCCGGGCGTCGTTGGAGAGAATTCTTCCGATGGGGAACCGCCAGGAATCGCCGAAGTAGTTCGAGTCGTGGTGTCGCAAGCAATCCTCCGGGCGCTCCCTTCTGATGGTCGCAGAGACACTCATCAAGCCAACGGCAGCCTCCAAAGTGGCAGCATCAATTATTTTCCCTCCTGAAGCAGAAGAATGAAACATTTACAATGACTCTGTAAACATTGAGTAAATAGAATGGTGCATCCGGAGGGACTCGAACCCACAACCTTCTGATCCGAAGTCAGAAGCTCTATCCAATTGAGCTACGGATGCACAATAAAATCAAGGCTGCCGGAGGGGTGTTTCTGAAAACAATTGCCGTTGTCCTACTTTCTGTCCTACTTTGGAATTGTGAAAGTAAACCGATGGCAACAGGTAAAAGACAGAGCCAACCGCAGGGCTCGCGGCTTATGGAAACGGAATGGCTCATATTACGTTCAGACGACAATTACTGACCCCTCGACGGGTCTGAAGAAGGTTAGCAAGCTTCGTTTGGCCGAAGCAACTGATATTGAGTCGGCCAAAACAGAGGCCGGAAAGCTGAGGCAGAAAATTGCCGCAGGTGAAACCATTCACGGCAAGCACGGGCCGACATTTTCTGAATACCGGGAACACTACATCAAGACGGCAGTCGGCAAAAAGCCAAAGACCCTTTACAACGAAAATTATTTTTTGAAGGCGTGGCAGGAGTTCTTGGGTGAGGACACCAGAATTGGCTCAATCACAAAGCAAAACGTCTTGGCTTTCCGTGTGGAGCTTACCGAAAGCGAATACTCCCCCAGAACCGTCAACCTCCATGTGGTCACGCTGCGTAACCTTTTCAAGATGGCGAAGATTGAAGGCTATGTCACAATTCTGCCCACGGATGGCGTAACGCAATTGAAGATTATCCACACGGAGCGAAAACTTCTTCCGAATGACAAGATTGACGCCGTTTGCAATGAGGCATTAACCAAACACAAAAGGAATGGCCAGCAGTTCGCAGACTTCATTCGGCTACTGGCCTTTTGTGGTGGTAGAACGTCAGAAGTGCTGAAATTGACGTGGGCCGACGTGGATTTCAAAAACAGGGTTTTGGTGTTCAAAGGCGTGGAGACGAAGAACAGTCAGACACGCAGGGTGGATTTGAATTCAAAATTACAGAGCCACCTGAAATCCATGTTTGCACGGAAAACCTCTGAGTCGCTATTCCCGTCCAGTCGCACTGATAATCCTGTTACATCATTCAAGACCATTCTCCGCAAAATCAGGATGGATTTGAAACTGCCACACTTTACCAATCATCTGCTCCGGCACTATTTCATTTCTATGTCAGTGATGGCAGGAATTGATTATATGACCATCGCAAAATGGGTTGGCCATAAAGACGGGGGCGTTTTGATTGGAAAAACCTACGGGCACTTGAACCGTGAGCACATGGAGAAAATGGCAAAGAAGCTCACGTTTTAGCCCCCACCACAAACTTTCTTGGGCATCCTCGTTGCCGGGGATTGCGTCCCGTGAGACCAGTCCAGAAGTATGAAAAATGCATCTAAGAAAACTGGAAACAACAATGCGGCGGCAACGCTCGCCGACATCAACGCCCAAATCGAAGCCCTCAAACAGAAGCGCATTGGTTTGGCTCAACCCCTGAAAGACCGCTACGCCGAAATCCGTGGCGAACTACTGACGACAGAAACCCAAATCCGCGACCTTGACCCGAATTGGAAGCCCACTCCGCTGAAACCGAAGGCGCAGGACAAGATTGGGGAAATCATCGCGGCGAACGGGACGATGACGGAGGCCGCAATCCTCGCGGCGGTCGGCGACCTGTTCACCAAATACAAGGTGCGGCAGACGCTCAAGAAGCACTTCACCGCTGACGCGGCTGGCAAGTATTCCGTGAAGGTGGCGTAACGCCAACCAAATATCGCATCGCCCTTCCTGAGAAATTGGGGAGGGTTTTTTTATTCGCGTGAGAACCCGCTTCGCCACGTTCACAGCGAATGTAAAGTCAGGTGAGTATAAAAAGTTCAGAAGTATAAAAACCCTCTCCGGCAAAATTCCCGACGGTTTCCAAAACTGCTCGCTATTTATGTGGTGAAAGTCAGTCCGTGGAAATGAAGGGGAGTCCCGACGAAACCACAACCAACTTGGTCAAAATGAGTGGTCAATCCACCATCCTCCAGATGGATGATGTCAACTTGGAAAGATGATTTTAGAAATCCGACGATGGATTACATCGGACGGAAGATAATTCTTTGGTGAAATTAACGAACACCAGATAATTCCTTTGTGAAATTGAGAACACGATGAACACAGAACACGAATACGATGATTACCTCACGACACATCACCCAGAGTCAATCCTGTTGCACCAGATTGAATGGATGATTTTCGGTCATGTGAGTTTTTCCAAAACCATCAGCCACGAGAAACGAAAAGGCCCGAGGGTCAGACGTTTCGCAGGATTGATAATCGCTTTGGCCATCGCCTGTGGAGTGAAGCCACGCAAACTTGTTTTTTTCCAAAACAACGAGGTCAAGCCGGAGACGGATTTTCACCACATCCATTTTCTGCTTGGGCCGCACGGCTTGGAGAAGTTCACCGCCGATGAAATCTGTGACCTGCTGAACCGGAAGGCTGCCGAGTTCCAATTTGATGATTGTAAATTCACCCCATACGACCCGACGAGGGACGGAGTTGGTTATGTCACCACACGAATTTTTCGGACGCTTGATAACGGTCAAAGGCAGGAAATCCCGCCCGACTTTTACCTGTCCGATGCACTGACAAAAATCATCCAAGAGAAAGAACAACCATGAATGAGAACATATACAAGGTGAGGGCCGCCAGAATTGACGCCCTTGCAAATGAGATTATCGCCGACGCGAAGGCAGACGAATTGGAGAGACGCCGACACAACGCGGAGGAAATGAGAAGATTGGAACGCCGGCTCGCCAGTGGTTCTAAATCGGAAGGAGGGACAAAATGGAAGCCCTAACGCCGCCAGAAAAAATTATCGCCATCATGCGAGTGATGCTGACCGAACTTGAACGCACGTTGTCCGAGGCTCCTCAACCGACGAATGAGAGTAACCACACCGGCGAGATACAAAACCGGATTGACCGACTCGACGCGGTGCTCAAGAAACGCCAAGCCGCCGACCGTCGCCGTAAGGAGTTGGAAAAACAAAACCGACTCAACACCCGTCCCGTAAAAAAACGGTGAACTTCGCAACATGAAGAAAACGCCGTGCGGCTGACGCGGTGTTAGCCGTGTGCTATGGAGTCCCCACCTGACCACCGAAGCGCGATACGTGTTTCCTCACCCCAGTATCGTCTGCCACGGTTCGACTTCGCCGTGGTGTGAACACTCCGCCCACCCGCCTGACGTTGGCCTGACGCAATTCACGCAAGAAAGAACCCACGGCCAGATGATTTCCAGACGTGGGTTCTCGAACACGGTAACGACTACCCATACATATCACCCCAAGGGGGCAAACCGCTTCCCAACTGCTGAAAAATGGCCAGTCGGTGCGGCTGGCGTGGTTGTTCGCTACTCAGGACAACTCCCATACCAGCATCCCGCTAAATCAGCGATTTTCCGTAGGACTTACAGGACTGAATTAAAATACAGAAATGTAAAAAAGTCCATTGCCCGCCCCCGGCAACGTGTTACCCGGTTGTCTCAGACGGCTTTCAACGTGCCGCTTTGCCAGCCGAGCAACTTCAGGTCGGGCTGATAATTGGCCATCAACGGGTACGCCGGCGCGAGAACCACGAAGCCGCGCGCGGCAAGGTCCGCTGCCTCTGCCGGATAATAATCGCGCAACTTTTCGACGGTGACGCGGTGGCCGTATTCCATGTCGGTGGGGTGCAAGCACAAAACGGCGGAAGCCGGAGTGTGCGACGCGAGCACGGCTTTCGGGACGAGCAGATACGCCGGCACGCGGGAGCCGGGTTCGGACGCGTAGGTAAGGAACTGGCGTTCGTACTTGCCGCAGTCGATTTTCTCCTCGAGGCGCACGTCCAAGGCGCAGCGTTTGCCCGGCCCCGGCCAAGGGCCGGCGATCTGTTCGAAACCGCGCACGATTTCCGCGCGGCGCTTTTGCCAGTCACTTTTCGATTTAACCGGTAGGAGCTCACCGTGGCGGCCATGGTACACGAGCAGGTTGGTTCTCGGCAGCCGCGCCCAGTCCCCGGAAGCGGCTGCGTTGGTCGCCGCCGCCGCGGACCCAAGGTTGCCCACGCCGACCAGCAGGCACGAGACGGGGGCGAGCCATTTCACGTGATTTTGCCACGCCAAGCTTGCCAGTCGCAGGTTCATCGGGCTTACTTTGCCGGATTTCGATGTTGAAATGAATCAAGAATTACTCGCCAAAGCCAAAACCCTCGGCTTCTCGGACCGGCAGATTGCGCATTTGACCGGCACCACCGAGGATGCGGTGCGCGCCGAGCGCAAACAACTTGGCCTCGTACCGAGCTATCGCCTCGTCGATACGTGCGCCGCGGAGTTCGAAGCTTACACGCCCTATTACTACTCGACTTACGACAGCGGCGATGACGAGGTCAAAGGCAATACGGCGAAAAAGGTGATGATTCTCGGCGGCGGGCCGAATCGCATCGGGCAAGGCATTGAATTCGACTACTGCTGCGTCCATGCCGCGTTCGCCTTGAAGGCTGACGGGTTTGAAACCATCATGGTGAATTCAAATCCCGAAACCGTCTCCACCGACTACGACACGAGCGACAAACTGTTTTTTGAGCCACTGACGCTCGAAGACGTGCTCCACATTTACGAACGGGAAAAATGTTGGGGTGCGATCGCGCAATTCGGCGGGCAGACCCCCCTCAACCTGGCCCTCAGCCTGCAAAAGAACGGGGTCAACATCATCGGCACTTCGCCGCAGAGCATTGAGATCGCCGAAGACCGCAAGCTCTTCGCGGCCATGCTGAACAAACTTAAAATCCCGCAACCGGCCAATGGTCTGGCCACTAATGAAGCGGAAGCGCTCGTCGCGTCGAAACGACTGGGCTATCCCGTGCTCGTGCGCCCGAGTTTTGTGCTCGGCGGACGCGCCATGCAAATTGTCTACTCCGATGCCGAACTGTCGCACTACATGCGATTTGCGGTCGAGGCCTCGCCGGAACGGCCCGTGCTGGTCGACAAATTCCTCGAAGACGCAACCGAGGTGGACGTGGATTGCATCACCGACGTCGGCCAATTCAAGAACCCGGACGAAGGCACGATCGTCATCGGCGGCATGCTGGAACACATCGAGTTCGCGGGTGTTCACTCGGGGGATGCCGCGATGGTTTTCCCACCGCACACCTTGTCCCAGCCGGTCATCGAAACCATTCGCACCTACACCCACGCCATGGCGCGCGAGCTACGGGTCATCGGCTTGATGAATGTGCAATATGCGGTCAAGGGCGAAACCGTGTATGTGCTGGAGGTGAACCCGCGCGCCTCGCGCACCGTTCCCTTCGTGAGCAAAGCCATTGGTTTCCCGCTCGCGAAGCTCGCCGCCCAAGTCATGGCCGGCAAGACTTTGCACGCCTTGGGCTTTACCGAAGAGATCTGGCCGAAGTATTGGGCGGTGAAGGAATCCGTGTTCCCCTTCAATCGTTTTCCCGGGCAGGACATCCTGCTGTCACCGGAGATGCGGTCCACGGGTGAAGTCATGGGTCTCGATGCCGATCTCGGAATCGCCTATGCAAAATCACAAATGGCGGCCAATGCGCCGTTGCCGCTGAGCGGTTCCGTGTTCATCAGTGTCAGCGACGCGCACAAGGGCGAGGCGGTGGCGGTGGCGAAGCAATTCGTCGCGTTGGGATTTCAATTGATCGCCACGGGCGGCACCGCGAGCGCACTGGAAAAGGCGGGCTTGAGCGTGCGGTCCACTTACAAAATCTCCGAAGGCCGGCCCAACGCCGTTGACCTGCTGAAAAACAAGGAAATTCAATTGATCGTTAACACGCCCGCCGGCCAGTCGCCGCGGGCCGACGAGGTGAGAATCCGCACGACGGCGGTGTACACCGGCACGCCGATTATGACGACCATGAGCGGGGCCAAGGCGGCTTTGCTCGGTATCGCCGCCCTTAAGCATAACGGCTATGCGGTACAGACGGTGCAAGAGTATCATTGAGGCGACCGGCGGCCCGGCGCCCGCAGCTGCAGCCGGAGTTGAAAAACCTTAGCGCGGCGGGTGAAGAGAGATATTTCCCGATCGGGTGGAACTGCCTGCAAGATTACCGCGCGGCGGACTCGCTGATTTACCATGGTCTTGAAATCTCGAACGTGTGCCCCATTCGCTTCGGGCTCTACTCCAGCGGTATCTCAATTCGCAGCCAAACACGATCCAGGTTCAACCAACAAGCACCCGCGAACTTAGTAAAGGTACGATCACCCATCGGTTGGAAACTCGCGCCCAAACGCGTTGGCTTCGCTCGCCGACTTTCACTGCGGCGCGAAATCCGCGGCAGAAGAATGGGAGGTGATGGTTCGCGCCAGCGGCTTCGAT
>JANXWY010000315.1 GCA_025350905.1 Verrucomicrobiota bacterium
CGACGCGAAAGGCACAGATCGAAGCGTGATCGGGGTGCTCATTGGCGCAGAGGTAACGCACGGCGACATCGCTCTGGGTGGCGGCCTCAAGGGTGCGCGAGCCGAAGCGCCCGGTGGCGTAGCAGTAGATGAGCAGCGCAAGCATCATCGTCGGCGGATACTGTTCGCTGCCCGTGCCGCGGTCATTGACATGGAAGTGGGCTGTGGGGATCTGCTCGACGGCATCGAGGATGAAGTGAACGATGTGGTCGGCGGGCACCCAGTCGCGCAGATCGCAGGGTAGGAACATCGGCGTCTGGCGGTCGAGATTGACGAAACGTGCGGACATGCGGGTTGGATCCTCTCCGCACTTCTTTGTTCAAACTATTTTTGAAAATCTTTCTGCCCCTAAGTCCGACAGGCTGCAAGGCCGGAGCGGAAATCTTGCCTGGTCTGGGTGTATTCCCATTTCCCTGCTGACCGCGCTGGCCGTCGTGGTTGGCGGGGCCGTTATCCTCGCCGATCCGATTTTCCAGGGACTTGCCATCGCGTTAATGGCTGGGGAAATTGCGTCGCTCCTCATCAGTCGCATGGCCGTGTCGGTGCTTTACTACACGGCGTACGCGCCGAAGCGGAAGCGGATCACGCGGCCGGCTACTGCGCGATAAGGTGAACACTTTCGCTGTTGCCGTAGAATCGCACGGAGCTGCTGTCCCTGAGTTTACTGAGAATTATTCCAGACAATTCCAGACACTTAAAGTTCGCAGTTCTTCGCAATGGCGAAATTCTACTAGGTCGAGAAAAGCGCTGCTTCAACCATATATTAAGCGCTTAATGCGTCTCTTTGACGAAATAATGCGAAAAGCAATAACCGGATTCGATTCCCGGCAGGGTCGCCATCTCCATTTCAACCAATAGAATCAATAGTTTCGTGAGTTTTATACGCTTCTGAACTACTTCAGTCCTAAAGCCTAGCGCTAAAATATCCAAGGTTTTCAGAAACGTGCAAGACGCTCACGAATGGTGCCGAGTGGCACTTACGATTATAATGGTTCGCGCGCGCTAGGCAGTATTCTGGCAGACGGCTCAGCAACGCGCCTCTAAAGTTGACGCCTCCATTGCTCGGGCCTAGAGTCGCGGCATGCGATCCGCATGGACTAGGCCAGCCTGGGGACAAGTGGCAATAAACGCACCAACCGTTCGCCTATCATCCCCAACGGCATGATAGCCAGACCTGCATAATTACTTGTTGGGCAAACATGAGATACCTTCTGATATTCCTACTTTTAGCATTCGACGCACACGCTGAAAGCGTGCGGTTTGAGTTCAAAATAGGCTCCGTCAATTTTAGGATTCAAGATAAGGACTACAGCCTAAAATCAGAATATTTTCAGTATGTCCGGGATTGGTCCGATACTTATACCAGGCAAAACTTCGGAACCGGAGAAAAGAAAGGCCATTTTTTTGTTTTCAAAGGCGCTCTGAATAATGACCGGGACATTGTTTTCATCTATGATCTCAAAGCCAAAAAGCTATCTTCGGTCGGAAACGGAGGCGGTGTTATTTTGGATGATAAGCTTGGCTGGGCCGCATTAAAGTATGATCCGAAATTCGCAGAAAAGAGCGGATTTATTTTGATTATCCTAAATGGCGATGAAGTTGGCCGTATTGATTCGTCCCAGATTTGCGGCATTGAGTGGGCGCATGATGCCCTTCGCGTTTTAATCGCTCCGAATAAAAATAAATGAAAACCAAGGAGTCCAACGATATCACTGCACACGACGCCGGATGGCCGTCGCAGTTCCGCTTCGCGGTTAGCGTCTTTTGTTCCGGCGTGTGTGAGTTCGATTGTTAAGCCACACTCGCACCTCATGCACTGGCATGAAGATTATCGAAGACAAGGTAACGGTGTATCCTCCACACGCCATCTGCCGTGCGGATGTCCGGCTCATCTTTTCTTCTGTGCCCTCGGCGTGGACGGAGGACATCGAGACGGTCAGGCTTTCTGCCGCACGTTCAGCGCCTCATACCGCTTATTTCAGACGTTACTACCGGACGTTTACTATTTTCTCACGCGGTCACACCAAGGAGCACACATTGCATCAGGTGCTCATGGAATTGGCCGCAGTGGGGTTTGGCGTGAAGTTTGCCTCTTGGCATCGTATGCAGGCGAAGGACGTGGCAACATTACAGAAAGCTGTGACACCATTCTTGGACGAGTTGTTGCCGAAGCTTTCACAGAAGAAGATATGGTTGGACAGATGACCGCGTGGCCTAACATCTGAAGGAATGTAGTTAACCCTGAGCGGAGCGGAGGGTTAATTGCATTCCCGGGTTGAACGAATCCGCGGCCAAGGTCCAGCAGATCTCCCTACGCGGCTTCGGCTTTTTCTGAAGGGCTCTCTTTGCGATTTGTTTTTCCGCCCCCGCTCTGACCCGTGCTCGCTCCGGCGGTTTCTGGCTGGATTCGGGCCGCCGGCCAGGGCGTGCCGGTCGGCTTGGTCCGTCGGCAGGAACGAAGCGCTTCGCCATGGATGGCCGGCCAGCAGATCGCGTCCATCGTCGTGGTCACGGCGGCAGCGGACTGGAGCGGAGCGGGCAACGGATTGCGTTTCCGGTTTTGCGGCTCGACAGCTTTGGGGTCGCGGAGTATGCAGGTCTTCATGGTGTTTGCGCCTCGGTCGTTCATTCACGGTTGTCTGGGGTGCGAGTCCCACTACCTGTTGCTCGGCTTTCCGACTCACGGTTCGCAACCAACGCCATCCCGGAGAGCAGACACCGCTCTCGCTCCCAGCGAAAGCCATACTGACTAGGCCGCTACACCAACCAACATGTTACGGGCAATCAGACTGATCGTAATCACTGCTTTTTTCTTGGGGATGGTAACAGCCGTTACATGCTCAAGCCGCTCCGCGGCGCACCTAGACCTGAAAGGTTATCTCATTCTTGGAGCAGTTCACCTAGTAATCCTAGGGGGCACATACTTGGTTACAGTCATCGTTAAGCGAAGAGGCGCGCCGGTTTCGCCGGTAAGCTTGTGGTTTGGGCTGGCGTTGGCATACGGCACCGGATTGGGGCTAACTCTTTACGCAATGAAATGACGACCCTGGGGCCTAACCCTAATGCCTTTCGGAAACACAAGCTGGTTCAGATAAAGGTGAAGCGGAGCGGGCCTTCACCCGCGGGCTACTTGCGCGGCTTGAACTCGGCGACGTTGACGTTGAGTTTGCTCTTCTCAACGGGATCCGCAACCACCGCGAGATGATAGACAAAAGTCGGCGGTTTCTTCTTACCACCAAAGCCCTCGACTTCCGGGCATTTAATACACTTGCAACAAAGATCCCAAGTTTCGCTCGCTTTTGCGGGCGCACCCACCCCCACGGCCCCCGAGCCCGAAGACTCACAGACCCAGGTCTTATACTTTACTTCCTTGTCCTGACCCAGGAAGAGCATCGCCTCCCATTGCTGCTTCACGACGGCAAACTGTTTCCGGACGATTTCTGCGTTGTCAAAGCCTCCGCCATAGCCAGTGCCGTAAATGTGCGTACCGCCATGGCTTCGGTCGTGTCCCTTCCCTTCTTTGCATGCACCGGTCTTGAGCCACGCCTCCAATTTCTGGATGGCGTCCGAACTGGCGGCACCGGCTTCAATTTGTGGCGGCATAAAATTAAGACTAAACCGACGATGACTTCAGCTCGGGCTTAGACTACGCGATCTGATGGCTCCGAACTTACGTCTTGCGTCGCCACCCTTTCGTTCCGGCGGACCGAGCGAGCGCAAGTTACTTTCACCGGTGCCTCCCGAGCGAGCTGTCCGAAACTTTTAACAGACCGGGAATGAGTGTCAATTGGGAACTGGCGGTTGCGGTCGGAATCAGCACGGGAACCGGCCGCGGCGCGACGTCGCCCGGGAGCCGACCGCGTGGTGTGGCGCGAACGAATCCGCCAGCGTTTGGTTCCGACCGCAACCTTTGACCGGGCGGGAACACCCCGGCCGAAGACCCATTTCCGACTAGGCCAGGAGGTCGGTGATCACTTCACCATGCACGTCGGTGAGGCGACGATCGATGCCGTTGTGGCGGAACGTCAGCTTCTGGTGATCGATGCCGAGCTGATGAAGAATCGTCGCATGCAGATCGTAACAATAGGTGGGATCGACTGCCGCCTTATAGGACCACTCATCGCTGGCGCCATAGGAAGTTCCGCCCTTGAAACCGCCGCCCGCGACCCAGCTGGTAAAGGCGAACGGATTGTGGTCGCGGCCTTTGCTGCCCTGACTGCACGGCATCCGGCCGAATTCCGTGGTCCAAATCACGATCGTGTCTTCCAGGAGCCCGCGGGCCTTCAAATCCGTGACGAGGGCCGCAGCGGGTTGGTCCATGCTGCGTGCCATCTCAAGGTGATCCTTGGCGAGGTCTTCGTGGCTGTCCCAGTTGCGGCGAGGAAACCCGTTGTCCGCGCCACTCCAGATTTGCACGAAACGAACGCCCCGTTCCAGCAGCCGGCGCGCGATGAGACAGCGCTGACCGAAATCCGCCGTGATCTTTTCGTCGAGGCCGTACAGTTTTTTGGTCGCGGCGGATTCGCCGGCGCAGTCCAGCACTTCGGGCGCGCTCACCTGTAACTTGGCCGCCAGTTCATACGACGCGATGCGGGCGTCCAAACGGGAATCCCCGGCGCGCGTGGCGAGATGTGCCTGGTTCAAGGTTTTGAGCAGCGCTTGGGTTTCCAATTCGCTGGCGGGCGTGATGAACGACGCCGTTTTGGGCGGGAATAAATCGTAAATCGGATTGGGTTTGCCGACCCGAATCATCGTGCCCTGATGCGAGGCCGGAAGGAACCCGGCGTTCCAGTTCGCCGCGCCGTTGGGCGCGAGGCCGCGGACGTCGGGCAGGACCACAAACGTGGGCAGGTTGTCCGTCAAGCGGCCGAGGCCGTAGGAAATCCACGCGCCCATCGCCGGAAAGCCCGGGAGAACAAAACCGGTATTCTGCATGTAGGTCGCCGGGCCATGCACGTTGGACTTCGCGACCATGGAATGCACGAAAGCGAGGTCATCGGCGCACGCCCCAAGGTGGGGCACGAGGTCGGAAATCCATTTGCCGCATTGGCCGTACGGCTTCCAAGCCCACGGGCTTTTCATGACCGCGCCGGGGTCGCTCTGAAACAATTCCACCTTGCCGCCGGGATCGAATTTCTGGCCGTGGCGTTGGATGAGTTCGGGTTTGTAATCAAACGTGTCGCACTGACTGGCCGCGCCGGACATGAATAATTGCACGACCCGCTTCGCCTTGGCGCGATGGTGCAAGCCGCCGTTGAATTCCGGTCGGCCGAGCGCCGGGTCGGCCAGCAGCCCTTGCTGACCAAGCAGCGAGGCCATGGCAATCCCGCCGAGGCCGCCACCGAAGCGCCAGAGAAATTCCCGGCGATCAACGAGCCGCGTATCCCCCGCGCCGAGTTGAATCGGCGTTTGTTGCGACGGACAAATGTGCCCCGGGGACATTTTCATACGGTTGTTTCGCGCTAAGCCGTAACCATCCGGTCGGAATTTAACGCCCAGGCGCCAAGCCGCAAAGCCGCAAAGTAAAGGAGCGAGAGCGGATCGTGGTCGCCAGGCAACTTGAGCCTCACAAAACGGTGATGCCCGAGCCAGCCAGCAATGGGTTTCAAAAACCTGGCGTCTTTGCACCTTCGCGGCTTGGCGTTAAAAGCCTGTTGCATGTTCGCGGCTAAAGTGACGTCCGGTCCGCGCCGATGCAAGGCAACTTTCAATTTCCTGGCCTGGGCGGGTTGCTCTTTTTGACGGCTGGCTCGGTGACGAAAAGGTTGACGCTACGGCACCAGCCCAAACAAGTGCCTGGTGATCGGATTGCGTTCGAGCGGCACAATGCGGTTGCATCCGGGCCATTACTCGCCCGCCAATGATACCTCGTTTGCAGTATTGGCTATTTAATTGGCCAAGTGATATTCTCTCCCTACCCAAAAATCATGGCCATGAATTGGTTCGAGAAAATGCGAAAGGCCTTCACGGAACCAGTGCCTAACTTTAGCTCAGCCGCGGACGAAAGCATGAACAACTTTACGCCGCGCTCGCAGCAGGTGCTGGCGCTCGCGCGCAAAGAAGCCGACCGGTTCAACCATAACTTCGTCGGCACCGAACACGTGTTGCTGGGCCTCATCAAACTCGGTCAGGGTGTCGCCGTCAACGTGCTCCAGAACCTTGGCCTTGATCTCGAAACCGTCCGCCTGGAAGTCGAGAAGCAGGTCGGCACCGGACCGGACCAAAAGCTGATTGGCAATATTCCCAATACGCCGCGGGTGAAGAAAGCGCTGATGCTGGCATCGAAGGAGGCCCGGGCCCTCAACCATACCTACGTCGGGACGGAACATATTCTTCTCGGTCTCTTGCGGGAAGGCGACGGCGTTGCAGCTCGCGTTTTGAAAAACCTGGACGTGGATATTGAACGAACACGACTGGAAATCCTGAAACAACTCGACCCTAACTTTTCAACGAACCAAGCCGAAAGCCGGCACTTGCCGATCAAGGAGTCCGTGACCGTAGTCCCGAACCCGGCACCGGCCGATCTTAAGCCGGTGGTGGTCGATACCAACCTGCGATTCGATGTGTATTGCGCGGAGGGAAATGAAGCGGTGGTGGTATATCGGAACGCACGCTTTAAAGGCGTGAGCAAGCTCTTTCGCGGCGATGGCGACGCGCTGACCGATTTCATCGAGCTCGAACAAGCCGATGGTCAGAAGATCTTCGTGGTCAAGTATTCGGTCATCAAGTTCTGCGAACCTGGCGCGACGCCCAGCGCGGAACGGATTTCCGGCAACACTCCCTGAGGGCGGCTAAAGCAGGCGAGGAAATAAACCCTCCCTCGCGGCCACGCGCTGCGGTCACCCAGCATTTCGGTCCCCGCCGACCAGCCAGTGCGGCACTATTTCCCGCAGCACTGCTTGTATTTCTTCCCGCTGCCGCAAGTACAAGGGTCGTTGCGGCCCACTTTCGGACCGGTGCGGACGGGCTTCGCGCGGTCCACTGCGTCGGCGGCTTCGCTGACGACGTCACTGGCCTTTTTCGCCGGCGCGCTGCTGGCGGTGGCCGTGGCCCCGCCGCCAAACGCACTGGTCGTCTGGTGCAAGGTTTGTTGCGGAACGTTGCGCAGGAAATTCTCGAACGCCATCAAGCTCGACGCACTGCGGAAGATGTTGTGGCAGATCTCGGATTTGATGTTGACCATCAATTCGTCGAAAATCTTGAAGGCCTCGGCCTTGTATTCGATCAGCGGATCGCGCTGGCCGTGGGCGCGCAGGCCGATGCTGTAGCGCAAGCTGTCCATCTCGTACAGATGTTCCTGCCACAGCCGGTCAATCGCGCTCAGGATCGTGAACCGTTCCACCGTCGCCAGCTTCTCGGGCTCTTCAAAACTGATCTTCAACTCGTACGCCTTGCGGATGCTGTCGCTGATAAAATTGCAGACCGCAAACTGCGCCGGGCTGAGCCCGTCATACACCGAGCCGGAAACCGGCGCTTCCTTGGCCGCCTCGGCGGCTTTGACAATCTCCGCTTCCGGCAGGCCGAGGGGGAAATTCAAATTCACCCAGTCAGCCAACGGGCGCACCTGCCAATCGTCCGCGTTGAATTCCGCCTTCGTGAATTGCTCGACCTTCTGGATGACGATCTCCTCCATGATGTCCATGAGGCGGTCGCGGACATCGTCTGAATTGATGATTTCGTTGCGGAAGCCGTAAATGACTTCGCGCTGCTTGTTCATCACATCGTCGTATTCCAGCGTCCGTTTGCGCTGCTGGAAATTGTGCTGCTCCACGCGCTTTTGCGCCTGGCCGATGGAGCGATTCAGCAACGGATGTTCCAGCTCCTGCCCTTCTTCCAACCCCATTTTCTCCATGTATTTGACGATCTTGTCGGAGCCGAACAAGCGCATCAAATCGTCCTCCAGCCCGATGAAAAAATGCGAGGAGCCCGGGTCGCCCTGGCGCGCGCAGCGGCCACGCAACTGCCGGTCAATGCGCCGCGCCTCGTGCCGTTCCGTGGCGAGCACGTGCAAACCGCCCACCTCGGCCACGCCGGGGCCGAGTTTGATGTCCGTGCCGCGGCCCGCCATGTTCGTCGCGATGGTGATGGCCCCGCGCTGGCCGGCGCGGGTGACAATCTCGGCTTCTTGCTGGTGATACTTCGCGTTGAGGACGGAGTGGATGAGCTTCTCCTTTTGCAACATGCGCGAGAGCTGTTCGCTCACGTCCACGGAAATGGTGCCCACGAGAATCGGCCGGCCCTGCGCGTGCACGGTTTTGATTTCGTTCAAGACGGCATTGAACTTTTCCCGCTTGGTCTTGTAGACCGAATCGTTCGCATCCTTGCGCGCAATCGGCCGGTTCGTCGGAATGACGAGCACTCCGAGTTTGTAGATGTCGAAAAATTCGCCCGCCTCCGTCTCCGCCGTGCCGGTCATGCCCGCGAGCTTGTGGTACAGGCGGAAATAATTCTGAATCGTGATCGTGGCGAGCGTTTGCGTCTCCCGCTCGATCTCGACGCCTTCCTTCGCTTCCACGGCCTGGTGCAGCCCGTCACTCCAGCGGCGACCCGACATCAAGCGGCCTGTGTTCTGATCCACGATGATGACCTTGTTTTCCTGCACGACGTATTCCACGTCCTTTTGGTAGAGGGAGTAGGCCTTGAGCAGTTGGGAGATCGCATGAATCTTTTGCGCTTTCGCCTCGAAGTCCGCCTGCAGTTTCGTCTTTGCCTCCATGCGCTTGCGCGCGTCGGTCTCGGGGCCGACGTCAATGTCGTGCATGTCCGTACTCAAATCGGGCAGCACAAAGGCGTCCGGATCTTTCGGGCTCATGAAATTCCGGCCCTTCTCGGTCAGGTCCGTCTCATGACTTTTCTCGTCCATGGCGAAGAGCAACTGTTCCTTTTCGGCGTAGAGCTCCACCTTCTTCTGATCCGCATGGAGCGAAAGCTCCGCGTCATTCATCAATTTCTGGTTTGCCGGATCCTCCAATAACTTCAACAAAGCCTCGGAACGCGGCTGACCGATCTTGACGCGAAACAGGAGCAGTCCGATTTCGCGTTCGAGGGCATCGGGGTTGGGCGGATTCGAGCCATCGGTGGGCCGCAGTTTCTTGAGTAGGTCTTCCGCCTCGGTCAAAAAACGCGCACACAATCGTTCCTGCGCCCGGACGAGTGATTCAACGGACAGCTTCCACTGGCCGTATTGCTCGTCGTGCGTATGCACCGCCGGGCCGCTGATGATCAGCGGCACGCGGGCTTCATCAATCAGGATCGAGTCCACTTCATCCACGATAGCGAAATAATGGCCGCGTTGGACCTGCTCCTCCTTGCGCGTGGCCATGCCGTTGTCGCGCAGATAATCAAACCCAAACTCGGCGTTCGTGCCGTAGGTGATGTCGTAACTGTACTGTTCCCGCCGCACCTGCGGCGATTGATCGTGCAGAATGCAGCCGACCGAGAGGCCGAGGAACTTGTAGACCGCCCCCATCCAGTCGGAGTCGCGGGCGGCAAGATAATCGTTCACCGTCACGACATGAACGCCGCGCCCCGTGAGCGCGTTCAGATAAACCGGGAGAGTGGCGACCAGCGTCTTGCCTTCGCCCGTGGCCATTTCCGCAATTTTGCCGCCGTGCAAGCCCATCCCGCCGATGAGCTGCACATCGAACGGCACCATCTCCCATTTGATCGGATGTCCGCGCACCGTGATATCCTGGCCGCAGAGCCGGCGGCAGGCATTCTTCACCACGGCGAACGCTTCCGGCAGGATCTCGTTGAGCTTGGCCGCGAGTTCGGCCTTGTCCTCAATTTGCGATAATTCCGCCTTCCAGTCGGCGGTCTTCTTGCGCAGATCGTCGTCGGAGACGGCGAGCAAGCCGGCCTCGATTTCGTTGATGCGGGTGACGAGCGGGCGAAGCTTTTTGACTTCGCGCTCGTTTTTCGACCCGATGAGCTTTTTGAATATGAAACCAATCATGTTTGCCTTAGAAAAATAGCGATGGAAACGCTACGGGAATGGCGGCGGGGCGTCAATTGATATGCGCCGGCCTACAGCCATTCTCACTATGACCCAGCGTGAGGCTGGCGGAGCGGAGTATGGCGGAGCGGAGTATGGCGGAGCGGAGTATGGCGGAGCGGACTCCGAGTCAGGGGGTGGCTTCACCTGTTCGTCACGTTTGTCACCCAATTGTAACTTGTACTTTTGGGACCGTACCGGCATTGCTTGGCGCATGAACGC
>JANXWY010000324.1 GCA_025350905.1 Verrucomicrobiota bacterium
CTCGAAGCCATGCAGGAAAAGCAGGTCACCATTGGCGACCAGACCTACAAGCTCGACGAACCGTTCCTGGTGCTCGCCACGCAGAATCCGATTGAACAGGAAGGCACGTATCCATTGCCCGAAGCGCAGGTTGATCGGTTCATGCTCAAGCTCAAGATCGGCTATCCGACCCGCGCCGAGGAGCGGCAGATTCTCGAAACGATGGCGAAGACCACCGGGACGCCCGCCTGCAATGCGGTCGTCACGCCGCAACAAATCCTCAAGGCGCGCGAAATCATCAACGACATTTACGTGGACGACAAGGTGAAGGATTACATCGTGGACCTCGTCTGCGCGACGCGCGAGCCGGACACCTACAAGATCGCGGTGAAGGATTTCATCCAACTCGGCGCGTCGCCGCGCGCGACCATCGCGCTGACGCTGGCGGCCAAGGCCTACGCGTTTCTGAAAGGCCGCGGCTATGTCACACCGCAGGATGTGAAAAGCATCGGCATGGACGTGCTGCGCCACCGCGTGGCCATCACCTACGAAGCCGAGGCCGAGGAAAAAACCAGCGAAATCGTCATCCAGAAAATCTTTGATGAACTGCCCGTGCCGTGATGAATCGCGCAGAATTCAATTCAATCTTTGAAAGTGAATTCTTGAATCGGTTAAAGCCCGCTGGCTTTGCCGTTTCTGGAAAACATGTCTTTTTTCGTGATGGGGTCAACATGACTGCTCTAATTCGGATGGGAGGCAAATATGCTTTGCTTCCTTCTATCAGTTGGGTTCTTTGTTTTCGCCACGCATTCTTGCGGAACAGCAAAGAGATTGAGATTCCAAAGGGTATCGGTGATGTCTTTGATTACCCATTTAAGTTCTGTCCAGAAGCATTGATGCGGACGCCCTCGTCAAAGTGGGGATACACACCTCGAAACCTCAACTACGACCGAGAAGAAATCGATTACGAAAAGGAATCCAGCCGTCAAGTTTCGCAAAGACTTAACAAACTCGCCGACTTTTTGGCTTCCGATTTTGTTCCTTGGACACGAAGCATGACACCAAATCGCGCGCAGAAAGAAATCTTGCGGCATGGCGAGCAAGGCTGGATTGAAAAGATTTGGTTGGAGGATTACGATAATTTTCTCAACGGAAAACATTCAGCATGATCCCTCGCGAGATTCTCAAAAAAATCCGGCAGCTCGAAAGGCGCCCGAACCGCAGCGTGACCGGGTTTGCGCCCGGAGCGCGGCTCTGTGAGCCGCAGCCCTGCCGCGGGTCGGAGGGCGTGGAGAATTCTGGGCGCGTGTTTAAGGTCGCAGCCGCTGCGGGTCGCAGACCCGCGCTCCGTTCCGGCGCGCGGGCTTCAGCGCATTCAGCCTTTATCCTTCAACCTTTATCCTTTCTGCCAGCATGATCCCCCGCGAGATTCTCAAAAAAATCCGGCCGATCGAGCGGCGCCCGAACCGCATCGTGACCGGGTGTGCAACCGGAGCGCGGGCTTCAGCCCGCTTCACCGCCCGCACACCCGTAGCGTCCAAAGCAAATCCTGCGCTTAATTACATCCGCCCATTGAAGCGGCGTGAACGCCGCGCTCCTGCGATCCTCTCATTAACACCGGGCTTTACCCCGGTGACTCATGGCGGAGTGTGCCTTAACCGTTTTAGCGGTTTCTCGCGCGCGGATAAGCCGTTGAAACGGCTGAACCACGTTCGGTTGGCTTACACCGGGCTGAAGCCCGGTGCTAATGAGAATCGGATTCCTGCAGCCTATCACTTCCAACCGTATTTCAGTTTCATCTCGGCCTGGATTTGCTCGAACGGAATTCCGTCCTGGGGATTCTTCTCAATGTCAGCAATCCGACGGTCAAGTTCGGCTGCTTGTTCCGGTGTGAGTTCCCAATCGTATCCGTTCTCAATGATGTTCGACCAAACTTGCTGGGCGAGCTCGATGCGGTCGGTGCGGCTCAACTTGGCGTCAATCTCGGCTTTCAAAGTTTTCCATGGGAATTTTCCTTTTGGAATCGGCGGCGCTTTCCAGTCTTGGAAGCCGTCCATGAATTCATCCCAAAGCCGATGCGCGAGTTCAACCCGTTCATCGAACGGAAGTTTTTTCCCTGCGGAAAAGAATTTTTTCACCGACATGGGTTCAATTTATTCCTTTGGTTCACCTTCACAAGCCGAGTTTTCCTCATCACGCCCCACGCATCACGCCCCACGACGCCCATGATCCCCCGCGAGATTCTCAAAAAAATCCGCCAGATCGAGCTGCGCACGAACCGCATCGTGACCGAAACGCTCGCGGGCCAGTACCATTCCGTCTTCAAGGGCCAGGGCATGAACTTCGACGAGGTGCGCGAATACCAGCCCGGCGACGACGTACGCGCCATCGACTGGAACGTCACCGCGCGGATGAACCATCCTTTCATCAAGAAGTTCGTCGAGGAACGCGAACTCACACTCATGCTCGTCGTGGACGTGAGCGGGTCGGGCCGGTTCGGGTCCAAGGACCAATCCAAACGCGAACTCGCCGCCGAGATCGCTTCCGTGCTCGCCTTCTCCGCTATCCGCAACAACGACAAGGTCGGCCTCATCCTCTTCAGCGACGAGGTGGAAAAATTCATCCCGCCCCGCAAAGGTCGCAGCCACGTCCTGCGGGTGATCCGTGAGGTGCTGTTCTTCGAGCCGCAACGGCGCGGCACGGATTTGAACGCCGCGCTGGAATTCCTCATGCACGTCACGCGGCACAAGGCGGTGACCGTGGTCATCTCGGATTTCATCGGCTCGCCCGCGGAACCCAAAAACTCTCGCAGCCGCAAACTCCGTCCGCAAATGATGCTGCTCGAGTCACTCGCCCAAGCGTCGTTTACGATGCTCAAGCAGGCCAATCGCCGGCACGATGTTGTGGCGGTACAGATCACCGACCGCTTTGAACTCGAACTCCCCGCGCTGGGCCGGCTGGTATTGAAAGACGCCGAAACCGGTGAGGTGGTGGAAATCCACACCGGCGATGCCCGCAAGCGCGGCGCCTTCGCCGAGCGCCAAACCCAAGCCCAGGCAGACACGGCGAAATTGTTTCGTTCCGCCGGCATTGATGCGATTCAATTACGGACGGACCAATCCTATGGGGCGGCGCTGGCAAAGTTTTTCGAGACGCGAGAACGGCGGAGGTTGCGAGGATGAGGACTGCGATGAGAAGAATGCGGGACATCCGCCCTCACCCCGGCCCTCTCCCCCAGGAGAGGGAGAATCGTTCGCAGTCCCGCAACATTTCCTGCGACTGGATTGGCCGATCGGCCATTAGCGATGAACGAACCATGCGCTTCCTGTTTCCGCTCCCCGGGGGCGAGGGCGGGCGTAACTACTAATTCATGGCCACGAATCAATCAGCCACCCAGGTCGCCGCCAGCGCGAAGGACATTCGCGACATCAAGCCACCAGTGGAAATCCCGACCGGCTGGGAGTGGCTCTGGTGGAGCCTCGCCGCCCTGGTCCTATTGGCGCTCGCGGTCTGGGCGTGGCGCCGGTGGCAGAGGCGACGGACGCAGGTTCCGGTGGTCCCACCGGTGCCGGCGCACGTGCGCGCCAGGCAGAAACTGGAGGAAGCCCTCGCGCTCATTGGTCAGCCGAAGCCTTTTGTCATCTCGGTGTCCGACACCGCACGGTTTTACCTCGAGGAGCGATTCAACTTTCGCGCGCCCGAGCGGACGACCGAGGAGTTTCTGCACGAGTTGCAACGCACCGAGTTGGTCACCCGCGACCAGAAGGCCAGCCTCGGTGATTTCCTGCAAAGTTGCGATCTCGTGAAGTTTGCCAAATACGAACCCGGCGAGCCGGAGCTGCGCGTGTTGCACGGTTCGGCACTGCGCCTCGTCGAGGAAACCGAACCGCAACCGGCGCCCCCGACCACCGAAGGCGACGCCGCCCGCCGCCCGCCGCCCGCCACCGTCCAATGACCTTCGCGCATCCCTATCTACTGCTCTTGCTCCTGCTGCTGCCGTTGGCGGCCTGGCTGAAGGGGCGACGCGGTCAGCCGCCGGCGTTTGTTTATTCCTCCGTGCAACTGCTGCGCGCCGTCACGAATGTCACCCGGGCGCGATACGGCGGATTCCTGGCCGCCCTGCGCTGGCTGGTACTGGCGTTGTGCATTGTGGCGCTGGCCCAGCCGCGGTTGACGAAGTTCGATTCCACCAAGGCGACGGCGAGCGGCGTGGACATCGTGGTCGCGTTCGATCTGTCGGGCAGCATGGCCGCGGAAGATTTTGAAGTGCGCGGGCAACGGGTCAATCGGGTGAACATGGCCCGGGCGGTGTTGAAAGGGTTCATCGACGAACGACCCAGCGACCGCATCGGACTGGTGGCGTTTGCCACGGAAGCTTACATCGCGTCCCCGCTGACGCTGGATCATGATTTTCTGTTGAAAAATCTGGAACGGCTGGACCTGAATTCAATCAACGGAAACCAAACCGCCATCGGCTCGGCGTTGAGCACGGCCATCAACCGGCTGCGCGAAGTGAAGTCGAAGAGCAAAATCGTCATCCTGATGACGGACGGGCAGAACAATGCCGGCAAAGTGGCGCCGCTCACCGCCGCCGAAGCCGCGCAGGC
>JANXWY010000333.1 GCA_025350905.1 Verrucomicrobiota bacterium
TGATTACGACCTCTGGTGCGGTCCGGCCCCCAAGGAGGTGCCGCTCATGCGCAAAAAGCTGCACTATGACTGGCACTGGGTCTGGCCCAGTGGCAACGGCGATCTCGGCAACCAGGGCGTTCACCAGATGGACATCGCGCGTTGGGTGCTCGGCGAACATGAACTCGCGCCCACGTCCTTCAGCATCGGCGGCCGGCTCGGTTACGAAGACGACGGCACCACGCCCAATACGCAAATCGTCCTCCACAACTATGCAAAAGCCCCGCTCCTGTTTGAAGTGCGCGGACTGCCCGCCAGCAGCACCACCGACAAGATGGGCAATTACGAAGGGGCCAGCATTGGCGTGGTGGTGGATTGTGAAGGCGGCCGCGTCGTCATCCCGAGCTACGATACCGCCATCGTGTCGGACAAAGCGGGCAAGGAGATCAAAAAATTTAGCGAAGGCGGCGATCACTTTGCTAATTTCATCAAGGCGGTTCGCAGCCGCAAGCATACCGATCTGAACGCCGACATCCAGGAGGGCCATCTTTCCGCCGCGCTCTGTCACACCGCCAATATTTCCTATCGCCTAGGTAAGAAACATTCGCCCGACGAAATCCGCGAGACTGTTCGAAACAATTCGGAAATGGCCGAAATGCTGGGCCGCATGGACGAACATCTGGCTGGCAACCAGGTGGACCTCAAGAAAACTCCCGCCACACTCGGGGAAGTTTTGAAAGTAGATGTGAAGCCGGAAACGTTCATCGGCAATCCTGCCGCGAGTGAGTTGCGCACGCGCGATTACCGAAAGCCGTTCGTGGTGCCCGGGAAGGTTTAGGGCGGTTGGCTGGATTTACTGATGAAGCCCTGGAATAGACGACACAGTTGGGGACAAGCCAGCGGCGCTGCGGAGCGGTTCTCCCTCTCCCCCGCGGAGGGGGAGAGGGCCGGGGTGAGGGGGAAAAGCCGCACGGCCATTGACCAACGCCACGTTCCACCTCCCCACGCAACCCCTCACCCTGACCCTCTCCCCTTCCGCAGGGGAGAGGGAAGCGGACACCGAAAGGTATTCTATCCCACTCATTTGGCAGTATGATTCATAATCCTCAAAAAGTTTCTGAAAATTGATGACGTCCTGAATGTCACCTTGTGAACGCGGAGTGGAGGCACACTTCGGCGTCCAACGTCGGTTGGCCGCCGCCATCGCACGATTGGATTTCATGAAAACAAAATACATTCACGTACTGGGCTTTGCTGGAGCTCTGATCTCGGGCTGCGCCAAGATGCCCGGGGGCGTAACGTCAACGATGGCCACCGCAGATTATGCGGCCAGAGAACCAATCGCCACGTCCCTCTTTCCCGCTGACCAAGCGGTTTTGGGAGACGAGGCGGTGGCGCGAATCCTTTCGAGTAAACTGGAGCTCCCGGCGAAGGCGAAGCTGGCAATCATGAAGTTTCCCGAGGCCGAAGGATCGAGGTATCGCGGCAGGTATTATTGGCGAGACGAAGAGTATCTAAAGCTACAGCAAGAACAGATGGAAGCGCTTTCAAAGACACTCCTTGCGTCGGATCAAATTGTGGAAGTTACCCCCTTGCCTTCCCTCATGACGCCGAATCGAGTGTCGATCCCGGTTCTGCGGGAAGCCGCCGTGAGGATGCAGGCGGATCTGTTGCTGGTGTTTCGAGTCGGGAGCGACACCTATTCGCAGTATCGTGCTTTCGCTAAAGACAAGGTGAAGGCATACAGCACATGCGAGTTGGTGCTCTTGGACGTGCGCACCGGCTTGGTGCCATTCACGCGCGTCGTGAGTAAGCGGTAAAGGAGCGGCCTTCTGTTGAGCTGGAGTGGGATGTGGTAAATGGGCGCGGATGAAAAAATTCAATGCTCACTCACGTGCCCGGCGCAGCAACACCAGTCAACGCGCTCAACTTCTGACGGCATTTGATCGCAGCGGTCTTACTGCCGCCGCCTTCGCCCGCAAACATCAGCTTAATTACACCACCTTCTGCGGCTGGCGTCAGCGCCGCAGCCAAACCGCTGCCGTCCCAGGCTTCGTGCAGGTGGAACTGCCCGCTCCGGCCGGCGCGAACGTTTTGATTGTCGAACTGGTGGGCGGCGCGCGGATGCGGATCGAATCGGCCGATCAAATCGTCCTGGCTGCGGCGCTGGTCCATCAACTCCACACCTCTGGCCTATGCTGAGTTTCCACGCGCAGCTCAAGGTGTTTGTCGCCACGGCCCCGTGTGATCTGCGGATGAGTTTCAACGGCCTGTGGAACGCGGCTCAACAGCAGTTGGGTGAAGATCCCAAATCGGGTGCGCTCTTTGCCTTCACCAACCGGCGGCGTAATAGAATCAAGTTACTTTATTTCGACGGCACGGGTGTTTGCATTCTGGCCAAGCGGCTCGAAGAAGGAACTTTCGCCTGGCCACAAAGCGCCGGTGAGCCTGGCGCAAAGATCAAACTGGCGCCTCAGGCGCTGCAACTTCTTCTCGACGGCGTGGAGTTGAAGAACGGTTCGCGCCGCGCGTGGTATGAGTGCGGGACGTGAGAAAAATTCCGGTTTTCGTTTCGCGCGCGGAAAAGTTTTTCCGCGCGTGATTTTTTTTCAAAAAAGTTTGAAACATTTTTTCGCGGTGTGTGTCTGTCATTGCGACTCTCATGGACATCGCCGCGCTGCAAACTCAAAACCAACTGCTGCAACAGCAGGTGAGTTTGCTCTCCGAAGCGCTGCAACTGGCGCGCATTGAAAACGCCTTGCTGCGCCAGAAGCTGGACAAGCTCTGCCGCCGTTTCTTTGGCCAGCAGAGTGAGCAGTTGAATGATGCGCAGATGGAGCTCCTACTCTCCGGATTGCCGCCACAAACGGTGGTTGAAGTTCCCGCGCGCAAATCTTCGTCTTCGGCGCCGCGCAACCAAGACAAGCAGAGCCGCCGCATTCGCACCCCGGAAAATTTGGAAGTGGTGCGCGAAGTGATCGAGCCCGAGGTGGTGCGTGCGGAACCGGAGCGCTTCAAACGGATCGGCGAGGAAACCAGCCGGCAATTGGATTACCAGCCCGGACAATTTCGCTGGCTCGAGACCGTGCGCCCCAAGTATGTGCGCGTCGATCAGCGGCAAGCCGCACCTGTCCTCGCGCCCGCGCCCGCGCGGGTGAGCGAGCATTGCCTGGCCACGCCCGCGCTGCTGGCGCAACTCTTCGTCAGCAAATACTGCGATCATCTGCCTTACTACCGGCAGGAACAGATATTCCTCCAACGCCACGGCGTGTTCATCGCCCGCCAGCAGATGGTGCAATGGACCGAACAAGCCGTGCGGCTCATCTGCGGCGTGACCCGCGTCATGAAGGATCAGATTCGCAGGAGCTCATACGTCCAGGTGGATGAGACGCCGGTGGAATTTTTGGAACCCGGCCACGGACAAACGCGGCAAGGTTATCTCTGGACCGCGCTGGTTCCCGGCCAAAGTGTGATTTACCAATGGCACGCCAGCCGCGCGACCGATTGTGTGGAAGCGCTGCTCGGAAAAGACTTTGCCGGTCAGTTGCAATGCGACGGTTACGCCGCCTATCCCGCGTTTGCCAAAGACAAGCCACAGGTCCAACTCCTGGGCTGCTGGGCACACGCGCGGCGCGGATTTTTCGAAGCCAGGGAACCGGTGCCCGGCGTGGCCGGCTGGATCTTAAACCAGATCGGCTGGCTCTACCGGTGGGAAGAAGAACTTCGGCAGAACCGGGCTGGACCGGATCTGCGGCAAAGCGTTCGCGCCTCGCACAGCCGGATGGTGGTGCAAAGGCTCTACCGTGCCCTGAACAAGCTACAAAGCCGATACCTGCCCCAAAGTCTGATGGGCCAGGCCATCCGCTATGCGCTTAACCAATGGCCGGCATTGGAAGGATTTTTAGAACACGGCCGGGCAGAGATCGACAACAATTTGGTCGAAAATGCGATCCGACCGACCGCACTTGGAAAAAAGAACTGGCTGTTTTTCGGCTCCGAAGAAGCCGGCGAGCGCAGCGCGGCGATCTACACCTTGATCGCCAACTGCCGGATGCACGGTGTGGAGCCGCAGGCGTATTTGAAAGACATCTTGGAACGCCTGCCCCGCGCGACGAACCAGACCGTGGCTGAATTGACGCCCCTTGCCTGGAAGAAAGCCCGCGAAAAATCACTCCAGCACGCCGCCTGAGTCTTCACCGTCCGAGGCCGAACCGACCATTCTCTCCCATTTTCCTTGTCCCACAAGAAGGCCGCTCCTTTACCGCTTACCGTCGTGAGTTCAGAACGGTTAGAGCTGAATCAACCCGCCGACCTTGATCTTTCAGAAACGATGCGACGAGCCGAACAAGCGTCGGCTGACGAGGCGCTGAAAGTTGCCGGGGAATATTTGGCCCACTTTCTTAAGTCAGTGCCTCGGAAAAGCTCTTAAGCGGGTTCGGCAGCTTTTTCTCGTTTCGGCGGGCGAGGGATGAGCGGATCCTCTCCGCGCAGAGTACAATCAGGGTTTCTTGAACTGCTCGAACCGGGCAATCCGGGCTTGAATGTCGTGGATGATTTTATGCAGTTCGGCCAAATCACCCGCTTCCAAATGCGGTTGTAGCCGTTGAAGCAGCGGCGTCACGTCGCGCTGGTGGCGTTGAATGAGACTGGCAATATCGCCTTCGTAAACCGAGACACGGTCGAACAAGCCCTGGCGGTAGAGCGAAGGCAGCGCGTAGAGTTTGAGCAGGATCAGGCCCGCCGGCGTGGCGGTCGGAACCTCCACTTCCGCAAAACGGTGGCGCGTGCCAAAACTTTACTGCACTTCCGCAAATACCGCATTGGCGGTGTGCAACACATCCACCCGCACGCCGCGGAAACCACCCCGGATGAAATACTCGCTCTGTTCCTCGATCGTAATCTCGGGGAGTTGCTTCACCGATGGCAGGGACATCAGCCGGTGGACGTTTTCCGTATTTCTCCCTCCGACGTAACGCAAATTGGCGACCGGAGGGCCCGCTGTTCAAAGCTAGCGCCCGTCAATTTCTGTGGTGGGAACTCAACGCGTGCCGCTGGGGTCACTCCCGCACCGTTTTCAATCCGGTGCGGATGATCCGCTCGATGAGCCGCGGGTAGGTCAGCCCGGTTTGGAGCGCAGATTGCGCAAAATCCTCGTCCGCCGCGAGAATGGGATTCGGGTTGGCCTCGATGAAATAAATTTCGTTCGCCGGGGTGACGCGCAAATCCACCCGGGCGTAGCCGTCCACGGTGAGGAGGCGGTAAATGCGCTTGCAGGTTTCCCCGATGTCCTTGGCCAGGGCGGGCTCGAGCGCGTCGGCAAACTGGTTTTGCAACCCCCAACGTTTGCGATATTCCTCGTCCCACTTGGCGCGGTAGGTCGCGATCTTTGGCTCATCCGGCGGCACTTCCTGGAACACCAATTCACGGATCGGGAAGACCTCCAGCTTATGGTTGCCGAGCACGCTCACGTAAAGTTCGCGTCCGGCAATGTATTCCTCGGCGATGACGTCGCAGTTGTGCGACGTGTGAATGAACTGGACCCGCTCCTTGAATTGCTCGTCCGTCTCCACGAACGATGCCTGCGAGATGCCGTACGAGGCCTCCTCCTTCAGCGGCTTGACGAGCACCGGAAACTTGAGCCGCTTGGGCCGCGCGCAGCGTCGGCCCCGGGGAATGACGGTGAACTGGGGCACGTGGATGCGGTGGTAGCTGAGAATTTTTTTGGAGATCCCCTTTTGTTTGCACAGGGTCAAACCGGTGGAGCCGCAGCCGGTGAAGGGCACGCCGTGCATTTCCAGGAACGAGACGATGTTCTGGTCAAACGCCCGGTTGTTCTTGAACTGGTCGGCCAGGTTGAAGATGAGTTCGGGCTGGAAACTGTCCAGCTTCTGCCGCAGCAAGTTGAGATCATCAAAGATCGCGAGGTGTGCGACCGTGTGCCCGAGTTCGGCGAGCGCGGCCAGGACGTTCGCCTCGGTCTTCCAATCGTCGGTCTTAAGCTCCGCGCTCAAGTCCTGATCCAGGGTCGTGGGCGCGATCGCGTCGAACAGGGCGAGGATTTTTAGTTTCTTTTTCACACGTGGTTGCGCTGACGGTCCCGGGCAATATTCCGACGCGCCATTTTCATTTCGTGCGTTTGAATTTGCCGGTGAACAGATGATTCATCACCAACGTGGTGATGTAGGCCGACACCTGCAAGTTCTGCTGCGGGTCGTAGGCTTTAATGTGCAGGCCCAGCTTGTCGCACCGGTCGATCAAGCGCGTGAGCAACTTGTTAACCCGATATTTATTCTCGTTGGTCCACTGGCAGACGGCGTCTTCCAGCTCGCGCCGATGGCGCCGCAAATACACCGAGGCCTGCACGCGCCCCTCGACGTCCACCCCGGCGTCAAACAACTGGCGTAGGTCGTTGTCGTAAAAATCCGGGAACGAATCCTCATAGACCTTCCGCTTCCGGGCATAATAGGTTTTGAGCTTTACGTTGAGGCAGTCGTAATCCGCGACCTGGTATTCCGGCCGAGGCAACGGCGGTTTGCCGACCAGCGACTGCATTAACTCGTCCACGTACTCGAGTTTTTGCAGCGCTTTCCAATCCTGGTAGCGCGTGCGCCAGTCGAGTCCCGGCGTGAGCCACACGGCGAAGGTCTCGGCGAAATCCTCGTCCGGATGGCTCTGGGCATACCAATCATCGAGATGCACCACAAAGCTGCGGCTGTAGGGCCGCGGGCGGTAGAACGATGGGGTTTCCTCGGCGGAGGACAGGCCAAAGGTGCGCTGCCATTTTCGTTTCCGGAAAACCTGATACGCGTAGGCGTAAGCGTGGGCGGCTTCGTGGCGAATCAACTTCATGAACCACTCCGGCGTTTCGCCTTCGACTTCCAAGATGATCTTGCGTTCGAGTTGCCGCAGCCGCTCGTGGGTGAGGAAGAACGGAATGAAAATCGCGGGGACGCCGACGGGCACAAACCATTCGTCGCCGAGGTGGCAGGGCGGATGGAAGGCGAGCCCTTTCTGCGACAGCTCCGCATAGAGTTGTTGCACGAGCGACTGGATGGGATGGGTGTCCAGCGTTAACCCGAGCCGGGAGATTTTTTTCTCCAGCAACGCGTCATCACTGAGACTGGCCCAATCCGGGGATTCCATCGGCGGAGACTAACACCCCCATTGCGCTTGCCACAAGCAAACCTCGACCGCGCGCGGTGGTTCGTTCGGGCGTACCCGGCCACGCCCTCCGGAGCACCAGCCTCCGACCCGGCATGGTTGTGAATCGGTCAGCAACGCGCCGGATCGGAGATCGGCGCTCCACCCGCCAGCTTCAGCCGCACCAGCTTGGCAGCCGGAAAATTAGGTGGCCGCGGCGGGGCGCATTTTTTCAATCGCCAATCGGGAAGCACAATCTAAAATCCGCACATGGCTTGTGAATTCAAGATCGTGCGCCGGGTTGAGTTTGGCGACACGGACATGGCGGGCATTGTCCATCACGCGGTTTTCTTCCGGTACATGGAAGCGGCCGAGACCGCGTTCTTTCGCTCGCTCGGACTCTCCATCGTTTCGCGCCAAAGCCAACCGCCCGTGGGCTGGCCGCGTGTGCATTGCGAGTGCGATTTCTTCGCCCCCTTGCAATTCGAGGACGAAGTGGAAATCCATCTGCTCGTGGCGCGAAAAAAATCCAAGAGCCTGACCTACGCCTTTCGCCTGCACCGGGTGGCAGGCTCCGAACGCCGCGAAGTCGCCCGCGGCCGGGTGGTCGTCGTTTGCGTGACGGCCTTGGGCAGCAAAATGAAGGCGACCAAAATTCCGAAGGCGATTGCGGACCAGATTCAAGTGGCCACCGCGCGGCAGCTCGCTTGAATTGAAAACCACGGGACCAAAACGCCGCCGCCGGGGCAGCCGCATTCCAAAACCTGACCGCGATGCGGTGGCGTAGGGCGAACGCAACCGCGTCTTGGAGTGCGGGAGCCCTGTCCCGCTTTAGAATGGGTGAGGCGGGGTGTTGAGGCTGGGAACGTCTCAAAAATCGTGCACCCTACCGAAAAGCGCCGCAGGGGCGGCGCACTCCAAAACCTGACGGAGATTCGGAGACGCTCCATCGGAGGGCCGAGTGCCACGAGGTCCTACACCGTATTCACAAGCGTTCGAGAATGGGATTCGTGTAACTCGTCCCTCCGAAGCTGATTGCACGACTTTTTACTCACAGCCCGCGCAGGCGGAAGAAACCGCGCAGCTCGCTGGGGGAAACGTTTACGACTTTCTGGCCGTTGGTTTCCGTGGGCGTCAGGTTGGAACCCTGCCAGTCCTCACCGTCGGGGAGCGTGGTGGCGGATTCCTTGGTGACGTCGCAGCTTATGATTTGGCGTTCTACGGCGTGCTGGTGCGATAGAAGGAGCTTCCGGTTGGCGGGTTTGTGTCGGTGAATTCGATCAATCCCTGGAGCGGCGCGGTGGGCGTGGCGATGATGCTCCAAGGGCCAGTGGAGGCCGGTGCGCGTTCGATATGGTAGCTGTTGCCAGCCACGCCGCTGAACTGAAGGTGGATGCCAGCAGGAACCGAGGTGGCGGAAAGGGGCGGGAGATTCTCCCAGTAAGCTATCGTTGCGATGTCAGTGGTGCCTGAAATGCCCATCGAGGAGCCGGCGATGGCGACCATGCCGTTCGAGCCCAAGGCTATACCCTTGCCCTCTGTCCATTCGTCACCGTTGCCCGGACCATCGTAGCGTTTTTCCCAGAGCAGGGCGCCGTCTGCCGCCGCATACTTGGCCGTGTAGAAGTCGTTGTTGCTTCCGTTAAAGGAATTCGCCATCACGACAACGTTGCCGTTCTTGTCCGCCGCCAATGCAACTCCCCAGTCATCGCCGTCGGCCGGACCGTTGTAACGCTTGTCCCAGACCAACGCACCATTCGATGCTGCATATTTGGCCGTGTAGCAGTCGGCGTTGGTCTCGTTGTCAGACCAACCCGTCACGAACACATTGCCATCGCTGTCCACCGCGACTGCCCAGGCGATCTCCTGTTTATTGGCTGGCCCTTTGTAACGATTTTCCCAGAGGAGTGCACCGTCCACTGCCGCATACTTGGCCGTCAGCCATTCTCACTATGACCCAGCGTGAGGCTGGCGGAGCGGAGTATGGCGGAGCGGACTCCGAGTCAGGGGGTGGCTTCACCTGTTCGTCACGTTTGTCACCCAATTGTAACTTGTACTTTTGGGACCGTACCGGCATTG
>JANXWY010000354.1 GCA_025350905.1 Verrucomicrobiota bacterium
ACGGCTCGCAGCGCGAGCCGTTCTACCACACGGACCGCCACTTCCAGTCGCACCCGAATTTCTCCCGCATCGCCCTGCACCGTGCCGGAAGGCCCGGAACCGCCAGGAATACGGCATGAAATATAAATTAGTAATTATTTATAGGTTATTACTACAAATGAGTTATTCTCATCAGTGATGACGAGATACTTCTTACGCGCGGGTCGGTTGGGCTTAGCGGCCGTCCTGCTGTGGATTCCAACCGCCGACGCTCAGGTTCGGATCAGCGAAGTCATGTATCATCCCGCCTCGGAGAGTCCGGCGGAGGAATATGTGGAATTGCAAAACCTGTCGGCCACCAACCTCGACCTGATGGGCTGGCGGTTGGCGCAGGGCCTCGAGTTCACTTTCACCAACAGCGTCTCGCTCCCGGCCGGTGGCTTTCTCGTGGTGGTGGCCAATGCCGATGGCTTTGCGGCGAAATATCCAGCGGTGACCAACTTCGTCGGCAACTGGAGCGGCACGTTGAATAACTCCGACGAAATCATCCGGCTCGAAGACAATCTGGGCAACCGCGTGGACGAAATTTTCTATGCGGACGAAGGCGATTACGCGACGCGCATCCGAGGCACGCCGGACTACAATCATCGGGGCTGGGACTGGTTGGCGGACCATGATGGCCGCGGGAAATCGTTGGAGCGGATCAATTCGCGGCTGACCGGCAAGTGCGGCCAAAACTGGGCCGCGAGCATTCCCACCAACGGTACGCCCGGCGCCGCCAATTCCACGGCGGCGGCGAACATCGCCCCGCTGATCCGCGATCTCGCGCATTACCCGCTGCAGCCCCGCTCGACCGATCCGGTAACCATCACCGTACAACTCACCGACGAGCAAACCAATGGTCTCGCCGCCACGGTCTTCTGGCGCGACGCCAGCACCACGCTGCTGTCCCCGTTCACGGCAGCGATGATGTTCGACGATGGCGGGCACGGCGACGGGCTCGCCGGCGACGGATTGTTCGGCGTGATATTGCCGGCGAACACGAACGGCGCGGTGATCGAATTTTATGTGTCAGCCGCGGACGGCCAGGCGCTTACCCGCACCTGGCCGGCCCCCGCGCTCGAAACCAACGGCCTCCCGCTGCAGGTCTGTAATGCGCTCTACCAGGTGGACGACTCGGAACAGGACGCCACCCGCCCAGGTTTTCGGCTCGTGCTGACGAAACCGGAATTCGACGAACTTTATGCCATCCCCAATGAAGGCGATCCCAATAATCGTTCCCACGCCGCGTTCAACGGCACGCTGATCACGTTCGACGGCGTGGGGTCCGAACTCCGCTACCTCTGCTCGTTTCGCAACCGCGGCGAAGGTTCGCGCTCGGTGCAGCCGCCCAACTATCGCGTGGGCGTGCCCTCCGATCGACGCTGGCAGGGAGTCGTAGCGTTCAACTTGAATTCGCAATATACGCATTGCCAGGTCGCCGGCGCGGTCGTGGCCGCCCAAGCCCAACTGGCCACCGAGCGGCACCGACCTGTGCAGTTGCGCGTCAACGGGGTCGACCGCACCGCCGCCGGGCTGAATCAATTTGGCGTCTACGTGCACCAGGAAGCGCCAGATGGCGATTACGCAGCGAACCATTTCCCGACCGACGGCGGTGGGAACGTTTATCGCGCCGTGAATTCCGCCTGGGCCGCGGACCTGAGCTACCAAGGGACCAACTGGCAGTCTTACACCAATCGAGGTTATGCGAAGACCTCGAACAATAGCGAAAACGATTGGGCGGACCTGATTCAGCTCACCGACGCCCTGAACAACACGCCCGATAGCAATTACTGGGCAACGGTGCAGCAAGTGGTGAACGTGTCCGAATGGCTGCGCTATTTCGCGGTCTTCAGCCTGATCGGAAGCCAGGAAACCTCCTTGGGTACCGGGGCCGGCGACGATTTCGCGTTGTATCGCGGCCGGGTGGACCCACGCTTTCAATTGATGGGCCACGATTGGGATACGGTTTTGAATCAGGGCGACCACGCCGGCGACCCGAACCAGACGCTCTTTGGCGCGGCCGACGGCATCCCTTCCATCGGCACGCCCGGAGTCCCGGCGGCCGCGCGGTTTCTCAAGCACCCGGAAGTTGCACCGCGCTACTACGCCGAACTGTTGAATCAACTCGGGCACACATTTACTCCCGCGGCCATGGGCCGCACGCTGGACGAAACGCTCGGTAGTTGGGTGCCGCTGAATTACATCAACCTCATGAAGACGTTCGCCACGAACCGTTATGCCGGGGCGCTGGCGCAGATTCCGACGGAGCAAACGGTGGAAGGCAGTTCGCCAGCGGGGGTACCCACCGGCGGGGTTTGGCGCTACACGAGCGCGAACGTCAAATTTTTCGGCGCGGCGCACGCAGCTCGCGCACGAACCGTGACGATGAACGGACAACCGGCCGCTTGGACGGCTTGGACCGCGCATTGGACCAACACCGTCACGCTCCGCCCCGGACTCAACAATCTTCTGGTCCAAAGTTTCGACACGAACGGCGAGGAGGTCGGCAAGGTCCATCGGCTGGTCTGGTTCGACAATGGCATCTCGCAAGTTGTCGGTGGCACGCTGGCTTCCGACACGGTCTGGACCGCGAGCGGCGGGCCTTACAACTTGACCAGTAGTCTGACGATCGCGAGCGGAGCGACTTTGACCATCCAGCCCGGGACCACCGTTTTCCTCGGCGCCGGCGTCAATCTCACCGTCGCCGATGGCGCCCGTCTGCTCGCGGTAGGCACACCCACGAATCGGATTCATTTTACGGCGCTGCCCGGCTCGGGGGTGAGTTGGGGAGGCTTGATCGTCAACGGCAGCGTTGGCTCTCCGGAAACGCGGATCGCCAACACGTACCTCGAAGGCAATAACACATTGTGCATCGAGGTCGCCGCCGGCACCGTATTGCTCGAGCAGCTTACGTTTGGCACCACGACGCACCAGTATCTCGCGTTGGATGGCGCATCGTTCATGGTGCAGAACTGCAACTTCCCCACTGCGACCGCTCCCTTCGAACTGGTGCATGGCACGGGCGGCATCAAAAGTGGCGGGCGGGGCATCTTTCTCCGCAACTTTTTCGGGGCGGTCAATGGTTACAACGACGTAGTGGATTTCACAGGAGGCAACCGGCCCGCACCGATTGTTCACTTCCTGGACAATGTCTTCATTGGCTCGGGCGACGACGAACTGGACCTCGACGGCACGGATGCGTGGATCGATGGGAATATTTTCCTGCACGCACACAAGAACGGTTCGCCCGATACTTCCAGCGCCATCAGCGGCGGCAATGACAGTGGAAACACTTCCGAGATTACCATCATCGGCAACCTGATTTACGATTGCGACCAGGCGGCGTTGGCCAAGCAGGGCAACTTCTTCACGCTGCTCAACAACACTGTCGTGCATCAGACCCATCAAGGCGGACTCGATACTGCCGGCGCCGTGGTTTGCACTCAGGATGGTGGGGTGGCGGAAGGGGCGGGCTTTTATCTCGAAGGCAACATCATTTCGGATGCGGAGGAACTGGTGCGTGATCGGACGAACGCCGTGGTGACGTTCACCAATAATCTTATCCATCAACTCGCCGGCAGTGCTTGGTCCGGTCCGGGCGGCAATAATTCCACGAATGCGCCCTTGTTCAATCACGTTCCACAACTGGCCGAGACCACCAACTTCAACTCGTGGACCGCGGCCCAGGTGTTCAAGAATTGGTTTGGACTGCGCGCCGGTTCGCCGGCCCTTAGCGCGGGACCGAACGCCTGCGATCAAGGCGGAGCGATCCCGCTGGGCGCTTCCATTGCGGGCGAACCCCGCGCCCCCACTTCCGCCACCAGCGCTACGCTTGCCGTCGGGACCGCTCGCACCGGCAGCGGAATTCCGATAACCGGATTCCCCTTTGGCTCGGGTTACACGCATTACAAGTGGCGACTCAACGACGGCAACTGGAGTCCGGAAACTCCCATCACCACGCCGATTCTGCTCACGGCCCTCACGAACGGCTCGTATGTCGTTCAAGCTTCTGGCAAGCGCGACTCCGGCCTTTATCAAGATGCATCGGAATTCGGAGCGGGCGCGATCACGACCACGTCGCGGACTTGGACAGTAAACACCAGCTTGCCGGGAGGTTTGCGGCTAAACGAGGTGCTGGCGCGTAACCGCCTCACGCTCGTCACGAACGCCGAATCGCCTGCCCTCGTCGAGCTGTTCAACTCCGGCGGCTCGGCCATTGACCTCTCGGGCAAGAGGCTCACCGACAATTTGCTGATCCAAAATAAATTTACCTTCGCCCCGGGCACCACGCTCGGGCCGGGGCAGTTCCTGGTTCTGTTCTCCGATTTCTCGGGCAACCCGGCACGGAATCTTGGGTTCGGTTTCAAGGCCGACGGCGACGAAGTGTACCTCTTTGATTCGGTCGCCAACGGCGGCGCGTTGCTCGACAGGGTGAGCTTTGGACCACAACTGATTGATCTCTCGATTGGCCGGCAGGCCGACGGAACCTGGGGATTATGTCAGCCGAGCTTTGGCTTTGTGAACATCGCGAAACCCGTCACCGACGGCGGCACGCTGCGCCTCAACGAATGGCTCGCCTCCGGCGCCCCCACCGCTCCCGATGATTTCGTCGAACTCTTCAATGCCGACCCGGTGCCGGCCGCCTTGGGCGGGCTCTATCTCACCGACGCCCCGGAAGGTTCCCCCGCGCAACATCGTATCGCTCCGTTGAGTTATATCGCGGCGGGCGGTTTCTTTGCCTTCCAAGCGGACGGCAACCCGAACGCCGGACCAGAGCACTTGAACTTCAAACTCTCACCCGATGCTGGCAGTCTGGGTTTGTTCGCCGCCGATCTTGGGTTGATTGATAACGTGGTCTATGGCCCGCAGACGCGAGGCGTGTCCCAGGGTCGTTCGCCCGATGGTAGCGATGAGTTGGCGTTCTTCTCCACCCCGACGCCGGGAGCGGGCAATCCGGGGGCGCTGCCCATCTACGTCACGAACCTCACGGTTAGGCTCATGGATTACGCGAGCGTCTGGCGGTTCAACCAATCGAATAATCTCGAGGGCGTGAACTGGACGGCCACAAACTACAACGACAGCGCCTGGCCGGCCGGCCCGGGCTTGCTGGCCTTCGAAAACAACCCGGCGATCACTCCGCTGATCCACACCACACTGTTGGATCCGCGAATCCCACCACCGGGCCTGGGCGCGGGGCACGCGTACTACTTTCGCACCACCGTGCTGGTGACGAACGACCTTGCCGGGTTCACTGTCACCGCGCAAATGCGGCTCGACGACTGCGCGGTGATCTACATCAACGGCAGTGAATTTTCGCGAATCCGGCTGCCCGGCGGAGCCATCACCAATTTGAGCTTTGCCAGCAGCCCGCTCGGCGGCAGCGGCGATGCGGACGTGGATGAGAGTTTCACCATCCCGGCCAGCCTGCTGCACCCCGGCGCCAACATCATCGCCGTCGAAGTCCATCAGGTAAATTCCACCAGCACCGACATTGTTTGGGGCCTGGCCTTGGAAGCGAACCGGTTTATCACGAATGTCACCTCGGTGGTGTTCAACGAAGTGCTGGCCAACAACGGTTCGGCCACCAACAGCGACGGGACGATCACCGACTGGGTCGAAGTCTTCAATCCCTCCGCCGTCACCGTGAGTCTCGCGGGCTACAGTTTGAGCGACAATCCCAGCCAGCCCGGGCGCTGGGTGTTTCCGACCGGCGTGAACCTCGCGCCGGGCAGCTTTCTGCTGGTGCGTTGTGATCCCGCGTCGGCCGCCTCCACCACCAATGGCCCAACGCTGAACGCCGGTTTCGGTTTGAATGCGGACGGCGATGCCATGTGCCTATTTACTCCTGGCGGCGCGTTGTTTGATTCCGTTGCGTTCGGCCCGCAGGCAGCGGATTTTTCCCTGGGCCACACGCCCGATGGTGCTCCGGGTTGGAAACTCACTTTGCCCACCCCCGGCTCCGCCAACATCACGGCCGCGTTAGGCGAGAGAAACAATGTTCGCATCAACGAGTGGGCCGCGAGCGTGGCCAACGGACCGGATTGGTTCGAACTCTACAACCCGAATCCCCAGCCCGTCGCGCTCGGCGGACTCTTTTTGACCGATGCCCTGGCCGACCGCACCAAGCATCCCATTGCCGCGCTGTCTTTCCTCGGCGTCAACACGAACGGCTGGTGCAAATTTATCGCCGATAACAATACCTCCCAAGGCGCCAACCATGTCAATTTCTCGCTGAGCGGCACGCTTGGGGAGGCGATCGGGCTCTTCCCGCCCGGCACGGCACCGGCCATTGACACCGTAACTTTCGGCGCCCAGAGCCCCGACGTTTCCGAAGGTCGCTTCCCCGATGGCGCCACCAACCGCGTGCTGTTCACCACGCCTTCACCCGGTGCCGCCAACTGGCTTTACCTTACCAACATCGTCATCAACGAAGTCCTTACCCACACCGATCCTCCGCTCGAAGACGCCGTCGAATTGCGCAACCTGGCCAACTCGCCCGTGGACGTGAGCGGTTGGTTCCTCAGCGATGACCTTAACAATCTTCGGAAATTCCGTATTCCCAATGGCACGGTGATTCCGGCCGCTGGGTACAAAGTTTTTTACGAGTACGAATTCAATCCGCAGCCGGGCGCGGCGGCAAGTTTCTCGTTTAGTTCAGCCAAAGGAGATGACGTGTGGCTGACCGCGGCCAACGGAGTTGGGATGGCCACCGGTTTCCGCGATTACGCGAAATTTGGTCCGCAATTCAACGGCGTATCCTTCGGGCGCATCGTCACCAGCGTCGGAGCCGAATTCACCGCGATGAGTGCGTTGACGTTTGGCACTGCGGTGACCGCCCAAAGTCCGCCCGATCAGCTTCCCCTCTTCCGAACGGGGGCCGGCGCGGCCAGCGCCGCTCCCCGCGTCGGTCCCGTCGTCATCACCGAAATCATGTATCATCCGCCACCCAACGGAACGAACGAGAATCCGGAGGAGGAATTCATCGAACTGCACAACCTCAGCGGCGGCGCGGTGCCGCTCTATGACACGCTGCATCCGACGAACGGCTGGCGGTTGCGCGACGCCGTGGATTTCCAGTTCAACACTACCCACAGTCTCGCGCCCGATAGCTACCTGCTCGTCGTCGGATTTGACCCCGCCACCAACGGCGCCGCGCTGGCGACATTCCGGACTCGCTACGGCACGAACGGAAACGTGGTTGGACCGTGGTCCGGTCGGCTCGATAACGCGGGGGAAAGCGTCGAACTCACCGCCCCGGACAACCCGCAGACGAGCGGCCCGGATTTGGGTTTGGTGCCCTACGTCCTAATGGACAAGGTGGCCTACACGGGCGCCGCGCCGTGGCCGACGAACGCCAACGGCTTCGGAGCGTCGCTCCAGCGCGTCAATTTTGCCAACTATGGCAATGACCCGGCGAACTGGGTGGCCGCAGCGCCGACGGCCGGAAGTTCGGGCCTGGCGGACACCGACGGGGACGGGATGCCGGATAGCTGGGAGGACACGAACGGTTTAAACAAGCTGGTGAACGACGCCGGGCTGGACCCGGATCATGACGGATTCACGAACCTGCAGGAATTCATCGCCGGCACGAACCCGCAAAGTGCCGCGAGCCGCTTGCGGTTGGAGGGAGTGACGCAAAGTGGCGCCGGTGTGGCCCTCCAATTCAGCGCGGCGGCCGAGCGGACGTATTCCATCCTTTATAGTGACACGCTGAGCCTGAGTCCGTGGCTCAAACTCGCCGATATTGCGGCCGAGCCGATCGCCCATCAGGTCTTCATTACGGACAGCGCGTCACTCAGCCAATCGCAACGCTTCTACCAGCTCGTCACGCCCGCCGCTCCTTGAGGGACTGTCGGGCGGGGCGGTCACCAGACCAGCGTTCCCGCCGTGAGTTTAAGCAACTCCACGGCGTTTCGGGCAAGGCACGATTAACCGCACAACCGACTCGCGCGCCGCTAGGCGAGTTTCCACGGCTCGCGGAACGGCCGGGTCAGCAGCTTGCTCGCTTCGGCATCGCCCAAGATGACTTCCTGTTTCGCATCCCACTTTAGCTTGCGGCCCAGGACCATCGAGATAAGTCCTAGGTGACCCGGAACCGCCGAGTGATGGGCGGTCTCGATGGGCGTGATAGTGGGCTGCCGTGACTTCACGCAGGCGAGGAAATTGCCGTAATGGTCACTCGATTCGTACAGCTTTACCTTCCGTAAATCGTCCGGTAGGCGACGCGCGTCGCTCCACGCCGGGTTGGAGGATTCAAAAGCGTTGCTGCGGTCCACCCAAACCCAGCCCTCCGTGCCGATCCACTTGGTCCCGCTCTTGATGTCGCCATAACCGCCCGCCATTACCATTTCGATGTCGTTGGGATATTTCAGGTTGATGCGATACTTGGTGCAGGTATTCCAAACCGCATCCTTGGGAGGGAACTCACCCTGCCCTTCGATTTCCGACGGACCATCATTGTCGAAGCCCATGCCCCAATGCGCGATGTCGCAATGATGGCCCACCCAATCGAGCAATTGCCCGCCGCCGGTGTTGTAATTCCAACGCCAGTTCTTATGGATCCGCGATTCGATGTACGGCATCATCTCGGACGGCCCGATCCAGAAATTGTAATCCAGTTCGGAGGGCGGCGGCGTCACGGTGTTCTTGCTTTTGCTGTTCGCGAAATCCGAGTGTCCAGCCGGCAGGCCGACTTCCACGCGCTTGAGTTTACCGATCAAGCCGTTGCGGACGATTTCACAGGCATAATGAAAATGCTTTTCCGAGCGCTGCCAGGAACCGGTCTGCCAGATGCGCTGGTTCGCCTGCACGGCTTTCACCATCGCCTGTTGTTCGGCGATCGTCTTGCCCAGCGGCTTCTCCCCGTAGATGTCCTTCTTGTTCCGCGCGGCCTCGACGGCGGTCAGTTCGTGCCAGTGGTCGGGCGTGGCAATCATCACCGCGTCAATGTCCGGCCGGGCCAGCATTTCCCGATAATCATGGTACACCTTACAATCCGTGTTCTGATAATGCTTGTTGACCGCTGCTTGGGCGGACGTCAGGTGATTGCGGTCCAGATCGCATATCGC
The DNA here is from genome assembly GCA_025350905.1 of Verrucomicrobiota bacterium. Lineage (GTDB taxonomy): Bacteria > Verrucomicrobiota > Verrucomicrobiia > Limisphaerales > JADLHS01 > JADLHS01. Next base: position 9,090 of record JANXWY010000354.1, read on the forward strand.
CACGATTTGACAGTCCTTCTGGCCGAGGAAGGCGTTCATGTTGTTGGTCCCCTGCCAACCGGCACCCACGATGCCCATCGTGATGCGATTGGACGGCGCGACTTTGCCGGCTTGCCCCCACGCGCGGCCGGGCAGGAGGGTGGGCGCCGCCGCGGCCAGGCCGGTGACGGCGAGAAAACGACGACGAGAGAGTTGGGATTCGGGCAGATTGTTTTTCATGGTGAACCTATGACGTACTAAATCCGGTTGGAATTCGAGCTAAAATTTTTCCGGGCAATTTCAAAATCCGCCGGTGTTCCAGCCGCTGCGGTATTTGCGCTTGAGGAAAGGGTTGGCTTCGGGGTGGTTGGTGACTTTCATCCGCCGGTGGTTCCAGGCCAATTGTTTGCCCGGGACGCGAATCGCCACCGTGCCGAGCAGAATGGCTTCCGTCATCGGACCGGTCTGGGCGAAAAACGATTCGGTCTTGGTCAGTCCCAGACAGGCATCCACAAAGTGATGGTAATGATCACGCGGTTCAAATTTCGGGCGCTCCAGCTTTTCAAATTTCTTCTCCGGCAAAAGGGTCGGCGACCGTCCGTGATGGTGCAGCAGCGCGCCTTCGGTGCCGATGAGCATCGCCGACTCGGGGGGATAATCCTCCAGGGAATACAGGGCCCGAACTTCCTTGGGGGGATAATACTCGCCGTCGAACCATTCCAATGTCAGCTCTTTGCCGTCGATAAGTTCGTTGCCGGGGAACGTCCACGTGATGTGATCGCCCTGCGGCCAAGTGTCGCCGCGCCGGGCGGGGGAATTTTCCCAGGACGCCTGCACTTCCGCCTGCACCGTGAGCGCGGGTTGCAGACCCAGCCCTTTCCAAGTCGAATCGAAAATGTGGCAGCCGATATCGCCGGACCAACCAGTGCCAAAATCCTGCCAGGCGCGCCATTTGGTTTGATGGTAAATCTCCGGCACATACGGCCGCGCGGGAGCGGTGCCCAGCCACAGATCCCACTTGAGGCTGTCCGGTGGCTCTTGGCCGGCGGCCGGTCGCGGGCCCAGCAGCCGATAACTCTCCACCGCGCCGGGCCGATTTGAGCAGAGATAGGCGTGCTTGATTTTCCCGATCACCCCGGTGCGCAGCAGATGCGCCGTGGTACGGTCGCCAATGCCGGCGGCGAGCTGCGTACCGAGCTGCGTCACCACTCCCTTCCGGATCGCCGCCACCGTCAGCGCGCGCACTTCCGCGACGTCATGGCACATGGGCTTCTGACAGTAAACGTGTTTGCCCTTCTGAATCGCAGCGTAGGCAATGGCGAAGTGCATGTGGTCCGGCACGGCGGCGTTTACCGAGTCAACCTGGTCACCTTCCTTTTCCAACAACTCGCGCCAATCTGAATAGCGCCGGGCGCCGGGGACGAGCTTGGCCGCCTTGTCGAGATTGTTCGCGTCCACATCGCAAAGCGCGACGACCTGCAAACGCGGATGCTGGAGAAAAGTGTTCAGGTCGTTCCATCCCATCCCTCCGACGCCGATGCAGGCGTGGTTGAGTTTGGCATTGGGCGCGGAGGCGCGCAGGCCGGATGGCAAAACGAACGGCGCGGCCAGGCCAGCCAGCGCGGTCGAGCGCAAAAAGTCCCGACGCGAAATCGAAAGTGGACGCTGGGAGTTCGAGCCGAAAGCTCGAGGTAGGGTGGATTTCATTTGTCCCGCGAGCATGACGGGCAGCGGGAGGAATTCAAGCGTGTTTTCACTGATTAAGCTCAACTCCGGTGGCGACTCACCCTCGTCGCCAATGCCAGAGCAAACGCCGTCGCGTGTCCGCCGTCAGTTTGAATCGCTCGCCCATGCGCTGCTCTTCCACCCAGAAAATCTCACCGGCCGCCGTCGTCGCTACGATCAATTGTCGCCGACGATCACGAGGAATTTTCTGATTGGTAAACCAATCCTGGAGCTTCACGGCGCTGGGCATGCCGATGGGTTGGAAGCGGTCGCCCGCTCGCCAATGCCGCAATATGATTGTCGCGCCGACCCTTGCCGCATCGAAAACCTCTGCGCCAACCGCCGATCGTCGCTGCCGGGCACCGCGTTTAGGCACCAAGGCAAAATTTACTTCCGCCCCGGCAAACTGAACCCGTTGCGCCTTGCGCTTAAGCCGGAGCGCGAGCTGACCCGACCGGAATTTTCCTTTGGCCTCGATCGCCTTTGCAATTTTTCCGGAGCGGTCCCGCACCAACCGCACCGCGGAGGCGGCGGTCACCGGCTGATGGGCCCGAAGCCGCAAGGTTTCGACCAGCTCGAAATCTGAAGTCACCTCCAGCCGTTGAAGTTGAAGCTGCAGGACGCGCCGTTGAATGCCGAGGGCGAGCCGATCAAACCCCGGCCGGCTGGTGGCGAGCCAGGCCCGCGCGGCGGCATCCACCACTTCAGCCTCGCCGCCCACGATGGCCATTAACCGGCGCACATTCTGGTTGAGCGCCGGCTGAAATCGCTTTCGCAACCTGGGCAAAAGTTCATGGCGGATGCGGTTGCGCAAAATGTCGGCGGCCGCATTGCTCGCGTCTTCGCGGAAGCGGATGCCATTCGCGGCCGCGAACGCGGCGAGCTCAGCCTTGCTCACATCGAGCAGCGGCCGCACGAGTTCGATGGTTCGGTTCGCCGGCGAAGGCGCTCGCCACTTCATCCCCGCCAAGCCCTCCCCGCCCGCCCCGCGGAACACGCGCAAAAAAAACAGCTCCACCTGATCATCCGCGTGCTGGGCCAGCGCCACGACCCGGCATTTAAAGCGGGACGCGGCACGCGCCAGAAATGCATGACGCAGTTCGCGCGCCGCCATCTCGAGCGAGAGACCACGCTGCTCGGCCAAAGCCTTCACCGCCCCGCGGCCCGCCCGGAACGGCAGCCCCAAGTCCGTGGCGGCTTTCTCCACGAACCGTTCATCGGCATCGCTCGCGCGTCCGCGCAGCTGGTGGTTGAAATGGGCGACGAACAGCTGCCAGCCGAATTGCGGCGCGAGTCGGTGTAACAGGTGAAGCAACGTCATCGAATCCAGCCCGCCCGAAACCGCGACGAGCATCCGCTCACCGCGCCGGAAAAGCTTGCGGGCACGGATAGATTGCTCAACGGATTGCGGCAAATCCTTCACGCAGGGATGCTAGCGGTTCGCAGCAAACCGGGGCAAGGGGTTTGGATCGAAGCCGCCATGACCCAATCGAATCGGAGCGTGGCGAGGAGTGACAGAAGTTCCCACGGCGGAGTCAACCGCACGCCGCAATGCTGATCAATCCCGGAAATTCTGAAATTGCACCGATACGGGAAAATCCTTGGCCCGCACGGCCGCCATCACGGACTGCAATTCATCGCGGCTCTTGCCGGTCACCCGCACCTGGCTGTCCTGAATCTGAGTCGTGACCTTGAATTTCCCGTCGCGAATGAACCCGGTAATCTGCTTCGCCGTTTCCGTCTCGATGCCTTGCTTGATCTTGATGACCTGCCGCGCGTGGCCGAGCGGCGACACATCCGGGTCGCACGTCTCCACGTTTTTCATGCTGATGTTGCGCTTGGTGATCTTCCCGATGACGATTTCCACCAGCGCCTTGATCTTGAAC
>JANXWY010000107.1 GCA_025350905.1 Verrucomicrobiota bacterium
CGGAGCAGGAGCGCGAGGTCGTGCAGTTTGGCGCGCAGTGGCGGGGAATTGTCCGGTCGGGCCGCCAGTTCCTCCAGCCGCGCGGGCAGGAGCCGGTGGCGTTGGAATTCCCGCAGCAACAAACTCAGTTGCTGTGCAAACCCCGTAAGCCGGGCGGACGCGCGAAAGATTTTTAGTTCGCCCTGTTTTTGGAGCAACAGCGCGCGCAACACCATCACGCGACCTTCCTCACTCAACAGCGCCGGCGGCGCGATCCGTAGTTGGTCGAGGATAAATTCCGCGAGCCGTTCAAAGGAAAGAATCCGCAGCCGCGTATAGCCGGGCAAATTCGGATCCGCGAGCAACTGGCGTTCGAGTTGAAACGTCGCTTGCTTGGGGGCGAGGAGAATTAACGGGTCACCCTCGGGGTCAGCGCACAGGGCGGCGCGAATTTCCGCCAGACAGCGGAACGTCTTGCCGCTGCCGGCGGGACCGAGAAGAAAGCGCGCGTGCACCGGCAAAGTGTTCCCGGAAAGCTGCGCAGGCGGAAAGGATTTTATTTTTTAAGCGAGCGGAAGCCTTACGCAACCTGGCCGCCTACAATCCCCGTGTCCAGCACGGTGAGCGCAAACCTTGAAGTGTCCCGGTTTGCTTCGTGATTACTTCCCAGCTTGGAGGCAATTTTGAGGAGGATTAATCCAAGCACCACCAGGACTAACATTGGTGCCATGCCAGCAGCGGCCTATTCGGTACGGGTTGTGGCATCGTCACGCCAAGCTGTGTCCCAAGCCACCAGGCTCCAGAATAAAACTCAGGCAAAACGCACTCATGTTTTTCGGGTAAGCATGCCGTCATCAAACCTTCAATGACGCGGAAGCCGCTTGAGGTCTTATCGCTGGGCCGGGGCGTTGGTGGCTGGTGGTTGGCTAACGGCTGGTCGGCCGGGCACGATCGCTTCGTCCATCGTCAACAAGTAGATCGCCATGGCGCCCAGCATCAAAATGACGGCCAGCCAGATGCGCCAGTCGCGATGCAGTTTGCGATCCTTTCGTTGCGGGTGATCGCCGGCGAGGTGTTCTTCCAGTCCTTTATTCTTATGACTCATGTTCTTGGTGGGTGCGGGATCAATGGTTTTGGTTGTGGGTCGGCTACGGTCTCGTCACGACGATGGCCAGCGACTCGGCGACGCACACCGTAACCGTGTCACCCGGCTTCAGCGCCTTGAGATTGACGGTCGCTCCGACCTTGATTCGGGCCGAGTTGCCGTCGAAGAATTGCAGTGTCACCTGGCGGCTTTTCGTATCGATGGCCGTGAGCTGCGCGGTAATTTCCTTGGTGTTGGCGCTGATGTCGCCGGGCAAAGCGCCTCTCGGCGCCAGGACCACCGTAGTGACTTCGCCCAAGCGTGTCCGCTGGCCGGTCGGATGCAGGGACGCGGCGAAGGCTTCGGTTGCCTGCACTTTGATTTGATCCCCGACCTTGATCTGGTCGAAGTTGACCATGGCTTTGCTGGCGGTGACCGGAGTCTGAATGCCATTGGCAGTGATGAGCGTCAGCTTGCGCGTGGCGGGGTCAATCGCCTTCACGGTGGCCACCACGGTCACCGTATCTACGACCATGGCCCCCTTCCGGGCTTCAATGACGCTGGTCTGCTGAGTCTCGTCCGGTCCCTTTGGGGTGGACGAACAGGCCGTCAGGCCCATCATCGCCGCCGCCAGCAGGGCCAAAAAGGTCAATTTCAAAACTGGGTAGTTCATTTGGAATTCTAGCGCAGCCGAAAACGTAAAGCGCTGTCTTAGCAATATCGACTCATTTGGGTTTCGGTTGCAGGCGAATTTCTCCCGCTTGCACCAACGGTTCCCCGGCCGGCGTGTTGGTGGCATTGACCAGGGTGAATTCAGTTGTGAGGCGCGTGTAATTGGGATGGGAAAAAGCGAGGCTCACCGAATACCAGCCAAGGCGTTGAAACAGGGCGAGGTTTCGTTCGCTGGCGAGGACAAAACTTCCATCGTCATCGGTGCGAACGGCGGGCGATTGATCGAGAATTTGACCGCCCTTAATCACCTCGACCCCATCCAGGGCTTCCGGGGCCAGTCGTCGAACCTGGACGCCGGCGATCGGCTGTTGAGTTTGGGCATCCACCACCCGCCCGGTGATGCGCGGGGAAATGTATTGTGAAGGCGAGGACGATTGGCAGCCGGTCGCCGCGAACACGAGCAAAAGGATTCCTAGCCTGTAGACGGTGGCAATCATGATCGGTTCAGCGTTACGGTTTTTTCCTTGATGGCGGGTTGATCCGGTGATGGATTGATTTGATCCAACCGATCGATCGGCCGGCCGATCACTAGTGGGCCGGGCTGCCCCAGCGCTGCGGCCTCGCTCCGCCGCCCTTTTTAACCAGAGCCGGCGACAATCGCGTCTCCGCCCGCGAAACTGATCCGTATCCGGTTGGGGCGGGATTGAAGCTCGGGTCAGCTCGCACCGAATTCTTGCTGGCATTGCGAAAAACGGAAAGTGGCGGAGAGAGTGAGATTTGAACTCACGGTAGTGTTACCTACGCACGCTTTCCAGGCGTGTGCCTTAAACCACTCAGCCATCTCTCCATCGGCCACCGCCAATGTGTCGCGGGCCGGGCTGGCGGGCAATCTTTTTCAGCCGTGACAACAAATCCCCGCCGACCGCAAATCTGGTTTGGAGACGGACCGCAAGGCTCAAGCGGGTGTGATCCTCTGCTCCGGCAGGCGCGGGAGTCGAGCGAGGCGGGCGGACTCAGGTCGGATGATTCACGCCGGCGATGGGGGATTCAACAGGAGCACTTTCGGCAGCAGGCCTTCCAGGCTCTGCAACTCCAGAAAGCCGTGCAGTTGCCGGAGGCGGGTGGGGTGGCGCATTTTCTTCAGGGCCTTGGCTTCAATCTGGCGGATGCGTTCCCGGGTGACACAAAATTGTTTGCCGACTTCCTCGAGCGTGCGGGGTTGGCCATCGCCCAATCCAAAACGCAATTCCAAAACGCGCCGCTCCCGTTCCTTCAGACTGGCCAGCACGTCCCCCAGTTTGTCGCGCAAGATGGCGAAGCTGGCGACGTCGCACGGATTGTCCGTGGATTTGTCTTCGATGAAATCGCCCAAACTGCTTTCCTCGTTGTCGCCAACGGGGGACTGGAGGGAGATCGGTTGCTGCGCCATTTTCAGCACTGCGCGCACCCGCTCGACGGGGAAGGCCATGTCCTCCGCGATCTCCTCGGCCGTCGGCTCCCGGCCAAAATCCTGGAGCAACCGTTTCTGCGATCGCATCAACTTGTTGATCAGGTCGATCATGTGGACGGGGATGCGAATGGTGCGGGCTTGGTCGGCGATGGCGCGTGTGATGGCTTGGCGGATCCACCAGGTGCCGTAGGTCGAAAATTTGTAGCCGCGCCGGTACTCAAATTTTTCCACGGCCTTCATGAGGCCCATGTTGCCTTCCTGGATCAGATCGAGGAAGGACATCCCGCGATTGGTATATTTCTTGGCGATCGAAATGACGAGCCGGAGGTTGGCTTCGACCATTTCGGTCTTGGCATCGTTGGCCCGGGCCGTGAGGAGCTTGAACTGATTGTAGGCATTGAGGAAATCCGGGCTCGGCATGCGCACGAACTCCTCGAGGGCGCGGATCTTCCGGCGTTCCGACTCGATGATGGCGTGCTGTTGCGGGGACGGCTCGCGGCGTTCCAAGTCGGCGATGGTCCGGCAACTCAGCTGGATTTTATCATGAATGTTCTCGGCGACCAACGTCATCTCCTCGACCACTTTGTATTTGTAGCCAAACTTTGGGAAGGTGGCCTGCAAGCGCGCATCCAGTTTTCTAAACGTGCGGAACAGGCTTGCCTGCCGGGGCTTGGTCGGCGTGTCCTGCCACGCGGCGAATTGTTCATCGACCTGGGCATCGAGCTTTTGGACGGACCGCATCACCCGGCGTAACCCGTGGAGGTGGGCCTCGCGACAGTCCGTCTTCTGGTCCACCACCACGCGTTCGAAGCGTTCGCGCGGCGGTTCGCAGGTGAGCTTTTCGGCGAGGGCCAGGTGCTCCTTGCCGGCGAAACCAAGACCATAAATGATGCGGCGAACTTCTGCCTCGGCGTCCTCGATCCGCTTGCAGATCGTGACTTCCTGCTCGCGCGTGAGCAATTTCACCTGACCCATTTGCTTGAGATACATCCGCACCGGATCATCCAAGCCGTCCAGCCGCGTCCGCTCATCTTCTACTTCTGGCTCCGGCGGTCGGACCCGCTCCACATCCTCCGCTTCCACGATTTCAATCTCCAGCGCGCGCAGCTTGATCAAAATTTCGTCCATGATCTCCGGCGAGATCAATTGGTCGGGCAGGGCGTCATTGACGTCGCTGTAGGTAAGGTGGCCCTGTTCCTGTGCGAGCCGGAGCAGCTCCTTGATCTTGTCGGCGATTTCGGTGGCGGAGGTAACTGCGGGCGGGGCGACGCGCAATTCCGGGCAATGACCGCCGGCCCGGGAGGAGGTGGAGAATTCTGTCAAGGCCACCGTGGCCTTGGCCGCGGAGAAACCAATCTTGCTCTTACGCATAACGACTAAAACAAATTGTGTTCAGCTGAAACCGGTGGAACGCGGAGGAATATGCGAAGTCCGATGGCGACCGTCAAGCGGTTAGCCCAGAATTTTCCGCGACCTACAAGCGTGCGCACGCCACCTTCTGATGCCTTCGGTGACGCGAAAAATTCCCGATGCGCTGGGGCCACGAATGCTCCTCCAAGTCTTGGAGCGGATTGGTTTTTGTTCGCTGGTGCCAATTCAGCGCTTGGACTAGTCGTGCGCGGCTCATGCGTGGCCACCACAATGGCCCCACCGGCAGCGCGGACAAGCTCAGTGAAGCCCGCCAGCGCCGGGAAAAAATGCGGGATCCGGTTGTGCTGTCGCTTCAATTTTTTATCGAGCGATGTAGTGACATAGCTGACACCCCACGGTTTTAGCTGCAAGTGCGGTCCTGAGGTGTCCGCGGTGGGAGTCGCCCGCACGCCGGTTGGTGGCGGCAAGAACTCGGGTCGTGGAACGAAGGTGGAATGGTTTCGCAACGGCGCCGGCGAACGCGGCCTGCGCGTGGCGTGCGCTGAGGAGAGGCGGACTTTATCCGTGGCGGCTTTCATTCCACTTTCGCGACGTTGCCCGTCGCGGCCCAAGGCGTTCACAGCGATAATAATTCCTTTCGGATATGCGGGCCGCTACGCGTCTTCCGGCGCCAGTTTCAACTTGCCATTTAATGCGACCGGAATTTCCTTCGCCGCCAGCCGAGTGACTAAGCCTGGCCTTTAACCAAGGCTCGTGCGGTCGACCGGGCTTTGAAAGGAAGCTGTGGCAGCGTCCAGTTAAATTCGGAAATCCACGGCGTGGCAAACTAGTCTGCGCTAACGGTTCGTGCTACCCGGGACACCTCCCAATCGTGGAGTCGGGGTGACTCCTCTAGCGACAACTAAACTTCCCGACGGGGAAATTTAATTGTCGTTGACCGGTGACTCCAGATTCCAGGTCGTCGACCGCCGGCGCCGCAGCTCGGCTTGCCTTCCGGCCAGCGCCGAGTTCGATTTGGCACTGCGCACAATACTTTTCGTCGCTCGCCAGCGCCTTTCCTTGAAGGGAAGCCAAAGATTGCAATTCAACTGCGTGATTGCCGACGCGGTTCTGAATGGGTGCGACTGGAAGTGGCGGTCAGTTTGGTACAACGGCTCGCGCTGCGAGCCGTCGTGCCGCGTCCAGCGGCACGTCCGAGTCACCGCACGTTCCGCCCGCTCTGCGCGGGCGGAGTGTTCGCAGCGCGAACACTCCGACCACCCGGGTTGACCGCCACTTCTGGTCGCACCCGTTCTGAATCACGGATTGGACATTCGCGCTCGGGCCTGATAGTTCTCCTCGCATTCATGAAACGCCCCTTGCTCGCCGTGGCGTTGGCTTACGGGAGTGGCTTGCTGCTGGCCGATGCAATTCAGCCACCATTGCTGGTTCTGTTCGCCCTCGCCTTTGCGTTGCTCTTCTTGACGCTGTGGTCGTCGCGGGTGCGGGCGTTCCTCATCTGGCCGCTGTTCATGATCGCCGCTTGGACCAATCTGGCAACTCGCACGGCGGTGGTATCCCCCAACGATTTGCGTCGCCTGGCCGACCATGAACCGGCCCTGGTTACCTTACACGGCACGCTCGCGGAAACTCCGAGCTTGCGGGTGGCCGGGCATGGCGAAACGGAATCGCTCCGTACCCTGGTCCGCCTCCGAGTCACCACGCTGGTTCGGGCGGAAAAGCAGCAACCGGCGGACGGGTCGGTGCTGGTTTCCACCACTGGTGAGCTGCCGGTTGAATTCTTTGCCGGGCGCGCCGTTGCGATCACCGGCGTGCTGGCCCCGCCGCCGGGGCCCGTGGTACCGGGACTTTTTGATTATCGCCAATACCTGGCACGGCAGGGAATTTATTTTCAGCTCAAAGCGGATTCGACCAATGACTGGCGGGCCGTGGATGCAGCCACGAACTCGCCGCCGTTCACGGATCGCTTCCTGGCTTGGGCGCAACGTACCCTGGCGCGCGGGTTGCCGGTCGAAGATGAACCGTTGCGCCTGATGTGGGCGATGTCGCTGGGCTGGAAGACGGCGCTCACGGGCGAGATCAACGAGCCTTTCATGAAATCCGGCACGATGCATATCTTTGCGATCAGCGGCCTGCACATTGCCCTCATTGCCGGAATTCTCGTGAGCTTGCTGCGCGTGTTGCGCGTGCCGCGGGTCGGTTGCGGTCTGGTCGTAATTCCGTTGATCTGGTTTTATACCGCGGCCACCGGGTGGCAATCCTCGGCCATCCGCTCGACGGTGATGATGACCATCATTATCGGCGGGTGGTCGCTCCGCCGGCCCAGCGACCTGCTCAATTCGCTCGCGGCCGCGGGGCTGGTCATTTTGGTTTGGGATCCCCAACAGCTCTTTCAGGCAAGCTTTCAACTTTCCTTCTTCGTGGTGTTGAGCATCGCGCTCTTCCTGCCCCCGTTGGAGCAACTGCGGGATCGGCTGCTGGCCCGCGATCCCTGGCTGGCCCCGGAAGTGATGTCTAAAGGGCAGCGCGCGCGGGCGGCCCTAGTCCGGGCGTTCTCCGCCAGTCTGGCGACTTCCTTGGCCGCCTGGCTCGGATCGCTGCCCCTGACGGCGTATTATTTTCATCTGTTCAGCCCGGTGACCCTGCTCGCCAATCTCGTCATCGTGCCGATCAGCAGTCTCGCCCTGATGTGCAATCTCGGCAGCCTGATTTGCGGCGACTGGCTGCCCTGGGTTTCGGAGCTGTTCAATCACTGCGGCTGGTTCTGGATGCTCAGCATGGTAAAGCTCAGCCGCTGGGCGACGGAATTGCCGGGTGCTTACTTCTATGTGCCCGCGCCGTCGGCATTGAGCTTCGTGATTTATTATGGCTGCTTAATCGGTACGCTGAGCGGGACCCTCTGGAAACCCGAACAGCGCTGGCGAACGGCGGCGGCCGGGCTGCTCGTGGCGGGCTTCTATGCGATGCAATGGTTCACCATGCGGAAGGACATTGAACTCACCATCGTTCCGCTCAAGGGCGGGCACGCGGAATATCTCGATGCCGCGGGCCGGGCCAATGACTGGCTGATGGATTGCGGCAACACGAATTCGGTCGAATTTATCACACGGCCGTTCTTGCGCGCGAAAGGGGTAAACCATCTGCCGCGCCTGTTGATCTCGCACGGCGACCTCAACCACGCCGGCGGCGCCGAGCTGCTCACGTCCGAGTTTGGTTGTCACGACATCTTCGTCAGCTCTTTCCGCTTTCGCTCGTCTGCCTATCGGCGCAACCTGGCCCGTTGGGAACGCGAGCCATACCAGCTCCGAATCCTACAGCGTGGTGACCAATCCGGACCGTGGTCCATTTTGCATCCGAGCGAAGCCGAGGGATCCCAACAGGGCGACGACGGGGTCCTCGTCCGGCAAGGTGCTTTCCGCGGGGTAAAACTTCTGCTCCTTTCCGACCTGGGACGGACCGGCCAGAACCGCCTGCTCGATACCACCAATGATCTCCGGGCCGACCTCGTCGTCACCGGAATCCCCACGCAGACCGAGCCGCTGTGTGATGCGCTGCTCGAAGCGATCCGTCCGCGGCTGATCATCGTCGCCGATTCCGAATTTCCGGTGGCGGCCCGCGCCACGGAGCGTTTGAAGGGACGGCTGAATCAGCGGAACGTGACGGTAATTTACACTCGCGAAACGGGCGCCGTGACGATTTCCTTTCGTGCTAGCGGATGCGAGATCGTTACCGCGAACAACCGGCACATCAAACTCACGGACCTTTCGGAGATGAGTCGGGCCCGGCCGTCACCGGTCACCGAGCCGGTGGAATAATTGTTTTGCTCGGAGCGAATTTGCCGCGAGCGCTGAGGAATAATTCTTTCCGCAGGATGGCGGCAACTCCCCGCGGCGAAATCGGAACGAGCGCCGTGCAATGGCTTTGCCTGGAGCCAGCCAACTTCAGGGAGACAGAATCTTATTAGCTTCGTCGAGCGCGGTGGGTTGCGTTCGGCGGAAGAGCGAATAGACGGAAACCGCCTCGGCGGTGTTACCCGCATCCAGATTCCTCAACGGGGCCAGGAGTTCCAGTTCGAGGTAAGGTGTCGGGTTTGGATTGGTATAAACCTCGGCGCTACAACCATGGTCCGGATAGCCAGCTTCCGCCGCACCCGGGCGGCGGGAAGATTCGATGAGCAGCGAGTTGTTGGTGCCCACCCACAACAAGGCGCCCGCATCGTTGCCAATCTTGGTGGCGGCTTTCGGATCGCGCGATAGCACGACCAGGCCGTTCGACACGAAGAGTCCCGCCGGAACGTCCCCCAGAGCGGTATAGCCTTTGGGGAAAATAGAGTGATTCGGGACCGGCAGAAAAACGCGCTCCGCCTCTTTCAGTTGCGTTATGACCCAAACGCCGATCTGGCTGGCGTCGCCGGATACTTTTTCAAACGTGGTGGTGACGCGCGAGATCGGTTCGGTGGGATGCAAGGAGATGCGGCGGACGACCCGCGTGCCGAACGTCGCATCTACGGGCCCCGTCATCGTCACCACTCCGTTGGTGAGGCTCGCGGTGTAGGTCATCGAATCGAATCCCCGCGGCGGTGGCCAGGGCCAGGTCTGCGGCGAGGGCCAGGCTTTGTCGCCGCCGAAACTGCCGGGGGTGTCCCACGAGTTCGCGGCGGGTTGAGTTCCCTGCAGGCCGGTATTTTCCCAGAAGGGTCCGTCTGCTTGATCCAGGAAGCGCAACTGCATGATGCGCCCGACCGCCGGCACAATGACCACCTCCACTTGCGGGTTGCGCAGGAGGATGCTGTTCGTCCAGCCATGATAATCGGTGACCGTGACGGTCGTATTTGTTGATTCCAACCGGACCCGGTAAGCGTGACTCCCTTCGGTGCTGGCAGCGGCATTTGCCCGAAAGGCAGCCTGACCGCTCGGGGAGTGGACAAAGTCGAGCGTGCGCCAGCCCATAAGGCGGTTGGATACCTGCAGCGAATAAACCATTCCAGCCGGACCACGGGCCTCCACATAGATGCTCCCATTGGTCTGCCGCGAAATCTGCATCGCCACCGCACTCGCGGCCTCGACTCGCGGCAGAAAAAGTGTGGCTAGCACGGCAAGCAGACTCCCGTAAATACGCGTCGGCCGGTGGAAGCAGAAATGCAATTTCATAGCCGGTGAAGGATTTCCGCGTCTTAGCTATCCAAGGCTTCCAGTGCTGCTTTCACGCTAACAAGCTTCTCCTGCCAGTCGGCCAGGCGCTGTTGATGTTCCTGTAAAACCTGTGGAGGAACTTTTTGGGTGAAGTTCGGATTCGCCAGCTTCTGCGCCACCTTGGTGAGCTCCGCCTGATACTCCTCCATTTTCTTGGTGAGCCGCGCCTTTTCCGCCGTGACATCAATCAGGCCTTCGAGCGGCAGGAAGAGTTCGCCCAGCGGCGTGTGCGCGGTGGGCGTGCCTTGCCTGGCGGCGAAACTTTCGTTGATCTCAATCGCTTCCGCGTTGAGCAGAATGCGGATGACTTCGGCATCGTGCGGGAGAATGGGCCGGCTCGGTTGCAGGACGAACTTCACCTTCTTGCCGGCCGGAATGTTTCCGACGCGCCGCAGGTTGCGACCTTGCGTGACGACTTCGTATTTGTCGTTGGCAAAGCCGAGGTAGCATTCATCCAGACTGTAGGCGTCCCGGAATTCCTGGTCGAACGGTTTGGGCCACGGCGCGTTCATGATCGTCCGGCCGCCTTGCTGCTCGGGCATGTCGGTGCTGTAACCCATCCCGTGCCACAGCTCTTCCGTGATGAAAGGCAGGAAGGGATGAAACAAGCGGAGTGTGTGTGACAGCACGAAATCAATGACCGCGACCGTGTTCGCCTTCCTGGCTTCCGTAGCCGCCGACGTGGGAAGGCTTGGACTGGTTTCCGATTCATCAGTTTGAGCCTCGTCACCTCGGCTGCCACTGAACAAGACGGCTTTGCTCGCCTCGACGTACCAGTCACAGTATTCGTTCCAAAAGAAACGATAGAGTGCTTGGGCTGCGGTGCTGAAATTGTAGGTGGCCAGGGCGTCGCTGATCTCACGGATGGCATCGTTGAGCTTAAGCAGAATCCATTTGTCATCGCTGGTGAGCAGCGATGGATTGATTTCGCCTTGGACTTCAAAAGTAGGGCAGGCGTCTCGCCTGCTTTCTTCTTGTTCTGAACCCGGCGCAGGCGAGACGCCTGCGCTACTTTGCATCTGCCGGAAGCGACAGGCGTTCCAGAGTTTGTTGCAGAAGTTGCGGCCCAGCTCCACGTCCTTCTCGTCAAACATCACGTCCTGACCCAGCGGTGCGCTGCGCATCGTGCCGAAGCGGATGGCGTCGGCGCCGTACTTGGCGATGAGTTCGAGCGGATCGGGCGAGTTGCCGAGAGACTTCGACATCTTACGGCCCTGCTTGTCGCGGACAATGCCGGTGAAATAAACGTTCCGGAACGGCAGCTCGCCCATGTACTCGTAGCCCGCCATGATCATGCGCGCGACCCAGAAGAAAATGATTTCCGGCGCGGTGACCAGGTCGGTGGTCGGATAAAACTTCTTCAACGTTTCGGTCGGTTCCGGCCAGCCCATCGTGGCAAACGGCCAGAGCCAGGAACTGAACCAGGTGTCGAGCACGTCGGGGTCTTGGGTGAAGCCGTTGCCTTCCAAAATACTTGCCTCCTTTTTCGATTCCGTTGCTGCAAACAAAATGCGTTGGTCCCAGCCGCCAGCCAGCGACATCGTAATGTCAAAATTGGTTTCATGGCCCGGCAGGCCTGATAGCGAGGTGGTGTAGCAGTGCTTTCCGTTAACCCGGGCCACATTCGTTTCGTCGATCACATTTCCAAGAGTGAATGCTTTCTTGTTTGAAAGGGGAAAATACCACACCGGAATCCGATGCCCCCACCAAAGTTGGCGGCTGATGCACCAGTCCTGAATGTTTGTCAGCCAGTGGTCATACACTTTTGCCCATCGGTGAGGGTGGAATCGCATTATTTTATTTCTCGGAAGGCCGAGCTCCGCGAGTCCCTGACTTCCGCCGGCCAATTTAGGGACTCGTGTAACTCGTCCCTCCGGATCGTCGGATTGCTCCACGCACGCTTTGGATGGCTCCACCGCCGGATATTTCAAAAACCACTGCTCGCTCAAGCGCGGTTCAATGGGCACATCCGCCCGCTGGCTGAAGCCGATGTTGTTCTCGTACGGCTTTTCCTCCACGAGCGCGCCCTGTTCGCGCAACAACTCCACGGCGACCTTGCGCGCTTTGAACCGGTCCAGTCCGTCCAGTGGCCTCCCCGCCAGGGGATTCATCGTGCCATTGGGATTCATGATGTCCACCACGGGCAATTTGTGGCGCTGACCAATGTCAAAATCCGCCTTGTCGTGCGCCGGTGTCACCTTGAGCACGCCCGTGCCGAACTCAAAATCCACATGCTCGTCGCCGATGATGGGAATGAGCTTCTGCTCGCGCGGCAACTCCGAGGGCAGGGGACGCACGATGTGTTTGCCAATGAGATGCGCGTAACGCGGGTCCTTCGGATTCACGGCCACCGCCGTGTCGCCCGGAATCGTTTCCGGTCGCGTGGTGGCGATGGTGAGCCAGATGCGACCTTCCGAATCTGCGAGCGGACCGGCTAGGCGAGCTTCCCCCTCACCCTGACCCTCTCCCCCTCCGAGGGGGAGAGGGGAAAGCGACGTGGGACTCACGGCATTTTCAACGCCACCTGTTTTGCCGAGCGACGGCCGACGATTCTCCCTCTCCCCCGCGGCGGGGGAGAGGGCAGGGGTGAGGGGGCTTTCGGCCACCTCGACCTTGAAGTGATACATGAAACCCTTTTGCGGCTTCATTTCCACTTCCTCGTCCGAGAGCGCCGTCTGCGTGGCCGGACACCAGTTCACCATGCGTTTGCCGCGATAGATGAGGCCCTTCTTGTAAAGATCCACGAACACGCGTTGCACATTGCGGACATACTCGGGGTCCATCGTGAAGCGCTCGCGCGTCCAGTCGCAGGAACAGCCGAGTTTCTTGAGCTGGGCAATGATGATGCCGCCGTGTTTTTCCTTCCACGTCCAGACGCGCTTGAGAAATTCCTCCCGCCCGATGTCGCGCTTGGACTTTTTCTCCTCCTTCGAAAGCTGCTTGGCCACCATGCTCTCGGTGGCGATGCCGGCGTGGTCTGTGCCCGGCAGCCAGAGCACTTCCTTGCCATCCATGCGCGCCTTGCGGGCGAGAATGTCCTGGATCGTGTTGTTGAGGACGTGCCCCATGTGGAGCACGCCAGTGACGTTGGGCGGTGGGATGACGATGGAATACGCCGGGCGCTGTTCGGTCACACGCGCGGGATCGGCGGTGAAACAACCGTGCTCCAGCCAGAAGGCATACCATTTGTCCTCGACGGACTGGGGTTCGTAGGCTTTGGGGATTTCGTTCATGCAAAATTTTGCTTAACCATGGATGGGCACGGATAAAACTTCACGCAACTGGCCGATCTCAATCGCCGCGTGGCCGTGGAGGTTGCTCGTGGAGCCAACCGGCCGCCGCGGGATCTGGAGTAAAATGTTTATCCGTCTGCATAGATGCTCGTTAATCTGTTCGATGCGCTTGGGGTCCACAATCACGGAATTAAAGCCAGATGAGAATTCGTGTCGATCACCCGCCTCCTTGGTGGCCGCAGTCTTGGTCCGATCCCAACTTCGACTCCTTAGTTCCAATTTTTCCCGCGCCTGGCCGGATTAAACGGCACCGAACGAAGTAACCGCTTCATCCGTGGCCTGGCCGAGGACGGCGAGGCCTTCCTCCAGCGCGGCCCGCGGGAGGGTCAAGGGCGGGGCGATCTTCACTGTTTGGCCCCAGGCCCCAACCGGACTGAAGAGCAGGAGACCCTTTTGAAAACAGCGCTCGATGATACTGTGCGCGAGATCGTGGTTCGGCGCCTTCTGGTCGGGTTGGACCAACTGCATCCCCGCCACCAGGCCGGTGGCGCTGACATGTCCGACTACTTCCGGGTGTCGGGATTGAATTTGCCTCAACCCCGCGAGCAGCACTGGTCCCAGCTGAGCCGCGTTCTCGGTCAACTTTTCGCGGAGGATTTTGTGCAGGCTGGCCAACGCCGCGGCGCAGCAGACCGGATTGCCCGTGTGCGTGCTGGTCATCGAGCCGGGTGGGAATTGATCCATGATTTCGGTGCGGCCGATCACCGCCGAGAGCGGCAACGAACTGCTGATGCCCTTGCCGCAGCAGATCAAGTCGGGCGTGACGCCGTAATGTTCAAAGGCCCAGAACTTGCCGGTGCGCCCGAAACCCGCCTGCACTTCGTCGAATACCAGCACCACCTGATGTTGCTGACACCATTCCGCCAGTCGCCGGATGTATTCCACCGGTGCGAAGTCCGGGCCCACCCCTTGGTAACTCTCCATCATCACGCCGGCGATATGTTCCGGCTTCAACCCGCGCTGCGCTAGCGCCGTGAGAAAAACCTCGAAGCTCGTGTCGGTTTGCCAATAACCGTCCGGGAATGGCGCGTTGAGAATGGCCGGGTCTTCGTTGACGATCCAGGCTTTCTGACCCGCCATGCCGCCAGCTTGTTGTGAACCCAACGTGCGCCCGTGAAATCCGCGCTCGAAGCCCACGATCCCAATCTTCATTTTACCACCAACATTAATGCCATGCGCCCGGCTCAACTTGAGGGCACATTCGGTCGCCTCGGAGCCGGTCGTGAGCAGAAACACTTTTTCCAATCCCTTTGGCGCGACCCCGAGGAGCGCTTCCGCCAACGCGGCGCGTTCCTCACTGGGAAAAACGTAGTTGTGCAGCAGCCCGCTGTTCACCTGATCGAGGATGGCCTGTTTGATCTCCGGGGCCCCGTGGCCCGCGTTGGTGACGAGCACCCCCGAGGTCCAGTCCAGCCAGCGATTGCCATGTTTGTCGTAAACAAAAATGTCCTCGGCGCGCTCCCATACCAGCGGTGGCTGGCCGCGCATGGATTGCGGCTCGAACCGGCGCAGCTTCTCGATTGTCGGCACGGAATCCGGATGCGGCAGCGGCGTGACGATGCGGCGATATTTCGTTTCCACCCGCGGCACGTCGCGCGGCGTGATGCTGAATTCTTTGCCCATGACATTGTTTGCGGCCTGAGGATTAAACCGGTTTCAGATAAAGCCGGTGAAACACCGCGTCGGCGCCGGCGCTCGCGCGATTGGGATCCACGATGGTGATGCCATCGTCGCCAAACCGGGCGGTGACGGGCGCGCCTTTGCCTGCGGCGAGATATTTGAAATTCAAGTCGCGCACGAGCCGCGCGGCGTGGACGATAGCCACCACGATGCGTGCTTCCTCGGCAGTCGGATAAATCCCGGCCACGAGGTCGCGGGATTCGTTCAGGAATTTCACCCGGCAGATGGCGACCAACCCAGCGATGATGCTGTCCACGCCATAGCCGACGTAGGCGGGCGAGCCGTCGGGACGCTGCACGTCGCGGGTGAAGTGGTTGTTGCTCGTACGACTACCGCCGCCGGCGTTCCACCAGCGGAGGCCGCGATATTGTTGATCACTTTCCACCTTGCCGTCCGTGCCGATAATTTCGTGGCCCTGATTCACCGGGCCTTCGAAATCCGCCGGCGTGATCCAGTTGTTGTGGAAGTTGATGCTCATGCCGTTGGCGAAGTCCACGCGGACTTGCACGGCGTCGTAGGCGTCGATGCCCTCGCGCACGAGCCGTTTCTTCTGCCCAACGGCGGTGAGCGAGACCGGTTTGCTTTTATAGTAGTGGTAAATCAGATCCACCCAATGCGGCCCGACGTAGCTGAACGGATCGCTTTGCTCGACCCACTTGAACGTGCTCGTGGAAACTGCCAGCGGTTCTTCGAGGTAAGCCGTACCGTAAAGTGGCGCGCCGATGCGCTGCTGGATGTCGTCGCGGATGCGGAGGTGGTCCGGATCGTAACGCTTGTGCATGTCCACAGCCACGATCCGGTTCTGTTTCTGCGCGAGTTTAATGATCTGATCCGCCTCGGCGATATCGAGGCACATGGGTTTTTCCGTGATGACATGGGCGCCCATCGCAAGCGCGGCTAGAATGACCGGAGTGTGTAAGTGATCTGGGGTGGCGACGGCCAGGACATCGAGATCGGGAAAGTCGCGCAAAAGGTCTCGCCAGGGAGTTTCGCCAGAATAGGCGCGGGGTGCGGGTTCATTCACGGAGGGACGAGTGACACGAGTCCCGCTGCTTTTTCTTTTTGGATCTGGGCCTCGTGTAACTCGGCCCTCCGAAACCAGATCTTGAAATGCGGCGACCGCGCTTTGACTGGAAGCTGGCGAACGCGTGGCAATCGCGACCAGTTCAAAATTCACGGACGCAAAGTCGCGTGCGTGCGGGTCCAGCCCGAGGCGGGCGAGATGGCCGGCAATGCCGAAGCGTTGCAGATCGGCGTAGGCGCGTAGGTGAACATCGCTGCCAAACATGCCGGCCCCGACGAGCGCAATCTTGATCGTTTTGGAGTTGCTGGTTTTCAAAGCAGGAACAATTTGGAAGGAATCGAGAAACCACCGCACCGCGGTCCATCAAGGTTTGGCCGCCACTTCGGCGCGGGCTTGGTCGAGCACTTCCTTCACCGTCACTTCGGCGCCGCCGCGCCGCTTGCTTTCATCGGCGGCGGCCATAAAGGCATAAAGTTCCAAGGTTTCGTCCGGACTCACCGGCACAATGCCGTCCCGGAACATCTGGACGATGGCGAACAATAACGGATCGTAGCCATCGTAACTGCCGACCGCGAAATCGGCTCTCTCGCCCTCGGCCTTGCCACCATAGCCCTTGCGGTCCGTGTCGTTGGCCTCGCGGAAAACCCCGGTGCGGCCATCTGCCCAGGTGCCCGTCACCTCGATCTTGCCATCGGCAGTCGTGCCGCGCTTCACCGATTTGCAGCCCGTACCCATCACGGTGAACAGCGATTCGCAACCATGTACTCCATACCAGTAAAGGTCTACATGGTGCGGCTCCAGCTCGGCTGGGCTGAAAGTCTCCGCGTGTTTTACCCGGCCAGCTGCCCCTGCGCGGACGAGTCGCGTGGCTAGGCCAAAACGCAACGCGGAGGAGCAGAAGAGCGGCACGTTCGCTTTTTTCGCCGCCTCGAGAATGCGGACGGTATCCGCGAGGTTGCCAGCAATGGGCTTGTCAATGAACACCGGCTTCCGCGCCGCGAGTACGGGTTGAAGTTGTTCCCAATGCACCCGGCCATCATTGGATTCTAGGAAGACCACGTCCACCTGTTGCAGGAGTTCGGGGATGGAATCAACGATCGCGACTCCCATCGCTTTTACCTTCGCGGTATATTCCGGCACGCGTTTCGTGCTGCCTTCGATATCCTTGCTGCCTTGGGGATAGGCGGCCACCACTTTCACGCCGGCGACCTTGGCTTTGTCTTCCGGTTTTTTCGGACCTTGGTTCAACGTCTCGACAAACGCGACGACGTGGGAGGTGTCGAGGCCAATGATGCCGGCGCGAATGGGTTTCGGCTCCTGCGCGGCGACGGCGAGCGCGAAGGCGGCAGTCAGGAGCGGAAGCGCAAATGAAAATTTCATCGGGGTTTGGTTCGGAAAGGTAAGGGACTCGGTTTTGGTTGGGCGTCGTTGGCCGGTGGAGATTTTGTCGAAGTTCGTACGCGGTGGCAAGGGGTGAAAGGTTTTCAATCTGTTGGTAGGGTCAGCGCGCTGCGCTGACCACCGGTCCGTGCAG
>JANXWY010000382.1 GCA_025350905.1 Verrucomicrobiota bacterium
GGTCATTTCCCTGGCCAAGTGCTCGCCTTGCGAACGAAACTGCTCCAGAAAGCGCCGGTCGCGTGGGTTCATGTTCAACGATTCAGCTCTCATTGAGAACTGAATATATTGTAACGTTACTATATTGTCAATATACTAGTAGTCAGGACAAGTCTCGGATCCGCGTTGGATCGACCGCCGTTCGCGGGGCCGGTCCGTGGCCCAACGTATGCACCCTCTGGCATTGAACGAGCAATCGCGTGCGGAACCCGCCCCGACGGCCATGAGTTTTCCCACCTTCCCCGCATCGTGGTATTTTTTTGGGCCCACCGCGGAATTGCGCCGGGGGCCGGTCACGCGCGAGCTCTTCGGCCAGCGCTTGGTGGCTTTTCGAACCGCTAGCGGACGGTTGGCGGTGCTGGCCGCGCAGTGCTGCCATATGGGTACCGATCTGGGCCGCGGTTGCGTCGTCGGTGAGGCCATCCGCTGTCCCTACCATCATTGGGAGTTCGATCCCGAAGGTCGTTGCTCCCGGATTCCCGCCAGTGCCGAAATCCCGGCGTTTGCGCGACAGCGTTCGTTTCCCGTGACGGAACGGCACGGCAACCTGTTTGTTTTCAACGCGCGCGCGTCGTTGTTTCCGCTGCCGTTTTATCCGGGATTAAGGCCGGACGAATTGCAATGCAGCCAACCGGTTGAAGTCACCTTGGAGTGTCCCTGGTATATGATCGGCGCCAACGCCTTTGACTCGCAACACTTCCGGGCCTCGCATGACCGGGTATTGCTCGGCCAGCCGACCATTGATTGCCCGACGGAATATTCCCGTCGAGCCAGCGCGCGCTTTGCGGTCGCGGGCCATTCCCTGCAAGATCGACTCACCCGGCTGCTGGCGGGTAACGAGGTCGCGCTGTCCATCACCGATTATTGCGGCAACATGATGTTCGCCACCGCCACCTTTCGACGGGTGCGCAGTTATGGGTTTGTGGTGACCCAGCCCCTGGACGGCAACCGCGTGTTGGTGCGGGTGCTGGTGATGAAGCACCGCAGCCGCAGTCTCCTCGCGCGTTTGCTTTACGACCATCTGAGCCTCGCGATTCGGCGGATTTTCTTTCGCAATTTCCTGTCGGCCGACGCCGAACGCTTGGTGGGCGTGCGCTACAACCCGGCTCGCCTCATCGCCGCGGACCAAAATCTGGCCGAGTACTTTGAGTGGCTGGCCGGAGTTTCGCGGGGAGCCACAGTGGCGACACCGTCCGCCGATGACTTTTCCGGCGAGGCCGAAGGCTCGATGCTGCGAGTGGGAGGCGAGGTCGCGCAAACCATCAAATAGAAAGAGTCCTAAACCATGAAACAAATTATGACACCGCTGGTACTGGCCGTAGGTCTGCTTACTGGTGCAATCACTGGCCGCGCGCAAAACCCGGCCGCGACGGCGTTGGAAGACCCGGCGCACCAGGAATTGCGGACGATCAAGGAGGCCATGGTGAAAGCTTTCAATGCGCGCGACTACGCGGGCTTTCTCCGCTACCTCCATCCGAACGTCGTCGCCACCTGGCAGAACTCCGAAGTCGCCCGCCATCCGGAAGGCGTTGAAGCCTTCATGCGAAAAATGAGCGAGGGCGACTCGAAGGTGGTGGAGCGCGTGCAGGCGGACTTGAAGGTGGACGAACTGACGAGCTTGTACCAGGACAAGAATACGGGCATCGCTTTCGGGACCGTGGATCAGGATTTCGAATTCGCCAGCGGGAAACACCTGCAATTGACGAGCCGTTGGACAGCGACGTTCGTCAAGGAGAACGGCCATTGGCTGCTGGTCGCCTTCCATGTTTCGGCGAATATTTTCGACAACCCTATCATCACTCTGGCCGTCAAGAAGACCGCCCTGGGGGTTGGCGTCGGCTCCGCCCTGATTGGCTTGCTTGCGGGTTGGATGCTCGGGCGATTACGGAAAGCCAAGGCGCTCTCCCCGTCATGACGCCCAACGGCGCGGGGGCGGCAGGGCCGGAGGAACGGGCGCTGCACGAACGCGCTGCGGCCTGGCCGGACCTGCCCTCCGTTTCGGATTTAACCGTGGCTGCGCTCCAGGGAATCACGCGATGCCACGGGGTTGATTTTGCCACCGCGCTGCTCTTCGACCGATTCCAAAAAGCGCCGGCGCGCGCGGCGTTCATTCGGCGAATTGACACTCCCCGGTCGAGCCCTGCAATCGCACCCGTCCGGTTAGACGCCCGGTTGGTGATCGTTCCGGGGGCACTGTATATTGAACGCCCGAAGCTCGGTGCGGACGGACGGCTGGTCCGCGAGGTTGCCGCCCGCCAGGGCCTCGAATCGGATTTGATTGCGGTGGCCAGTTTCGGTTCGCTCGCCCATAACGCCGGCATCATCCGCACCTGGCTGGAACAACATTCCGGTGCGCCGATCATCCTCGTTTCGTTGAGCAAGGGCGGGGCGGATATAAAAAAGGCGTTAGCCGCGCCGGACGCGGCGACCTTGTTTCAGAATGTCATTGCGTGGGTGAACGTGGGCGGCGTGTTGAATGGTTCGCTCATGGCGAACTGGGTCCTGGCAAGTCGCGCGCGGACGTGGTTTTTTCGCTGGAAATTCAAACGGCAGCAGCGGGACTTCCAATTCATCACCAACTTGCAACGGGGTCCGGGCCAGCCGCTGGATTTTCCCTTGTCGCTGCCGCCAGGGATGAAAATGCTGAGTCTGGTTGGGTTTCCGTTGCAGCGGCACATGACCACCGGCTTCTCACGCTTTTGCCATCGCACGCTGGCGGCGCAGGGGCCGAGCGACGGAACGACGTCGCTGGTTGATGTGCTGGATTGGCCGGGGGAAATCTATCCGGTGTGGGGTGCCGATCACTACTTCCAGCCGGCGGACCGGGCCCGCGAGTTGGTCACCGCCGTGCTGCAGTACCTCGGCGAGGCGCTGTCGGTCCGCCCGGCGATCCCTTACTTTTCGCCCACCGCCAGAATCGTCTGAAAGTGCGGCGGCTGTTCCTCGCGCGCCACCACGCTGATTTCGATTTTCTTAAAGCCCGCCGCTTCCAGCCAGCGATGCAGATCGCTTTCCGCGAAACCGAGCCAGCGGTCGCCGTAGAGTTCGCGCGCCTTCTCGAATTTGTGCGCGAGCAGATCGAGCAGCAGTAATTGGCCGTGGGGCTTGAGCAGTTTGGCCGCGCTGGCCAGCGCCGCCGCCGGGTCGGCGGCGTGGTGTAACGCCTGGCTCAAGATCACCAGATCCACGCTCCCGGGTTCGACCGGCGGGGTCTGCAAATCGCCCAGGCGGAATTCCAAGTTCTTCAACCCGTTCTTCTTGGCCTTCGCCGCGCCGAACGCGACAATTTTTTCGGAATTATCCACGGCGATGACCTTCTTGCAGCGCCGCGCGAGCAACTCGCTCAGCAAGCCTTCGCCGGCACCTAAATCCGCCACGACGAGCGGCGGCAGGATGCGCAGGAGCAAATGTCCGAACGCCTCCCACGAACGACCCGGGCCATAGACGCGGTCGAAGCGGCCGGCGACTTGATTGAAGAACACCTGAGCCTGTTCGCGCCGCCGCGCGAGGATGCGCTTGAGATTGATCTGGTCGCCGTTGTGTTCGGCGAGTTCCTTCGCGCCGCGAATGGCCAGTTGGATGAATTCGCTCGCGACGG
The DNA here is from genome assembly GCA_025350905.1 of Verrucomicrobiota bacterium. Taxonomy (GTDB): domain Bacteria; phylum Verrucomicrobiota; class Verrucomicrobiia; order Limisphaerales; family JADLHS01; genus JADLHS01. The sequence continues at coordinate 3,638 of JANXWY010000382.1, forward strand.
AGTCCGCCAGGGGATTGAGCCGGTAGAACGTGCGCTTGCCTTCCCGCCGCGATTTCACGAGTTCGCAATCGGCCAACAACCCAAGATGCGTGGAAATGCGCGACTGCCCGAGCCGCGTGATCTCCTGGAGTTCGTTCACAGACAATTCGTCTTTCTCCAGCAGTGCAACGATGCGCAGCCGGGTCGGGTCCGATAGCGCACGGAGCGATTTGAGGGTGGAGGTCATGCTTGTTTTTTCGTTAGCCCGGATTTTTGTCTGCGCGCCCGCAGTTGGGCCACCAGTTCTTTCACCAACAATTTCAATTCCGCGCGTCGTGAGGTTGAAACCGGCAGGTCTTTAATCCGGTTTAAAACGCGTCGCGGTTCCGCTAATTTGTGCTTCAACATTGCGCGAAGGAATTGTTGATCCTTCGCGCGCCACGCCACGAGTTTGCTCGCAAACAGATCATGCGGTTCCAGACACCAGGCCGTCACGCCACCGGTGCGCGGAGTGCGGAACGGGATCAACCTTTCGAGCCAGCCGTCAGGAAACATTGCGAGTGCCGGATCAACGCAGTCCAGATAAACCCCGTGCTTATGATAGAACTTAGAGCCCCGGCCCATGTGCTGGCGCAACAGACTCCACGCCTGTGGATGGTGGCGCGGATAAAGGTCGGCCTCAAGAGTCTTGGGAAAGTCTTTGGGATACGGCGAACAGACGGCCCGCAAGGCTTGGCTGCCAAACAGGAAAAAGTCGCGATCCCGCGCAATCCCCCCGGCTTCCCGCAGCATGATCTCAAGCTTGCTCTTGGTCATATCGGGTCCAGATGGCTTCGCGCTCCCGGTCGGTTAGAATTCCGCAGAACGGGGATGATTGTCGCAAGCGATTCCCCTCTTCGTCGGTGCGCGTCATGATGCGCAAGACGGTGTTTAAGTCGTTGTCACCCAGAATCGCTTTCCACTCGCGTAACGCCGGGGGACAACCTCGGTTGCTTTTTTCCCAACGGGTAATGTTGCGGCGGGCCCGGTTAAACAGCTTAGGCTCGCGCCGGATTTTGCGGGCCATCGCGCGATGCGCCATCAAGTCAACAAATTCAATCCACTGGTGACTGCACACGGGCGGAAATTTACGTGCGGCTTTTCGCATAATCAAACTCTTGCAGACCAAACCAGTTTCTTCAAGCGCGCTCCCGGCCCAACTTTTCCAAAATTTCCGTTTGACGGTCTGGCTTATTGATATATCATCCTATCCAGATACGTCAATATGTCATTGGCGAAGCCGGAAAACACTGACTGAATAAACATGAGCAACCGTTACATCTTTTCCTCCGAGTCCGTTGGTGAAGGCCATCCGGACAAAGTGGCCGATACCATTTCCGATGCCGTGCTGGATGCGTGCCTGGCGCAGGACAAGTTCAGCCGGGTCGCTTGTGAAACCTACGTCAAGTCCAACATCGTCATCATTGGCGGAGAGATCACCACGAAGGCCAAGCTCGACTTTGTCCAGATCGCCCGCGCCGCCATTCGCGAAATTGGTTACGTTAACGACGACGACGTCTTTCACGCGGACAAGGTGTTTGTGAACGTCATCGTGACGCAACAGTCCGCCGACATTGCGCAGGGCGTCGATGCGCGCAAGGCCAAGGGGAAGAAAACCGCCAAACAGGGGGCCGGCGATCAGGGGCTCATGTTCGGTTACGCCTGCAACGAAACGCGCGAACTCATGCCGGCCCCGATCATGTTCGCGCACCGCCTCGGTCGCGAACTCACGCGCATTCGCAAAGCCGGGGGCGCGGCGTGGCTCCGGCCCGATGCGAAATCTCAGGTCTCCGTGGTTTATGAAAACAACCAGCCGGTCGCCATCTCCAACGTGGTGATCTCCACGCAGCACGCAGCGGAAGTGGAACACGCCGAGATTGAAAAATTTTGCATCGAGAAGGTCATCAAGAAGGTGCTTCCGGCGAAGTTGCTCACTAAGCAGACCGAGTTTCTCATCAATCCGACCGGCCGCTTTGTCGTCGGCGGCCCGCAGGGCGACACCGGGTTGACAGGGCGCAAAATCATTGTGGACACCTATGGCGGCATGGGCCGGCATGGCGGGGGGGCGTTCTCGGGCAAAGATCCGACCAAGGTTGACCGCAGCGCCGCCTACATGGGCCGCTGGGTGGCGAAGAACATCGTCGCTGCCGGGCTCGCCACGCGGTGTGAACTTCAATTTGCCTACGCCATCGGTCATCCGGACCCAGTCAGCGTTCACGTCGAGACGTTCGGTACGAACACGGTTGCGGACCAGCGCATCATTCGGGCCGTCAATCGCGTGTTCAGCTTTCAACCGTCCGACATCATTGACCAACTGAATCTGCGCCGCCCGATTTACTCCAAGACGACCAACTACGGTCACTTCGGCAAGACCGACAAAACCCTGACTTGGGAAGCGACTGATAAGGTTGCGGCCCTCCAGCAAGCTCTGTAATCGCGAACCACCATCAACTCCTAACGCTCAACTAAAATGGCCACCATCAAACTTTCTCCGCCCCGCCACCGCAAACCCCCGCTCGCCAAACTCAGCGATAACGGCAAATCCAAACCGGCCGTCGTGCTCGCGGAAATCAGCGCGGCGTTGCCCAACCTCGCCGCGTACGCCGCGCAAACGCCAGTCGGTCGCGACTACATCGTTCGCGATTTCGCACTCGCCGAATGGGGGCGCAAGGAAATCGCCGTCGCCGAACACGAAATGCCCGGGCTCATGTCCGTGCGGAAAAAGTACGCGAAGCAAAAGCCGCTCAAAGGCGTACGCGTCACCGGCTCGTTGCACATGACAATCCAGACGGCGGTGCTCATCGAAACGCTGGTCGCGCTGGGCGCGAATGTGCGGTGGGCGAGCTGCAACATCTTCTCTACGCAAGATCACGCCGCGTCCGCAATTGCCGCGACCGGCACGCCGGTGTTCGCGTGGAAGGGGGAGACGCTGGAGGAATATTGGGAACTCACCCTCAAGGCGATTCTGTTTCCGGGCGACCTCGGTCCGGAGCTCGTCGTGGATGACGGCGGCGACGTGACCCTGCTGATCCACAAAGGTTACGAATTAGAGAATGGCTCCAAGTGGGCCTACGAATCCAAGGGCGACAGCCATGAAGTTTCCGTTGTGAAAGCGCTCCTGCGCCGACTGGCGACCGAGAAGCCCGGGCTCTGGACGAAGATTGTCAAGGACTGGCGCGGCGTTTCCGAGGAGACGACCACCGGCGTGCATCGCCTCTACCAGATGAAGGAAGCGGGCAAGTTGCTCGTGCCCGCCATCAACGTGAACGACTCGGTCACCAAATCCAAGTTCGACAATCTCTACGGGTGCCGCGAATCCCTGGCGGACGGGATCAAGCGCGCCACCGACGTCATGCTCGCCGGCAAAGTTGCGGTCGTGTGCGGCTACGGCGATGTCGGCAAAGGTTGTGCGCATTCCCTCCGCGCCTATGGTTCCCGCGTCGTGGTCACCGAGATTGACCCGATCAATGCCCTGCAGGCTGCGATGGAAGGCTTCGAGGTCAACACCATCGAGAGCACGCTCGGCTGGGGCGATATTTACGTCACGACCACCGGCAATTGCGACATCATCACCGCCGCGCACATCCTCGCGATGAAGGATCAGGCCATCGTTTGCAACATTGGCCACTTCGACAACGAGATTCAGGTGGACGCCCTCAAAAAGGTCAAAGGCGTGCGCATCGAAAACATCAAACCGCAATACGACCGTTATTATCTGCCCGGCAACAAGAGCATCTATCTGCTGGCGGAAGGACGGCTCGTGAACCTCGGTTGCGCCACGGGTCACCCAAGTTTTGTGATGAGTAATTCGTTCACGAACCAGACCCTTGCGCAGATTGATCTCTGGGCCAACAAGGACAAATACGAGAAGACGGTCTATCGCCTGCCAAAGAAACTCGACGAGGAAGTCGCGCGGCTGCACCTGGAAAAAATTGGCGTGGTGCTGACCAAGCTGACGAAAGCCCAGGCCGAATATCTCGGCGTGTCGCCGGACGGCCCGTACAAACCTGAGCATTACCGTTATTGAGTCCTCCCCAAGTAGAGGGGCAAAAGGCGAATGGAAAAATCCGTTCGCCTTTTGTTTTTTGCTCTTGCGCATACGAGGATGCGGGCAGGCCTCGAAACTCTCCAGGCTGGGCAGCCATCAGGACCCGGCGAACGGAATTCCTAAAATGCGCAAGCCGAGGGCTTGAACCCGAAGTGACCGCGCAGCTGAGTTCTGCTCACACTTCCCGAAGCGCGGCTGCAATGGGCAAGCGTGCCGCGCGCCAGGCCGGGAACAGCCCGCCCAACAAACCGATCGTGGCCGCGAGGATAATTGCATTGAGGAGGAGCTGCGGTGTCACCGCGAAGGCGAACGCGATCTGGCTGAACGTTTGGAAATTCATCGTGGCAGCACCGTAACCATCAAACGCCAGATAGGCGCCGACACCGCCGATAATTCCGCCCGTCAGGGCCAGGACCAGGGATTCGATCAGTACGGAGCAAATTACGGGCGCGGCCCCAAAGCCGAGCGCACGCAACGTCGCGATTTCCCGTCCACGCGAGGCGACGGCGTTGTACATGGTGTTCAGCGCCCCCAGCAGCGCCCCCAGTGCCATCATGAAGGCGATCACCGTTCCAATCCCCGTGATGAAACTGGTAGTCATCGTGGATTGGTCGGCATAAAACTCTGCCTGGCGTAAGACTTTCACTTTGAGCTGGGGATTGGACGTGAGCGAGTCCTTGAATTCCTGAAATTTGCCGGCCGAGGCAAGTTTGGCGAGCACCGACTGATACGAGTCGCCGCGCTGATCAGGGATGTTTCATCTGCCTAAGGCGA
>JANXWY010000111.1 GCA_025350905.1 Verrucomicrobiota bacterium
GCGCGGACGGTCCCTCGTCCGCAGCAGTGCGCTACGCTAAAGCGCGCCGCAAGGCTCGATGCGCTCCGGTCTGGCCACGCGCTGCGAGCGAGGGACCGCTCGCGCTCCGTCAGATAGCCTCACCCGACTTTGATCGCGCCCGGGCCAGTCAGTTCCACGTCACCACGCTTGACGCCTCCGGACCCGCCTGCAACCTTCCCGGCGCTTGGCGCAGCATTCTCACGCCTCGGCGGCAAGCCCGTTGTTCGACCGAGTTGCGCAAACTCCCGCCGTGCAAGCCATCGCCCGGCGACTGGAGGCGGGCAGCGCCTTGCCTTGGGTGGGCGTCAGCGCCGCGGCCCAACCTTTTTTCGCCGCGTGGTTGCATCACCGTTTCCCCCAGCGACCCATCGTCGTGGTCACGGACAACTTGAAATCGCAGGAAAGTTTTCAACAAGACCTCGAGACGTGGCTTGCAGCGGGTCGAGGGTCGAAAGTCGAGAGTCGAGGGCAACCAGCAGCGAACGCAGATTCCGGCCCTCGACCCTCGGCCCTCGACCCGCGACTGCTCTTCTATCCCGCTTGGGAAAATCTGCCGCACGACGGCAAGCTCCCGCACGCCGACGTCATCAGTGAACGGTTGGAAACTTTGGTCGCGCTGGTTTCAGACGTCAGACTTCAAACTTCAGACTCCCCACTCATTGTGACCAGCGTGGCGGCGCTGTTGCAAAAAACATTTGCTCCGGAATGGTTGCGCGCCAGCACCCGCCGGCTGACGCGCGGCGACCACGCCAATCCGCTCGACCTCGTCGAATGGCTCGAAGCCCAGGGCTACGAGCCGGAAGCGCAAGTCACCCAGAAGGGCGAGCTCGCCCTGCGTGGCGGAATTCTTGACGTGTTTCCGCCGACGAGTCCGTGGCCGGTGCGGTTGGAATTTTTTGGCGACGAACTGGAATCCCTGCGCGAATTCGATCCGCTCACGCAAATTTCGCGCGGCGAAATCACAACCCTCCGGCTGCCGCCGGCCGGCGAGTTGGGAATACTTAAAAAGAGCTTTCCGAAGTCCGAAACCAGAAGCCCGCAATCAGATTCCGATCTTTCAACCCTCAACTTTCAACTCGCAACGCTGCTGGGTTACCTTCCCCGCGAAAGCATTTTCCTGCTTTGCGAACCAGAGCAACTCGCCCTCCACGCCGACGATTATGCCGCGCAGGTGCCGGCGGCGGATCCCTTCTTCATCCCCTGGGCGAAGGTTCTCAGCGAACTCGAACGCGCGGGCATGACGACGATTGAGTTGAGCGAGAGTGCTGCCCCCGGAGCGCCGGTGGCCGACCCGGCGCGAGTCCCGTCAGCGTTGGCGTCCCTCGCCGGATCAGAGCTCGGCGCTCCGCTCTTCGCCTCCCTCGACGCCTTTCGTCCGCTGGCCGAGCGGGCCCCCGATCCGCAAATCGTCGACATTCAACGGCGCGAATTTTTTGCCCAGCTCGAGCGCTGGCGGCGCCAGGGTTTCAGCGTGCACGTTTTCTGCAATAACGACGGCGAGCGCCAGCGCTTTGAAGAAATCTGGCAAGAACTTGGTCATAGTCGGGAGTCGAAAGTCGAGAGTCGAGGGCCAGCCGCGCTCGGGCCCTCGACCCTCGACCCTCGGCCGTCGACCATTATTGGCCCGCTCGCGCGCGGTTTTATTTGTGACGCGGCGAAAATCGTGGTGGTCACCGACGCGGAAATCTTCGGACGGTACAAAGTTCAACGCCCCCGCCGGCTCAGGTCGGCCCACGCCCAGGCCACCCGGTCCGCGCTGGACATTGACTTCGCGGACTTGGAGGACGGGGATTTCGTGGTGCACTTGCAACATGGCATCGGGCGCTATCTGGGGTTGAAAAAGCTTCCGGCCGGCAGCGGGACGCGCGGGGTTGATCCGGCGGCTGCTAGCTCAGTGCAATCCACGGAGTGCCTGGTCATTGAATACGCGCCGAGCGAGGCCGGCAACGAAGCGCCCAAACTTTACGTCCCGGTCTCCGAAGCGCATCTGGTCAGCAAATACGTCGGCGTGGGCAAAGTCCGCCCGCCACTGAATGCGCTGGGTGGCACGCGTTGGATCAAGGCCAAGGAACACGCTGAACGCGCCGTGCGCGATGTTGCCGCGGAACTGCTGCGCATCCAGGCTGCGCGCGCTTCGCAGGCGGGCCACGCGTTCCCGCCGGACGTACCGTGGCAGCGCGAGTTTGAGAGCGCGTTCGTTTTCGAGGAAACCCCCGATCAGTTCACAGCCATCCGCGAAACCAAAGCGGACATGGAAAAACCGAAGCCGATGGATCGCCTGATTTGTGGAGACGTGGGTTTTGGCAAGACGGAAGTCGCCATCCGCGCCGCCTTCAAAGGGGTGATGGGTGGCCGCCAGGTGGCCATCCTCGTGCCGACGACGGTGCTGGCCCAGCAACACTTCAACAATTTCCGCGAACGCATGGCGGATTATCCGATTCGCATCGAGCTGCTGTCGCGTTACCGAACGCGCAAGGAGCAAGACCAGGTGGTGAAAGCATTGGCGGCCGGCGCGGTGGACATCGTCATCGGGACGCATCGGCTCGTGCAGTCGGACATTGCGTTCAAAGACCTCGGCTTGGTGGTGATTGACGAGGAGCAGCGCTTTGGGGTGTTGCACAAGGAGACCTTCAAGCGCCTGCGGACGATGGTGGATGTGCTGACCTTGAGCGCGACGCCGATCCCGCGCACGCTGTACCTGGCCCTCACCGGTGCGCGCGACATGAGCACCATCCAGACACCGCCGCACGACCGGCTGCCGGTCGAAACCATCGTGACCGAATACGACGAGCGCATCATCCGCGACGCCATCCAACGCGAGTTGAATCGCGGTGGGCAGACTTTTTTTCTGCACAACCGCGTGACGACGATTCACACCATGCAGCAGAAGTTGCAAACGCTGTTGCCCGACGCCCGCATCGTCGTCGGCCACGGTCAGATGAACGCGGACGATCTGGAAGCGGTGATGACGACGTTTGTGAATGGCGAGGCGGATGTGTTGCTCTCCACGACGATCATTGAGAGCGGGCTCGATATTCCGAACGCGAACACCATCATCATTGACCGGGCTGATCGCTTTGGGCTGAGCGACCTTTATCAATTGCGCGGGCGGGTGGGCCGCTACAAACATCAGGCCTACGCCTATCTCTTGTTGCCGCGTCACGCTCGCTTGCTCTCCGACGTGCGGAAGCGCATCAGCGCCATGAAGCAATACGCGACACTCGGCAGCGGCTTCAAGATCGCGATGCGGGATTTGGAAATCCGCGGCGCGGGCAATCTGCTCGGCGCCGAGCAGAGCGGGCATATCACCGCGGTGGGGTTTGAACTCTACTGCCAGTTGCTCAAGCAGAGCGTCAGCTCGCTCAAGGGCGAAACGGTAAAGCCGCGCGTGGAAGTGCGCGTGGCGCTGGATTTCCTGGAAATGAATGCGGCGATTGGCGGCAAGGTAGGGCAGGCGCCTCGCCTGTCCGGCGAGCGCGACAGCGCGAGCAATGATGAGAAATCTCGTGCCGATTCTGCGTCGCAGAATTTGGGCAGGCGAGACGCCTGCCCTACTTTAAGAGCTGCCCTTCCCCACGACTACATCCCTGAATCGCAGCACCGCATCGAGATTTACCGGAAGCTGGCGCAGGCGACCGACAAGGCTGCGTTGGATTTATTGCAGAAAGAACTGCGCGACCGCTTCGGCCCGGTGCCGCCCTCGGTGGAATTGTTGCTGGCCCTCGGTGAGTTGAAAATTCTTGCCAGCGAAAAAAACGTGACGGTGATCGAAGTGAAGGAGGACAAACTCATGCTGACCCGGAACGGTGACTTCATCACGCTCGGCGGCAAGTTCCCACGTTTGACGAAGAAGGACGCCAAGGCCCGCGTGAAGGAGATCAAGAAGCTGCTGCTGGCGATTTGATTCAACCAACGGCGAGATAATCCTTGCTCGACAGGCCAAAGAGCGGGATTTAACGTCGCTACCAATGAAAGTGATCAAGGACACCTTTGACGCTTAATCTCATCTGTTAGCTACGCGCCTATGAATAACGAGCCCGTCCAGATGACTCGACCGGCACAGGTTCGATTTGCTGCAATCTGTATGGCCGCCAACGCTGGATTGCAGATTTTACATTTGGTGCTTCCTGTTTTTCACCCCCAACCTTACAGAGCGGTGGACATTGTACCCAAGCTGGCCGCTACGGCGGCGACATTTCTCTTTGCCTGGCTTATTTCCCAAGGAAAGAACTGGGCACGTTGGGTTTTTGTAGGGATGATTCTTATCGGTCTGCTTTTTTTGCCGACCCGTTTTGAACAGCTATTTTCGCTCCCTCTATTTCGCGCCATTTATTTTTGGTTCGGGACGGCACTGGAGGTGACAGCCGCTGTCTTGCTGGTTGTGAGACCGTCAAATGAATGGTTTCGAGGACAGAAAGGCGCAGTCTGAACGTTGCAGCACCGTAGGCGCGGCAGCTTTGTAGTTTTGACCAACCAAAAATTCACAAGCTCCGTAGGAGCGACATATTCCTCCGATGTCGCTCCTAACGGATCTAAATTTATAGACGGGCACCTGTTCTACAAAGATTTCGCGCCTACGGCGCTTATCCATCACCTACCGATACGGCTGGTGCAATTCGACAGCGGCGGCCTTTTTCTTGCCGCGCATCCGGATGTTCAAGCTTTCGACGCCCACGGAGAATGCCATCGCGAAGTAGATGTAGCCTTTCGGGATTTCCTTGTGAAAACCTTCCGCCACCAGCGCACAGCCGATGAGCATGAGGAAACTCAGCGCCAGCATTTTCAACGACGGGTGTTGGTGGATGAAATCGCTGATCCGTCCGGCAAAGAACAGCATGAATACCAGTGCAATGATAACGGCGGCGATCATCACGCCCAGATGCTTGGCCATGCCCACCGCCGTGATGACTGAGTCCAGCGAGAACACGATGTCGAGCAGTAGAATTTGCACGATCACCGCGGCAAACTTGGGCGTGACCCGGCGGGAGACTTCGCCGTCCTCGCCTTCGAGTTTGTCATGAATTTCATTCGTGCTTTTCCAGAGTAGAAACAGGCCGCCGAGGATGAGAATCAGGTCGCGGCCGGAAACCCCGTGCGGTTCGGATAGCAGGCCGAGGGTCGGAATTTCAAACAGCGGTTTGGTCAGCTTGACCATGAAGGCCAGGCCACAAAGCAGCATGATGCGGGTGACCAGTGCCAGGCTGAGTCCGGTTTGCCGCGCTTTACCTTGCTGCTCCTTGGGCAGCTTGCCCGCCAGGATGGAGATGAAGACGATGTTGTCGATGCCCAGAATGATTTCGAGCACGGTCAGTGTAAACAGGCTGATCCAGATTTCCGGCGATGTGATCCATTCCATAATGTCTTAAATGCTTGGCGAAGTGCGGGAAAAGTCAAACGCCATGCCCACGCGAACGAGGGCAACAGCAGTTGGGTCGGGCTGTGCCCGGCATTTCCGAATACAAAAAACGGCCCGAGACGAACCGGTGGCCGTGCGGCGGGACCGGAGGCGATGCTTACTTCTTGGCGCTACAGATGGCGCAGGTGGCGCAAGTGGTCTTGCCATCGGCGCAGCATTTCATGCCACAAGCCGAGGCGGAGGCGCTGGAATGGTGGGAGGCGCAGCCAGCCCACAGCGCCGCGGTGCAAACGATCAGGGCGAGGAGTTTGATGGATTTCATAGTTCGCTATTTTAGTTTTGGACGGCCGGTCCCCGGTGGGTTGAACGACGACTAAGCCCCGGCCGCCCGGATGAGTACAGCGTAGCGATGAACTCAAAAATGTCCATCCGGCAATTGTTGGTGCCTGCAACCGTACGTGGCGGTCGACGTAGCGTCAGGCCTCCCGGCCTGACGAGGGCGCGCATCCTTGCCGCCCGCAAGTAACGGTGCGAAGTCGGGCCGACTGCCAAAAGCTCCAACGCGGCGGACGATGCGGGGCGGGGCCGCCGGGCTGGAAGCCGCGGCTCTACGGCAGGCAGGGAGGCCTGGCCGCTACCACGGAAAAATCTCGCCGCCCTGCAAGTTGCGGCACATGCTTTTAGGGTGCATCTGGCGCATCTCCGGCTCCGTGACTTCCGCAATTACCTGCGGCTGGACGCGGATTTTGCGCCCGGCTTTCATCTCCTGCTCGGCGACAACGCGCAGGGCAAGACCAACATCCTCGAAGCCATTTACCTGATGGCCACGCTCCGCTCCTTTCGCGGCGTCGGCAGCGCGCAGCTGATTCGCCATGGGCAGAAGGGTTACTTCGTCGGAGGCAAGGTGGTGGGGCCGGCGGAGCACGAGATCAAAATGTATTGGTCGGCACGCGAACGCAATCTGGCGCTCGACGGCCGGCCCGTAAAAAAACTCGGCGACTATCTCGGCACGTTGCGCACGGTGGTGTTTTGCACTGAAGATTTGCAACTGGTCAAAGGCACGAGCCGCACGCGCCGGCGTTTTCTCGATCTGGTGCTCTCCCAAACGCAGCCGGGCTATCTCGCGTTGCTCCAGCGTTACATGCACTGCGTCCGCTCGCGCAACGCCCTGCTCAAGCAATCCGCGCCCAACGCCGCGTCGCTGGATAGTTTTTCCGAGGAATTGGTGAAGCTGGGCAACGAACTCCTCCGGCAACGGCGCGAATTGATCCCCAAACTTTCGCCGCTCGCGCGCCTGGCCTATCGGCGGATTTCCAACGACGCCGAGGAATTGCGGATCGCCTACGAGCCGGGGGTGAAAGCTGATTTTGCGGTGGAACTGGCCCAGGTGCGCGACCGCGAACGCCGGTATCGCACCACCCTCATCGGCCCGCATCGCGACGATTTGCAGTTGTTGCTGAACGAAAAGTCCGCCGCGCAGTTCGGGAGCGAAGGCCAGAAGCGGACGCTCGCCATCGCGCTGAAGATGGCGCAGGCCGAATACCTCACCGGCCTGCACGGCAGTGCGCCCGTGTTGCTGATTGACGACGTGATGGGGGAGCTGGATGCCAGACGCCGCAGTGGCCTGTTGCCGTTGCTGGAGCGCGCCCGCGAAACCAGCGGCCAGGTGTTCATGACCTGCACCGAGGAGAACTGGCCGCGGGAACTGGGGCGCGAGTTGCAGCGGTGGGAAGTGAAGGTGGGGACACTAAAACCATTTTAGCTGCGAGAGAACACAAAGCGCGCAAGGCATCAAATCGCTCTGTTCCTTGCGTTCCATTGCGGTAATTAAGTTTTCCTGCCTTCCCGCCGTCCTGATTCATTGTTACGGTTCCCCCCATGCGAATCTTGGACGGCGTCCGGCCCTACTCAAGTGATTCGCTCTGCTGGCGCTGGCACACCGCCTCCCGGCGGACGATTTGGTTTTATACCCTGGGCTGTCTCGCCTTTTCGGCGGTTTGCCTTTATGCCATCACGGTGTGTCGCGCCGGCGATTGGGAGGGATGCTCACCTCAGGACAGCTGGATTCCCGGCGTATTGGCGGCACGGCCATTGACAAAGTAGTTGGGCGCGTGATGGAGTCGAAAGGGCTATTGATTGCAGGTTGAGCTTAGCTGGCCAAGGCGGTGGTTTTCCAGCGGTTTGGAGGACAGCGGGCAA
>JANXWY010000419.1 GCA_025350905.1 Verrucomicrobiota bacterium
GTCGTCGCGCTGCGACGACCCCGGCCCGTGAAGGGCCTGTCAGTTTTTGGGAGCGTCGCGCGTTGCCGGTGACTTTGAAAGCGTTGTGCCGCTGGACGCGGCACTGGTCGTCGCAGCGCGACGACCCTACCAGATTTAGCGGTCTCGGCCCTCCCCACTTCCCTTTCCCAGTTTGTTCCGGCCCGATGCTCTGTTACCGTTCGCACTCCGGTGACGGTGAGAATGAATTTGTTTCCATTTGCGGTCTGCACTGAAATGTCCACCCTCATGGAAAAGAGCCATCGCCATTATTGGTGACCGTGAAATGAAACTGAGCTCCCACCGAACGATCGCCGGCAATTCTCCCGGATCAACCAAGCCATGAACCTTCTGCCCTTACCTTGCACAGCCGGATCAAGCTTCTGGGCGAATGCCTTGAAAGCTCACCTGAAGATTTTGCTGACCGGGGTGTTGATCGGGATCACGGGCTCGGTTTGCGCCGAGAACTGGCCCCAATTCCGCGGTCCGGATCACCAGGGCCACTCCACCGAAACCCGTCTGCCGCTGAAGTGGGGCGTCACGGAAAATGTCGCGTGGAAGACCGCGATTGCGGGCGAGGCCTGGTCGTCACCCATCGTGTGGGGTGAGCGCGTGTTTCTCACCACTGCAACCGGGAACGGGACCAGTTGCCGCGTCCTTGCGCTGGACCGCCAGACTGGGAAATTGCTTTGGGATCAGGAAGTGTTTCAGCAAATCCCCCGCCTCAAGGAAAGCCGCAACAGCTACGCCACGCCGACGCCAGCCACCGATGGCGAGCGAGTCTATGCCTGTTTTGGCGACGGTAGCTTCGCGGCCCTGAACTTTGCCGGTCAAATCGTGTGGACCAATCGGGCCTGCCCGTTCTACGGCAAGCATGGGCTCGGTTCCTCGCCGATTCTGTATCACGGACTCCTGATCATGGCGCGCGACGGCAGCAGCGATGGCGAGGACAAGAAGCTCGGCTGGCAGACGCCGTGGGACCAATCCTACGTCGTCGCGCTCGAGGCGAAGACCGGCCAGGAACGCTGGAAGGGTCGGCGCGGGCTTTCGCGCATTGCGCACGGCGTGCCGTGCATCTGGGAACACGCAGGTCAGGCGCAGGTGATCAGCGAGGCCGGCGACGTGGTGCAGGGCTTCGATGTCCAGACCGGCGAACGGCTGTGGAGCAGCGAAGTCATTGGCGAAGGTAAAGTTCCTTCAACGGTAATTGGGGAGGACCTGGTGTTTACGGCCGGCGGTTGGGGCGGCAAGGAGACGATCAAGGCATTCAAGCTCGGCGGCCAGGGGGACCTCAAGGAAACCAACCTTGTGTGGCAGCAGAAGAAGGGCATGCCCAAAGTGCCTTCGATGATTTACGTGAAGCCGCATCTCTTTGCGCTTACGGACGGCGGCGTGGCCGAGTGTTTGAAAGCCGACACGGGCGAACTCGTCTGGCAGGAGCGCGTGGGTGGGAATTTCTCGGCGTCGCCGGTCGCAGCGGAAGGCCGCCTTTATTTCCTTGGTGACAATGGGGAGACCACCGTCGTTGAAGCCGGACCGGAATTCAAAGTCCTGGCCCGGAATCCACTGGGGGAAAATGCGCAAGCCTCGCCCGCAATTTCGCAGGGCCAGATGTTCATCCGGACGGAGAAGAACCTTTTCTGCATTGGCGGGAAGTGAGTATCAAAGCGACATGAGTCTGAACCGAAAGAATTTTTGGGAGTCCCGGGCCAGGATTTTTTGTTCCAAGACTTGCCGGCTTCGGGTTGGTCTTGCTAAAACCGGCTGACTGACGCAAACCATCTCACCGACCAATCAAACCATGAGTTCGAGTTCAACCATCCATTCGCTCCGGGCCGGCGTCATTGGGACGGGCTTCATCGGTCCCGTTCATGTCGAGGCGTTGCGTCGGCTCGGCGTCACCGTGTCTGCCATTTGTGACGTGGCGGATCTGGGCGCCAAAGCCGCCGCCAAGCTCGGCATTCCGCGCGCATTTTCGGATTACCGGGACCTGTTGGCCTGCCCGGAGGTGGACGTCGTCCACATCACCACCCCGAATCGGTTCCACGCCGAGATGTCGCTGGCCGCGCTGCGGGCGGGCAAACACGTCGTGTGTGAGAAGCCGCTCGCCTTGAACACACGCGAAACCGCCTCGATCGTGAAACTCGTCCGCGCCACCGGGAAGGTTTTTGCGGTGAACTACAATGTCCGGTTCTACCCGGCGGTGCTGCAACTCCACCGGTTGGTGGCGCTGGGCGAACTGGGCGAGATCATTCATGTCAATGGCTCTTATATGCAGGATTGGTTGTTCAAGGACACCGATTACAACTGGCGATTGCTCCCGCAGGAAGGCGGGAAGTTGCGCGCCGTGGCCGATATCGGAACCCACTGTCTGGACACCGTGTCGTTCATCCTTGGCGCGAAAATCACCTCGGTCTTGGCCGACCTGGGGACGTGGCATAAGCAGCGCCGGCGTCCATTAGGCGAGGTCCAGACCTTCGCCAAAGCCGCCGCGAAAATGAAATACGCCAGCTACAAAGTCCGGACGGATGATTTTGCCAGTGTCTTGTTGCGGTTTGCGGATGGCGCACGCGGCAACCTCAGTGTGTCCCAAGTCGCCGCGGGCCGGAAGAACTGCCTCCGCCTCGAGCTCTACGGTTCGAAGAAATCCGCGTGGTGGGATTCGGAAGTACCGGA
The DNA here is from genome assembly GCA_025350905.1 of Verrucomicrobiota bacterium. Classification (GTDB taxonomy): domain Bacteria; phylum Verrucomicrobiota; class Verrucomicrobiia; order Limisphaerales; family JADLHS01; genus JADLHS01. Next base: position 2,695 of record JANXWY010000419.1, read on the forward strand.
ACGACTGCATTTCGGCAATCGCGATGGGGCGAACGAAACGGCCGTGCGCGCCACGCCCGCTTTTGGCGACGGCGCGGTGGGTTTCATGGATTATCCCCCCGGACACGTCGAGGGATTCCCAGACACCTTCAAGATGAACTTCCGCGCCATCTACTCGGCCATCACCGGGACCGATAGTGGCCTCTATGCCACAGCCAACGACGGTCACCAGGAGGTCGCGGTGTGCGAGGCGATCCTGCGGAGCTATGAAGCCCGATCCTGGGAGCAAGTGTGGGCCGGGCGGGGAACACGATGAAACTTGGTTTTGTCAGCGCCATTCTTCCCGAGTTGTCGCTGGCGGAGGTGCTGGCCTTCGCGGCCGCCGAGCGCTTCGCCGGGGTCGAGGTGATGTGCTGGCCGACCGCGGCCAAGGCGGAGCGCAAGTACGCCGGGGTCACGCACCTAGAGGTGGACCGCTTCACGCCGGCCCGGGCCCAGGAGGTCCGCGCCCTTTGCGCGCAGCACGGCGTGGCGCTTACCGCGCTGGGCTATTACCCGAATCCGCTCGATCCCAACCCGAACATCTCCGCCGCCGCGGTGAGTCATCTCAAGAAAGTGATTCAAGCGGCCGCGCTGCTCGGGCTGCAGCACGTGAACACGTTCGTCGGCCGCGACTGGACGCGCAGTGTGGACGACAACTGGCCGCGCTTCCTGCGGACCTGGAAACCGCTCATCGCGTTCGCCGAGGACCACGAGATCAAGGTGGGGATCGAAAACTGTCCGATGCTGTTCACCCGCGATGAGTGGCCGGGCGGCAAAAATCTGATGACCACCCCGGCCATCTGGCGCCGCGCGTTCAACGATATTCCGTCGAAAAATTTCGGCCTCAATTACGACCCGTCCCATTTCGTCCTGCAGCAGATGGATCCGGTGAGTCCGTTGCGCGAGTTTCAAGCCCGGCTGTTCCATTTGCATGCCAAGGACGTGAAGCTCCGCCGGGACCGGCTCAATGAGGTGGGCGTTTTCGCCGCCCCGCTCGAATGGCATCAGCCGCGCATCCCGGGCGCCGGCGAAATGGATTGGGCAAAATTCTTGAGCGCGGTGAGGGCGACGAAATACCGGGGCCCGCTCTGTATCGAAGTCGAGGACGAAACTTTTGGCCGGACGCTCGCCGGTCGCAAGCGCGCCCTCAAGGTCGCGCGCAATTTGTTGCAACCCTACCTGGCTTAAACCACGACCACGCACGTTACCATCAACTCCAGTCCAATTATGAAATACACCTACGAACAACTCGCCAAGATGATTGATCACTCGCTCCTGCATCCGACCTTGACGGATCAGGAGCTGGAGGCTGGGTGCAAAGTGGCCGCCCAATACGGCGTCGCGTCGGTCTGCATAAAACCTTACGCCGTCAGGCGCGCGGCCGAGCTCCTCCAGGGAACCGGAGTGCTCGTCGGCGCCGTCATTGGTTTTCCGCACGGCAACGCCATCACCGAAGCCAAGCGCTACGAGACTGAACTGGCCTGCCAGGATGGCGCGGTTGAGATCGACATGGTCCTCAACCTTGGCAAGGCGCTCTCGGGCGATTGGAATTATGTCGAGCGCGATGTAAAGGCGGTCTGCGACGAAGCGCACCAGCGCGGAGCCCAGGTCAAGGTCATCTTCGAGAACGACTACCTGACGCAGGGCGGGGCCGGGCTGAACGGTGATGAGTTCAAGAAAAAGCTCTGCCAGCTCTGCGAACGCGCCGGCGCCGATTGGGTGAAGACTTCCACCGGCTACGGTTTCGTGAAGCAGTCCGATGGTAGTTACAATTACCAGGGCGCGACCGAACATGACCTGGCCCTGATGCGCGCGAGCGTCTCGGCCAAGGTCCAGGTGAAAGCTGCCGGCGGGGTTCGCGACCTGGCCGGTTTGGTCAAGGTACGCGATCTCGGCTGCTCCCGCTGCGGCGCCTCGGCTACGGTCGCGATCCTCGACGATTATCGCCGGCAGGCAGCGGCGGAGAAAGCCGGCCGGCCGGCGGCAGAAAAATCCGCCGGTCTCGGGACCGGCGGATATTGAATCACTTAATTTTCAGCGGCGGAGCCTGGATGGTCGGGTCCGGCCGCCGCTTCGCGCCGATCCCGCTGGCAACCGCGCCAGCAAAACGACGTGGTGCGGCGCGGACGCCTATTTTATCAGGCGATAGAAACTGCGATTGCCGGCGGTCGTGTTGATGTTAAACGAGCCGGCACCAGTGATGGGATTGGGTACGCCCGGCACGGGAGCCCAGCTCGCCCCGGTACCGACGATAGCCGTCGACTGCAAGGTATATCCGGTCGCAAGCGCGGACCAGGAAAGGGTAAGCGTGCCGGGGGAGCTGAGACTGGCCCCCAAGCTCGGCGGGAGCGGGTTGACCCGCACCAGTTGAATGGCATTGATGGCGGGTTGATGACTGTTGTTGATGGCCGGATCCTGGGGCTCCCAGGCGACTGCTACCACCAGCGATCCATCACCGGCCGGGCTCACGTTGTCGAATTGAACGTAGTTGCCGACACTCGGGGCGTTGGTGGTGGTGGTGGTCATTCGGCGGAACGCCGGATTGCCGACGTAGTTGAGTCCCGTCTCGGCCTTTCCGTGATACGTGGGATAGCTCCCGCCACCCGTCACGTTATAGGCTTGGAAGTAGTTGGCGGTAAAATCAAAACCCACGCTATACACCAGCAGATTATAATTTCCCGCCGGAACATTGTTCAGGCGAAAGACAACAGGATCGATCGACGCCACCGCGTTGACGAAGCCCTGCAGCAGCAGCCCATCCCCGTCGTTCAACGCTTTCGTGCCGCTGTACCATGCTTCCGTGGGCGCGTTCGGAGCGGGATCCGTGCTGAACGTCACGGGCGTCACGGCGCCTGCTGCGTCTGAAAGTACCACCTGATCAAAGGTGGTTCCGGTCAGGTTGTTCCAATTTTCCTGGGGCACGACGCCCGCGACATCAACGGCGGCGAGCGCAGCGCCGCCCGAGGTGCCGCCGCCGACCAGATTGGCGCCGAGGTAGGGTTGGATATTCGATGGTGTCCCGGGATTCACCGTCAAAGTGGCGCTAGTGCTGGGTGTGTCCCGGCCGGCAACACTTACTACGACATCGTACGTCACCCCTGAATTGCCTACGGTCAGCACGGGCGTGACGTACGTGGCGAGCGTGGCGCCGGAAATTGGCGTGCCATTGGCGCGCCACTGGTAATAGACCGGGCTTTCCGCAACCGTGACCTTCACCGAGAACTTTGCCCGGGAACCAGCAGTGGTGGTAGCATTCCCCGGTTGCTGGTCGAACTTAACCACACCGAGATCCGGATTCACCCACGTGGCGATCTGATTTCCAGCCAGCACGGGCAGGCTGGCGGGTGGGGTCGCGGCACCCTGCGGTCGGGCCGCGACATCAAAATAGACATCGCCGGTGCCCTGCTTGAGCAAGCCTTGCAGCAGATAACGCTGGCCCGCAGCCAGGGCCGGCGACACCCCTAAAGGCGGGTCCGCAAACGGTGGGAGCGCTAGCGGTGTCGTACCGAAGGACACGAGCCCGGCCTCGGACTGGTTGGGGCTCAGTAAGAGTTCCGCTTCATCGTCATTGTAAATGAAGAATTCATAAGCACCGGCGGTCGGGGGCATGAAAAACGTCGTCAGGCGTGCGCCGTAGTTGTCGGTGAGCGGATCCTGGTTCAACTGAAATCCTTTGATCCATTGCACCCGATCGGGGTTCGCCGGAAAGTTCGTCCCTGCTTGGAGATCGGCGACGGTGTTGCCCGTTATCGCAAAATAGATTTCCTTTAATGCCCAGCCGGCGATAATTTTCCATGCGCTGAAAGTCGCCGTGGAACTGGCAAGAATCGGCGTGCCACTGACATCGGTAACATTGTTGACGGTTAAAGTGTAAATGGTTCCCTGGGTCTGCGCGGTCGTCGTCAGGAGGACGATTCTCGCATCATTCGCATCCGGCGTCGCCGTGTTGACGGTCACGCCCCCGGACAGGGTAAAGTTGGTTGCTGCCACCGATGCGGCGGCCAGCGGTCGCGTGAAGAAAACCGTCACGCTCGTCAAAGTCGCCGACCCGACCGCCAGTTTGATTTGCGGCGCGGACGCCTGGACCCCTGAGTTCGGAAGCGCGTCGAGTTGGGCTGCAGTGAGGGCGGGTTCGGTGCTGAGCACAAACCGGTCAAACATCATCCCCGCCTCCCGGGTGCCAATCGTTAACACCACCGGCCCGGCCAGCTCCGGCGTGCCCACGGCATACTCCCGCCCGTCTGCTTCGCGCGTCCACGCATACACATTGTCCGACGGCGCGGAACCTCCGTTGCTCGCCGAGGTGTGGAAAGGCGTCAAATCGCCGGGGGTGGAATACGCCCCGAAGGTGTTTGGAATTTGTGAACTGTTCGCCGTGAACGCGTCGCCGCCGGTGCGCGCCGGATCGGCCCGCCAGCGGTAATACAGGAAATACGAGCCCGCGGTCGTGAAGCGAATGGAATATTGCGCAAAACTGTGGGGCGAGGTGCCCGTCGCGTTCACCCCATCTGAATAAAGCGTCGTGCCGCCGCTCGCCGTCACATCGTTCGTCGAGACCCAGCTCTCCGGCGTTCCCGGGAGGATACTGGCCTTGACTCCATCAGCTTCGAAAGCGGCGAATGTTGTTCCAGGATCCTGGAGGACGAAGTCCGTTGCGGAGTTGACCAAGGCGTCGAGTTGGGCCGCCGTGAGGGCGGGTTCGGTGCTGAGCACAAACCGGTCGAACATCATCCCCGCCTCCCGGGTGCCGATCGTTAACACCACCGGACCAGCCAGCTCCGGCGCACCTACGGCATACTCCCGTCCGTCCGCTTCGCGCGTCCACGCATAAACATTGTCCGACGGTGCGGAACCCCCGTTGCTCGCCGAGGTGTGGAAGGGCGTCAAATCTCCTGGAGTGGAGAACACACCGAACGTGTTCGGAATTTGTGAACTGTTCGCCGTGAACGCGTCGCCGCCGGTGCGCGCCGGATCGGCCCGCCAGCGGTAATACAGGAAATACGAGCCCGCGGTCGTGAAGCGAATGGAATATTGAGCAAAACTGTGGGGCGAGGTGGCGGTCGCGTTTACCCCATCCGAATAAAGCGTCGTGCCGCCGCTCGCCGTCACGTCGTTCGTCGAGACCCAGCTCTCCGGCGTTCCAGGGATTACCGCGGCCGTGGTATCGGCTTCGTACGCGACATAGGTTGCACTGCCGCCTTGGAGGATAGTCACGGCGTCCCCGTGGATTACGGAAACTGCGCAGCCCGCGGCAGCCAAAAGACACCTGAGCATTGGCTTTATCAAATGAACGCTCGCAATTGTTTTTCGGAATTGAGTGAGGGGTCGCCGGTCATTTCTTGGTGTCGATGGTTTCATGGTATTTCCTGGGTCTGGTTGGCTTGGGTTGTGGTTTTCCGGGATTGGTTTGATGCGCACCGATCGTGGCCTCGAGCGATTGCGAGCGCAGTTCCACATTACAAAATGCAGGTGCCTGCGCCAAACAAGCAGGGGTCATGGCGAGGACTCTAAAAAAGCTTCTCTTATCGGTCAAGTAAATTCTTGTACATCGCCGCAATTTTCACAGCGGTTGCAGCAGTGGCCTTCCCCAACGCCAAAACGTCGCTGTCTTCGGGAAACAATCAGTCCACGTTAGCGAATCCCCAGATGCCGCAAATACACCAAACGGGTTGCCCACGCTGCCGCTGGTGTCTTGAAAATCGCCTCGGCGGATGTGACGAGGCCCGGGTCCGCGTTTCGCCTGGCCCCGGTCTGGAGAGGCTGGCTGGATTCGCGCTTTGATTGCCTACCTCACTGGGGCGACGGGCCGACATTGTTCTGGCGTTGAACAGCCCCCGCTCGGAGGAGTGGATTGCGAGCACCAGATGCCTTGCGCCAACGGGACCTCTGCCGCATCCTGCCGGGCATACCTTTGTCGGCGATCGGTTAGAGATCATGTGGCAACAAAACTATGCCCCCGTTCCCGGTTCCATGGGCCTGTCAGCGTTGGTCGCGGCCTTGCCCATCTTCGTGGTGCTGCTGCTCCTCGGCGTGAAACGCCAGCCGGCGTGGGCGGCTGGCCTTGCCGGCCTCGTCGCGGCGGCGTTGGTTGCGCGATTCGCCTATGCCATGCCGGTGGGGAAAATCCTGGCGGCGATGAGTTACGGCGCGGCGTTCGGATTATTCCCGATTTCGTGGATTCTGTACTGGGCGATCATGCTCTATCAAATCACAGTCGTATCCGGGAACTTTGAAGTACTGAAGGATTCCATCGGCGGCTTGACGCAGGACCGGCGTTTGCAAGCGCTGTTAATCGCCTTCGCGTTTGGAGCTTTTCTCGAAGGCGCCGCCGGCTTCGGCGCGCCGGTCGCCGTGGCCGCGGCGATGCTGACCGGGCTGGGCTTCGCGCGGTATTATGCCGCCGGAATTTGCCTGCTGGCGAATACGGCGCCGGTGGCCTTCGGCTCGCTCGGCATCCCGGTTACCACCTTGGCCCAAGTGACCGGGCTGCCCGAATTAGCCTTGAGCGCCTGGGTGGGCCGCATCTGCGCGCCGGTGGCCTTGTTCATTCCCGCCTATCTGATGCTGGTCATGGGTGGGCTCCCGGCATTGCGGGGCGTCCTGCCAGCGGCGCTGCTCTGCGGAGTTTCTTTCGCCGGTGTGCAATGGCTGGTTTCAAATTTTCTCGGCCCTCAGCTCACGGACATCCTGAGTTCCCTGGCGGCCCTCAGCTCGCTGATCATTCTCTTCCAGCTTTGGAAACCAAAAGACAATTTCGTCATGCCGGGCGAACTCGGCGTCGTCCCGCCCAAACGTCATCCGCCTCGAAGAGTGTTCCTTGCCTGGCTGCCGTACCTCCTTCTGGTCGCGCTGGTTTTCTTGTGGAGACTTGAAGGCGTTAAAGAGCTCTTGGGGCGGCTGACCGTCACCTTCGCCTGGCCCGCGCTCCATAATACGGTGGCCCGTATTCCACCCGTAGTACCGTCTCCGATGCCATACGCGGCCGAATACACCATGAATTTCATGACCGCCTCGGGCACGGCCTGCATGGTCGCGGTCTTGTTGACCGCGCTTATTCTTCGCGTCACTCCGCGGCAGGTGGGCAAGATCATGGCCACTTCGAGTCAGCAATTGGCGTTGCCCGTATTGACGATTGCGGCGGTGCTTGCCCTTGCGTTCTTGATGAACTACTCCGGCGCCACGGCCACGCTGGGGCTGGCCTTTGCCACAACCGGCCAGGCGTTTCCCTTTTTCAGCCCGCTATTGGGTTGGCTGGGCGTTTTCCTGGTTGGCAGTGACACGGCCGCCAACGCACTGTTCGGCAATCTGCAGTCGGTCACAGCCGAACGCTTGGGATTGGATCCGGTGATGATGGCGGCGGCGAATTCCAGTGGCGGAGTGATGGGCAAAATGATCAGCCTTGCCAGCATCGCCGTGGCCGCTGCGGCGACCGCGATGCCGGCCGCCGACGAAGCCCGGTTGTTTCGATTCACTTTGAAACACAGCCTCATTTTGGTCACTGCCATCGCGCTCGTGGTCGCGCTCTACGCCCGGATAAAATCTTGATTAACTTGTCCCTCACTTTTCGCACCGACCGAATTGAACCGTCGCATAGTTCAGAACCTAACTTCTCCAACCGCTCATGGATGCTTGCCAGATCGACGACAGAGTCATCGTCAACTTCGACTCCATGAGTTATCCCCGCTTTTCGCAGGCAAGGAACATGGTGGCCTTCGGCTTCCAGAAGCAGGAGCTTTGAACTGCGGAACTCCCCGCAATCCAGACTTCAGACTCCTACGGCGACTTTTTTCTGAAGAGCCTTAGCGAGCCTGCAATTTCGCCAGCTTTGATTGCAGGATCGACCCTGCCACCGGCCGACTCCTCCATGCAGAGTTCACAAAGTGGACACAAAGCCAGATTGTCTTGATGGCAGATTGCTTGGTGACCAGTACGCTTCTGAACGGCGAAGCAGATTTTTCCCGAATGAGGCTGAAATAGGCGGTTAATACAGGGGCCAGAAAAACATTGGTTTTTTTCGATCCATTCCCAGGCAGTGGAACTATCGGTAAAACGATAGGGCATTGCGCAAGTTGGTGGCTGCCAATGTAAGCTTGACCGATAAGGTGCCAGCCGGGATGCCGGGCAGGACCTTCGTCCCGCTCAACGTATGGCCTAAGGCTCCTGCCCCTAAGCCAAAAAGATCGCCACGCAATTGCAGCGGCGAACGCGCCGGGTGGTCGTTAAATTGTTCATGATAAGATCGCGCGCGACCGCGGCCATCGCCGCGACCTTGGCGAGTCGGTCGAAATCCGCACCACACGATTTTCGTCAGGGACGGCTGGTCCGCCAAGTTAGGCCACAGAGCTAGGGAGACGCTGAATAAAGCGATGTTTTCAATTTTCCCGGATTGCTGACGGCGCATGATGGTCAAGCGACCCGCGAAACTCGCCTGACGGCTTGGTTCGGCGTCGCAGTTCTGGTTCGGTGGCGGTCTTGAACCG
>JANXWY010000421.1 GCA_025350905.1 Verrucomicrobiota bacterium
TTTTGCCGACGAAGAAACGCTCGCGAAGCTCAAGGCCAACAACCAAATCCTGTGGCAATACTGCGACGCCGGCGGAAACCTGACCGACACCGCGAATCCCAACGGCGCGCTGCAAAACATCGCCGGCATCTGCAATGAAAAGCGCAACGTGGCCGGTCTGATGCCGCATCCCGAACGCGCCTGCGAACCGCTGCTCGGCAGCGACGACGGCAAATGGATTTTCGAAAGCCTCTTCGCCGTGCTCAAAAACAAAGCCGTCGCCGCGGCAGCGTGAGTCTATGAAGTACCAGTTGGCACTTCAGTTTCACGCAAACTCGATTGCCGATTACGACGAGATGATTGCGCTTGAAGATGAGTTGATTGAAAAACTCGGTTCGTTGGCAGATGTCGACGGACATGATTGTGGGTCGGGTGAGATGAACATTTTTGTACACACAGACGAACCGAGGAAAGTTTTTGCAATGATTCGACCAGTTGTGGCCAAGCGCAAGCTGATTGAGATTTTGGTTGCAGCCTATCGCGAGATTGCTGGCGAAGATTACACAGTTATTTGGCCTGTTGGATACACAAAGCGATTTAGAATTACATGACAAGACTCGCGGGCACGCCCAGACACAAAATTTGATTCCGTGAAAACCCGTTCGACCCAGCTAAAGAATTCCGGCGTTTCCCGCGCGACCCACAGCGCGGGGCGGTCGGATTACCGCGCGTGGCCGGGCGGCATCGCGGCGTTGCTGGCGGAAAAACCTCTCATTAACACCCGGCTTCAGCCGGGTGTATTGACCGCAAAACGACAGCGAGCCGTTTTAACGGCTTCCCGCCCGCCCGAGAAGCCGTTGAAACGGATTCCAGCATCCACCCGCCATGACACCGGGCTGAAGCCCGGTGTTAATGAGAGGCGGATTGTTCAGACGGCGTCTGGAAATTTCCATCTCCCACAAAAAGGCCAAACACTGTCTGGCAAATCTCCCGCTCCAATTTTCGCGACGCTGTCGCGGAAATCCAGTCGCCCGAAATACGCGACAGCGTCGCGTATTTCTTCCGTTGGCCGCACGCTTCACCTCGAAGCCTTGTGCCACGCCGTTGGAAATTCCAATGATGAATCCCAACGGGATTCCGCCTCAAAGCCGAAGGTTGCGAGGCACGAGCTACCTTGGGTCAGCGCATCGCACATCAACAACCCCAACGGGGTTGTGGCTCGGCGAAGAAAACGTGGCGCAACCCCGTCGGGGTTGAGAACCTTCGCCGCAACCACCCAGGGTAGCTCGTGCCTCGCAACCCTGGGCTGGATGACACAATCCCGTTGGGATTGCAGAAGCCAAAAGACTTCCCGCTCTGTATCTGACCCTTTGCTAGAATTCAACCAGCAAGCTGCAAGGACTCGCAAATGAAAAACGCGAACGTCTTCGTTGATGTTGACCTGACGCTCGTGGACGCGAACAAGAAACTATTGCCCGGAGCGACGGAAGCTCTGGCCAAACTGCGTGACAAAGGTTGCCATTTGTTTCTCTGGTCAGCCAACGGCGCTGATTACGCCCGCAAAATTGCGAGCCTGTATCATTTGATTGAAATGTTTGAAGGATTTGCCGCGAAGCCGGACATCATCATTGATGACATGCCCGGCACGGTTTTGAATCCATTTGTGTTTGATGTAAACGCAGAAGAATCTTGGCCCGCGTTGGCCGACAGAATTATTCGTAAGCATATTGATTGAATTTGCCATGACCGAACCCGCCATCACCCCAGAGTTGGTTGCCAAACACAACCTCACGCCGGAAGAATACGCCCACGCCGTGGAAATCCTCGGCCGCACGCCGAGCTACACCGAACTCGGCATCTTTTCCGTGATGTGGAGCGAGCATTGCAGCTACAAGAACACTAAGCCGCTGCTCAAAACCTTCCCCACCAAATCGCCGAAAATCCTCGTCGGCGCGGGCGAGGAAAACGCCGGCATCATTGACATCGGCGACGGCATCGCCATCGCGTTCAAGATCGAGTCGCATAATCATCCGAGCGCAGTCGAGCCGTTTCAGGGCGCAACCACGGGCGTCGGCGGCATCGTGCGCGACATATTCACGATGGGCGCCAGACCAGTGTGCGCCCTGAACTCGTTGCGGTTTGGGCCGATCACTGAGGAACGTCCGCCCTCACCCCGGCCCTCTCCCCCCGGAGAGGGAGAAGCAGGCGGCAACAACGGGCAAGCGCGCACGATTTCAGCAACGACGTCCGCAACCGGTCTCCCTCTCCCCGGGGGAGAGGGCCGGGGTGAGGGCGAGCAAAACACTTCCGCCGAAGGCGCAAACTTAAAATCCCAAATCGCCAACAATCGTCGTTTGTTCGCTGGAGTGGTGAGCGGCATTGCGCATTACGGCAATTGCTTCGGCATCCCGACCGTCGCGGGCGAGGTGTATTTCGACAAGACGTATCAAGGCAATCCGCTCGTGAACGCGTTCTGCCTCGGTGTGCTGCGCCACGAACAGATCACGCGCGGCGCGGCCAAGGGCGTGGGCAACCCCGTGTTTTACGTAGGCCCGGCCACGGGTCGCGACGGTCTCGCGGGCGCGGCGTTTGCGTCGCAGGATTTGACCGAGGAATCCGCCGAGCAACAGCGCGGTGCGGTGCAGGTCGGCGATCCGTTCATGGAAAAACTCGTGTGCGAAGCGTGTTTGGAATTGCTCGCCACCGGTTGCGTCGCGGGCATGCAGGACATGGGCGCGGCGGGTTTGACCTGTTCCACCTGCGAAATGGCCGCACGCGCCGGCACGGGCATCGAGATCGAACTCGACAAAGTGCCGCAACGCGCGCCGAACATGAGCAGCTACGAAATCATGCTTTCGGAATCGCAGGAGCGCATGCTCATCGTCGTCCACAAAGGGCGCGAAGAGGAAGTGAAACGCATTTTTGACAAGTGGGATTTGCCGTGGTCCGAGATCGGCATCATCACCGACACCGGCCACATGAAGGTGCGCCACGGCGGCAAACTCGTTGTGGATATTCCCGCGCGGAAAATCGCGGACGAATCGCCCGTGTATCAACGCGAAGCCGTCGAGCCCGCGTATCTGAAGGATGTGCGCGCGTTCCGTCTCGACGGCATCGTCGACACCACGACGCCCGCAGAAGATTTGAAGAAGCTGCTCGCGTGGCCGAGCATCGCGTCAAAGAACTGGGTGTATCGCCAATACGATCATCAAGTGCGCGACGGCTCGGTGGTTTTGCCCGGCAGCGACGCGGCGGTGATCCGCATCAAGACGGATTCGTTGCCCGTGATGAGCGCGGAACTCGCCGCCAAAGTCGGCGACCCGACTGTTTCCGAGAAGTTGATAGCCATGACCGTGGACTGCAACGGCGGTTACGTTTATCTCGATCCCTACGAAGGCGCGAAAATCGCCGTCGCTGAGGCGTGCCGTAATCTCGCCTGCTCCGGCGCGTTGCCGCTCGGCGCGACGGACAATCTCAACATGCCCAGCCCGCTCAAGCCCGAGCTGTTCTGGCAGATCAAAGAATCCGTGCGCGGCCTGGCGGAAGGTTGCAAAGCCTTCAATGCCCCCGTCACCGGCGGTAATTGCTCGCTTTACAATCAAAGCCCCGCCGGGCCGATTGATCCGACGCCCACGATTTCCGTCGTCGGCCTCATCGAGAAGCTGGAGCACGTCACCACGCAATGGTTCAAGGACGAAGGCGACGCCATCATCCTGCTCGGCGACGCGGTGGACCAAGCCGACCCGATTTACGGCCTCGGCGGCAGCGCGTATCTGCAAGTCGTTCACGGCAAGAAGAACGGTTCGCCACCGCGATGCGACCTCGAAGTCGCGAAGACGCTGCACACCACGCTCCTCGGCCTGATCCAATCCGGCTTGGTGAAGAGCGCACACGATTGCAGCGAAGGCGGCCTCGCCGTCGCGCTCGCGGAAAGCTGCATCAGTCAGCTCATCGCCCGCGGGACGCCAAGAATGATTGGGGCGACGGTTGATTTGACGCCCCTCACCCCTTCCCTCTCCCCATCGGATGGGGAGAGGGTGGCGAAGCCGGGTGAGGGGAACGTCCGCCTCGATGCCCTGCTCTTCGGCGAAGCCCAATCGCGCGTCGTCATCAGTTGCAAAGCGCTCGACGCCGTGAAAGTTGTCGAACGCGCCAAGCTCATGGGCGTGCCCGCGGCGCAAATCGGCAAAGTCGGCGGTGACAACCTCACGGTGAAAACCGCGAGTGGTGAATTTTCTGTGCCCCTGACCGAACTGCATGATCCATGGTGGAATTCCATTGCGCGGGCCATGGCCTAGCCAGATTTCGCCGTGTCGCCGTTAGCCCATTTGCTCGGGAGTTGGCTGATCGCCTCGGTGACCACGGACAATCCGCGCGACCGCAAGCTCGTCACCCTGGCCGGTATCCTGCCGGATGCGGATGGCTTGGGACTGATCGTGGATGCGGCCAACGCCGTGCTTTCCGGCCGAGAGATTTCCTTCCAATAATACCAGCACTATCACCACTACCTGCTACATGGTTGGCCGGGCGCGATCGCGGTCGCGACCTTATTGGCCGGATTTGCGAATCAGAAACGGCGCGTGCTGCTGGCGTGCCTGTTGACCTTCCACCTCCATCTTTTGTGCGATTTGATCGGGTCGCGAGGACCTTCACCGGAGGATCTTTGGCCGATTGCTTACGGCGAACCAATCAGCCGTCACCCCATCTGGTTTTGGAAAGCCCAATGGCGGCTGGATGGGTGGCAGAACCGGTGGGTGTTGCTGCTGCTTTTCGTGGGCTCGCTCTGGCTGGCGGCAAAACGCGGATACTCCGTTCTTGAGCTGGCGGGGCGACGCTGGGATTCAGTGTTTGTTGGCGTCTTGCAGAAGTGGCAGCGCCAACTGGCCCGGAAGCCGCCCACGAGCTGAGGATTCAAGCTTGGATAACACCTCCCAAGTTGGCCGGAGAGTTGTGGGACGCGGGTGAGAATTCCATTGCGTGCGTCAGGAGTTAATTCAAAACTAATGATCATTATGATAAAGCATCTATCTGCCAGCTTCGCGGTTACAGTCGCGGTCTTCACGACGTTTCCGGCCGGCGCTGCGGAATCATGGTGGCCGCAGTTTCGCGGGCCGAATTGTTCGGGCGTTTCCGAATCGGCCAAGCCGCCGACCGAATTCGCTCCGGGCACGAATCAACTTTGGAAGATTTCTGCGCCACCGGGCGCATCGTCGCCGTGTGTGTGGCGGGATTGGATTTTTCTGACGGCGTTTGAGGACGGCAAGCTGGAGACGCTTTGTTATGCGCGTCGCGACGGCAAACTGTTGTGGAAGGCGGACGCCAAAGCAGAGAAGGTTGAAGATTTTAACACCAGCGAGGGCAGTCCCGCTGCGTCCACGGTGGCGACCGATGGCAAACATGTCGTGAGTTTTTTCGGATCGTGCGGACTGATTTGCTACGACACGAAAGGTAAAGAACTTTGGCGTCATGCGCTGCCGACGGCGCAGACGGCGGGCAGCTTCGGCACCGGCGGTTCGCCCATCATCGTGGATGGATTGGTCCTGGTGAGTCGGGATCAGATCACGGGTTGTTCGCTGTTGGCCGTGGATTTGAAGACGGGGGAAAAAGTCTGGGAAGCCGCGCGGTCGGATGTCTCTCCCGGTTTCGGCACGCCGATTTTTTGGAAGAACGAAGGCGCAAAAGAAATCGTGGTGCCCGGTTCGTTCAAGCTCAAGGGTTACGATTTGAAAACCGGCGCGGAACGTTGGTCGCTGGCGGGAATGCCGTCCTTCACTTGCACGACGCCCGTGGTCGGGCCGGACATGTTGTATTTCGCCGGCTGGGCGCCGGGTAAGGAGGCCGGCACCGGACCGTCCTGGGAGGGCATGGTCAAACCGGCGGACAAGAACAACGACGGTGTGGTCACTCTGGAAGAGGCGAAAGCTGCGCATTTCGATGCATTCTTCAAATCGCTCGATTTTAATGGCGACGGCAAATTGACTCCGGAGGACTTGACCTCCATGCAGGCGATGATGGCAAAAGGTGAAAACGTCCTCGTCGCCTTGAAGCTCGGCGGCAAAGGCGAATTGACTGAAAGCAACCTGGCGTGGAAACAAACGCGCGGGTTGCCCTATGTACCGTCACCACTTTACTACCGCGATCGAGTGTATCTGGTTCGCGATGGTGGCATTGTCTCGAGCTTCGACGCCAAGACCGGGCAGCCGCATTATCAGCAGGAACGCATTGATGCCATCGGAAGCTATTACGCCTCTCCCGTGGCGGCGGATGGCCGCATCTACGTCGCATCGCTCAATGGCCGCGTGACGGTGCTGGCGGCGGGCGGCGAGACGCCCAAGATTTTGCACCGCGCCGACTTCGGGGAACGCATTTCCGCCACCCCCGCGCCGGTGGGAGACAGGCTTTACCTCCGGACCGCCACGGCGTTGTACGCGTTTGGCAAGTAACCAGGTCGCGGCGCAACTGATGGCGCAACCCTACCCTCCGCTGTCGTTGCCAATGGAATCGGAGGGGCAGCCTTCGCGGGCCGCTTCCGCCGAGGCCATTTCTTCTGCGGTGACCGGCTGGCAATGAACGATGCTGTAACCGCCATCGGCAAAACGCCGGAATACGGTGGGGGCGGTGTCCGGGCACAAACCGCAGTCAACGCAGGTGTCGTCAACATAGAATCTGCCAGGAACGTTTTCGGGATGCTTTAGTTTTCTGTCGGCCATAAATTTCCTTTCGTGCGGCTACTTTGCCGCAAGCCAGCAATTGTGTGAAATTCATTAGTGTCATACACTGATGCGCAAGATGAATGACTTCCTGGCCACCGTTCCGTTTGATCTCTACGAGCTGTCCCTGTTCCATCTGGTGGTAAAGCACCGCAGCTTCACCAAGGCGGCAGAAGTGGCCGGGCTGACGCAGAGCGCCATCACTCGACAAATTCAGGGAATGGAAACCGGCCTCGGGATGGATCTGTTGGAGCGAACGACGCGGAGCGTGCGCGTGACGCAGGCGGGGGAGTTCCTCTTCCACGAATCAACCAAGCTGCTCGGTGACGTGGATCAATCGCTCCGCCGTTTGAAGGCCGACTTTGGCGGTGCCCGGAAGGAAATCCGTATTGGCGTTTCGCGTTCGATCGGCTTGGCCTATTTGCCGGGCTTTTTCCACGCGAATCTCCGGCGCCACCTGAAAGTGGGGTATGTCGTTTCGTATCAGGCCAGCAGTGAAATCCTTTGCGCGCTCGAAGCCAATGAACTCGATCTCGGGGTGCTTTGTCCGCCGGCGCGTTTGCCCCGGACCTTGGCGATCACGCATCGGTTTACGGACGCTTTCACGTTGATTTCGCCGGTGGGTTTGGCCGGCGAATTTCAAGCTTTGCCCCGGTCCCGCGCCAGCCGCCGGCCCTGGCTCGCGCGCCAGTCGTGGTTATTGCTTGAAGCGGGCACGAATACCGGAAGCGCCCTTCGTCGGTGGATGAATCGCCTTGGACTAAAGGTTGAACCTGCCATGCAACTCGACAGTTTTGACCTCATCATCACGCTGGTGGCGCTCGGCTTGGGGATCAGTTTCGTTCCCATGCGAGCACTGGCACTTTTTGGCCAAAAGAAGTCCCTGACGCGGCTGCCCTGGCCCGATCGTTTTGAACGCGAGTTGGTCGTCCTGACGCGAAAGCATCGCAAGCAACCGCAACATTTCACAGAGTTTGTGGAGAATATTTTATTCTAACCAGGGATCGTTTGAGCTCAAATCGGCTCGAGGACGGGATGGAGTGACGCGCATCAAAAAACTCTACTTTCGCAACAGCGCGGATTTCGTTTAGCTTCCTGACGCTATGAGCAAAACTGCATTGTTGTTTGCCGGACAGGGCGCGCAGACCGTGGGCATGGGCAAAGACCTCGCCGCCGTGCTGCCTTCCGCCCGCGGGTGGTTCGAGCGCGCCAACGCCGTACTCGGCTACGACCTCGCCAGCATCTGTTTCAACGGCCCGGACGCCGAGTTGACGAAAACCGAGAACGCTCAGCCGGGAATTTTTCTCGTGAGCTGGGTTGCGTTGGAAATGCTCAAGGAGCGGGTGGCCATTACCTTTGAAGCCGCGGCGGGATTATCGCTCGGCGAGTTTACGG
Organism: Verrucomicrobiota bacterium; assembly: GCA_025350905.1. Lineage (GTDB taxonomy): Bacteria > Verrucomicrobiota > Verrucomicrobiia > Limisphaerales > JADLHS01 > JADLHS01. The sequence continues at coordinate 8,085 of JANXWY010000421.1, forward strand.
CGCTGACGGCCGCCGGGGTGATGAGTTTCGAGGACGGTTTGCGCACGGTGCGCCAGCGCGGTCGATTCATGCAGGAAGCCTGCGAGGTTACGCAAGGCGGCATGGCGGCAATCATCGGCCTGGACGAAGCGGCCACGCGCGCCGTCTGCGCCGAAGCCGGCGTGGTGCTGGCGAATCTAAACTGCCCCGGCCAGTTGGTCATTTCCGGGGAGTCGGAAAGGATTTTGCAAGCGGTCGACCTGGCGAAGGCGAGGGGGGCGCGGCGCGCCATTCCCCTGCCGGTCGCCGGGGCGTATCATTCCCCACTCATGGCGAGCGCCCAACCCAAATTAGCGGCGGAACTCGGAAAGCTCACCTTGAAGGCCACCCAGGTGCCCGTGATTTCCAATGTGTATGCCCTGCCGTACGGCCGCCCCAGCCAGATCGGGGTGGGGTTGGTGGAGCAAGTGACATCATCCGTGCGTTGGGAGGAATCCATGCGCTGCCTGCTGAACCAGGGCTTCACGCGGTTTATTGAACTCGGCCCCGGCACCGCGCTCACGGGGTTCATGAAGCGAATCAACAAGGACGTGCAAATGCTGAACGTGGCGGATCTCCCAAGCCTGGAGGCAACGGTGACCGCGCTGGTATAAGGCTGCGGCGCTACCGGGGGGATGATTTTCGTATTTATTCAGGCGCCGGCGTAGTCAATCATGCCCCGACATGAAACAACTTGAGAACCAAATTGCGGTCGTTACCGGTGCGGGCCGCGGCATCGGTCGCGCCATTGCGTTGAAATTCGCCGCCGAGGGCGCCCATGTCGTTTGCGTGTCGCGCACCGCGGAAAACTCGGAGAAGGTGGCCGCGGAAGTCCGGGCGCTCAGCCGCCAAGCGTGGGCGCATGCGGTGGATGTGGCGGACGCGGCCTCGGTCAACGCGGCCGCTACGAAAATTCTCTCCGACTGCGGCCGCGTGGATATCCTGGTAAACAATGCTGGGGTGACCCGTGACGGCTTGCTCATGCGCATGAGCGAGGCCGATTGGGATACGGTGTTGGATACCAATCTCAAGGGGGCGTTCCACGTGACGAAAGCTTTCAATCGGGCGATGCTCAAGCAGCGCGCGGGGCGCATCATCAACATTGCCTCGGTGATTGGCCTGATCGGCAACGCCGGCCAGTGTAATTACGCGGCAAGCAAGGCAGGGCTGATCGGTTTCACGCAATCGGCGGCGCGGGAGTTTGCGGCGCGCGGCGTGACCGTCAATGCGATTGCCCCGGGCTTTACGGAGACGGACATGACCGCGGAGTTGAAGCCGGAAATGCGAGCGGAAGCCTTGAAGCAGATTCCGCTTGGGTGCTTTGGGCAGGCGGAGGACATCGCGAGCGCGGCGTTGTACCTCGCCGCTGCGTCGGGGCGCTATGTCACGGGCCAGGTGCTGACCGTGGATGGCGGCATGGTGATGTAAAACGGCGGCATTTGGAACCGCGCCTGCTTCGGCTTCCCGGCCTCCGAAAAAGGAGACCGATTCGGCGCCAAGCACGGCGTTGCCGGGCCTCGGCTCCTCGCCAATCTTCAGTGTCCCGAGGTCAGCAGAAGGACTTGTTCCAGAGTGGAAATACCGTCGCGCGCGCGATCCAGTGCGGCCATGCGCAGCGTGCGCATGCCTTGGCTGATGGCGATCTTGCTGAGCTCGCGGGAGTTCGAGCGGGAGATGATGAGCTTGCGGATTTCATCGCTGATCGTCATGGCTTCGATGATCGCCATGCGCCCCGCGTATCCGGAATTCTTGCAGCGGTCGCAACCGCGCCCCCGATACAGCGTGACCCCGTCAAACAGACCGGCGTCGATGTTCAAATCCTCGTGCATCTTTTGCGCGTAGGTCACCGGCTCCTTGCAGTGGGGACAGATGCGGCGCATGAGGCGTTGCGCGCAGGAAAGGATCACGGAGGATGAAATCAAGAAGGGTGCGATCCCCATGTCGTCGAGGCGCGCGATGGCCCCGGCGGCGTCATTACAGTGCATGGTGCTCAACACCTGGTGGCCCGTGAGCGCGGCTTCAATGGCGATCTCCGCGGTTTCCGTGTCGCGAATTTCCCCGATCATGATGATGTCCGGGTCCTGGCGCAGGATAGAGCGGAGGGCATTGGCGAAAGTGAGACCGATTTCCTTTTTGACGGGTACCTGGTTGATGCCAGGGATTTGGAATTCCACGGGGTCTTCAACGGTGACAATGTTGAAAATGGGATTATTGAGTTCGTTCAACGCGGAGTAGAGCGTCGTCGTCTTGCCGGACCCGGTCGGGCCGGTGACCAGGATCAAGCCATGCGGGGCGTCCACGGCGATTTTGAACTGTCGGAAAGTGTCCGGATCCAAGCCGAGCTTGTCGAGACTGGCGGAGAGGTTCGACTTGTCGAGGACGCGGAGCACGATCTTTTCGCCATGAACGGTGGGCATGACCGAGACGCGCAGGTCGAAATCCTTGCCGCCGACCCGCACCCGCATCCGGCCGTCCTGCGGCAGGCGGCGTTCGGCGATATCCAGGCTGGACATGATTTTGAAGCGCGACGCCAGCGCCAATTGCATTTGTTTGGGCGGCGGGGTGGCGTCGGCCAGCACGCCGTCAATGCGATAGCGCAGGCGCAGGCCTTTTTCAAACGGCTCGATGTGAATATCACTCGCGCGGTCCTTGATGGCTTGAACGATGATAATGTTCGCGAGCTTGATGACCGGCACTTCTTCACCCGCGGCGGCGAGTTGGTCGATGTTGACCTCTTCGGTGGTTTCCTTGACGGTCTCAATTTCCTCTTCCCCGTTTCGCTTTTGCGCATCGAGGATGATGTCCTCCATGCGCCCCCCTTTGGTCGCGTCGTGGTTGTTGAGTTTGTCGGTGATCGCCTTCTCGGAGGCGATCATGGTGGAAACTTCAAGCTTGGTGATGCGCTTGACGTCGTCCACCGCGAGGACGTTCAGCGGGTCGGCCATCGCCAGGAACAGCTTGTTCTCCAAGCGCGACACGGGAATCACCTTGTGGTTTTGCGCGATCTCGCGCGGCAACAAGTCCGCCACCTCAGACGCGATACTGAAGCGGCTGAGATTGATGGGCGGAACGTTGAGGACGCGGCCCATCGAAACGGTGAGGTCCTGCTCGCTCACGTGGGATTTTTCGACGACGAGCTTGATGAAGCGCGTGCCTTCCCGTTTTTGTTGTTCGAGCAGTTCTTCGACCTGCTTGGTCGTGAGCAGACCGTCCTCGACGAGGGCGTCGGCGATGCGTTCACCAAATGATTTTACGGGAGGCATGGTTCAGCGAAAAACTTTGCGCAAATTTTTGACGAGATCCAGGGGGGGGACGAGATACCAAATCAACCGGTTGTTCGTGGCTTCGGCGAGTTCCTTGGCCGCCTGCTGGTTGAATGGATTCGCCGTGGCGACCATCACCGACTTGCTCATCCGGTCAAACGGCAGCACGGACCAGCGCCGGCAGGTATCCATCGGGAAGCTGCGCGCCAGTTCCATGTCGAGATCGTATTTTTCCAGGGGCAAAAACGCCACCCGGGTCCGATCGCTCAACAACTTCAGCGCCGCGTCAATCTGGAGCAAACCTTTGTCGGCGACCACTTGGAGGAAGGGCTCGTTGACATCGCTCGGCTGGGATGCCAGATCCGGCGTGTGCCAGCAGAGGTCGAAGTCCGCGGGTGCGAGAATCTTGCCTTCGACGAAAATTTTGTGCATCGGCTTGCGGCCATCATCCACCAGCGACACGGATCGGACCTCTGGTTTCCGGGGCTGACCGGGGTTGGCTTCGGCGGATTTCCAGATGCTGGTATCGGTGAGATCGGATTGGTT
>JANXWY010000118.1 GCA_025350905.1 Verrucomicrobiota bacterium
GCGCGGACGGTCCCTCGTCCGCAGCAGTGCGCTACGCTAAAGCGCGCCGCAAGGCTCGATGCGCTCCGGTCTGGCCACGCGCTGCGAGCGAGGGACCGCTCGCGCTCCGTCAGATAGCCTCACCCGACTTTGATCGCGCCCACCCGCAAACCCGCCTGAACAAGGCGCTTGACACCCGCGCCGGCAGACTGAAGATCGGTGGGAATGGACGCGCCGCAAACAGAATTCTCCCGGAACTGCGGTGCCGCGAATGCCAATTCTCCCGCCGTTCGTCAGCCGAAACCCTATTCAGTAATTCCAATCCTCCCATGAAAATGACTTCGTCAACCTTAAGCGTTACCCGCCTGCTCCTGCTTCAACTCGGATTATGCCTTGGCAGCGGTGCCGCATGGGCGGCCACCTTGTCCGTCACGCCGGCAGTGATCAGCAATCAATCCACCGGCATGATTACGCTGGCGATCACGGGGCTGACCAACGGCGAGACGGTCACCTTGGAAAAGTATCTGGACGCGAATACCAATGGCGTGATTGACGGCGGCGATTTATTGGAGCAGCAATTCTCAGTGACGGATAATCAGGCGAGCCTGATCGGGGGCGTCACCAACGTGAATGTTCCTGGCGATACGAATCCGGCGCTCAGTAGTCTCACCACGTTGCTGAATTTTGAGCGCATTGATCTGGAACACATTGCGGGCCGTTATTTTTTCAAGCTTTCCAGCCCAACGGCACGCTTCACCCCGGTTACGAATACTTTCAACGTCACCAACGCGGCTTACCTCCAGACGTTCACGGGTCAGGTGCGGAGCAACGGCACCGCCACGGCCATCGCCAATGCCGTCGTGTTGTTGTTTGGCACGAACGCCAACGGGAACAACTTCGTCGGCGGCACGGTGGCGAACAATGCCGGCAATTATTCCCTGAGCGCGGCGGCGGGCACGTATCAGCTGGCCGCTTTCAAAAACAACTTCGTCGGCGACTTCTCGGCCTCCGCCATCAATCTGGGCGCCGGTGGCACCGTGACGACCAACGTCAATGCCCTGCCCGCCACGCGCACCGTTTCCGGAAGAGTGGCGGACGCGGGCAACACCAACACGCCGCTGCCCGGCCTCTTCCTGGTGTTGGAATCGAATGATGGCTTCGTGGCAATCACGTATACCGACGCGAATGGCAATTTCAATGCGCCGGTTACGGCCAGCAATTGGAAAGTCCGCCCTCAGGATCTGGCGGTACACGGTTACGTTGGCTGGCAAAATGCCAGCCCGGTCAACACCACCACCGGCAGCGTGTCTGGCTTGAACCTTCTCTTGCCGAAAGGCACCGCCATGATTTATGGCAGCATCAAAGATGACTTGGGCAATCCCCTGCCGGGCCTCAGCGTTTTTGGCCAGGACCAGGACACTTACCAATATGAATCGGACGGCGTCAGCGATGCCAACGGCAATTACGCCGTGGCCGCCCTGGCCGGGAATTGGAACGCCAATTTGTCCAGTGAGGATCCCCGCCTCACTAATTACGTTGTTGCGGGCAACCTCGGGAACGTCTTGCTCCTCAACGGCCAGGCGCTGCGGCAGGATTTCGTGTTGAAGGCGGCCACCAATCACATCACGGGTTTTGTCCGCGACACTCTCGGCCAGCCGATCGTCGGCGTGAGCGTGTACGCCAACGCCACCTTCAACGGCACCAACTTTGGTACCGGCAACATCGTGACGGATGGCAGCGGCAACTACACTTTGAATGTCGGCAACGGCACTTGGCAGGTCGGCGTCAGTTGCAACGGCGGCAATAACAGTTTGAACCCCCTCGGCTTTCAGTGCGTCAACGAACAGCCCGTCACGATTGCCGGCAACAATGGCGTGGCCAACTTCACCGCCCAACCCTGCGGTGTTTTGCAAGTGACCACCACGACCTTGCCGGGGGGCACGGTTGGTTCGTACTACAACCTGCAAATTCAGGCCTCCGGCTGCGGCCAACCTTTTACCTGGTCGCTCAGTCCCGGTTCGGGGGTTTTGCCCGCCGGTATGAATTTTGATGGTGGGGGAAATCTTGCGGGCACGCCCACCAGCAGCGGGACTTTTAATTTTTCGGTGCGGGTGACAGACAACACCGCGGCCACCGCTGACCGGGCGCTTTCCATTATCATCGGCGCCGCGATCCCACCGTTGCAGGTGACCACCACTTCGTTGCCCAATGGCGCGACCGGCCAATTTTACAACCAAGCCCTCAGTGCCTCCGGCGGTCAGCCTCCCTACCACTGGTATCTCCCCGGCGGGACGGGCAGTTTGCCGCCCGGCACGATGAATTTGTCTACGAATGGAAATCTGTCCGGCCTCCCCACGGCGGCGGGGACGTACAACTTTTGGGTGGGCGTTTGGGATAACAATTCGCCGCTGGTGGTGAGCCAGTACCTGAGCCTGACGATCATCGCCGTCGCTCCGTTGCAGGTGACGACCACGACTTTGCCGGTCGGCATCGCGGGAATGTTTTACTCAAATCAAGTGAATGCCACCGGCGGGCAACCGCCGTATACGTGGTCGATGAGCCCGGGCTCAAGCCCGTTGCCGGCCGGATTGTCCTTGTCAGGCGGAGGGACTGTTTCCGGCCTGCCGACGACGGCGGGGAGTTTCCCATTCTCGGTCCGGGTTACGGATGCCAATACGAGTTTCGCCGATCAAGCCCTCTCGCTGGTGATCAGCAACGGTAGTGGCGGCGGAACGCAGTGGACTTACAAACCGTTCATGGCGAACGCTCACGTTGGTGGGGCGGCCGCCACGGTTAACGGGCTCATCTACGTAGTGGGTGGTTTTAACACCGGGGCGGAAGTACCGGAAGTTTACAATCCCAGTTTCGGCACCTGGCAAAGCCTCGCGCCCATGCCGACGCCTCGCGGGCGGTTGGCCGTGGGCGTGATCAATGGGAAAATTTACACGGCGGGCGGGGTGGGCGGGCAGGCCGCCCTAGAAATTTACGACCCAATTTTGAACACCTGGAGTAACCGGCATCCCATGAACGTGTCGCGACTCGGTTGTGCGGGTGGCGTGATGAACAATTTATTTTACGTGGTCGGCGGCACGACGGATTCCAGCAGCACGCTGGAAGTTTACAATCCCGCGACGGATACGTGGACCTTGCTCTCGCCGATGCCCACCCCCCGCTGGCTGCTGGCCGCCGGCGTCATCAGCAACCAGCTTTATGCGGTCGGCGGCGTGAATGCCATCACCGGTGGTGCCGCTTTGACCACCGTGGAGGTTTATGATCCCGCCACCGATTCGTGGTCCCCGCGTCCGTCGATGCCGACCGGGCGCGAAGAGTTCGCCGCTACCGTGATCAGTAATCAACTGTATGCGGTCGGCGGTTTTGGCACGCCGCAATTGGACATCTATGATCCGGTCGCCAGCACCTGGGCCACCGCGCCCTCGCTGCTGATGAGCCGCGGAAATCTGGCCGCGGCCGGGAGCAGCGCGCGCTGTTTTGCGTTGGGGGGCGAGACAGGGCCCGGCGGTACTGCGTTGCCCTTTGTCGAACAATACGCCTCTGCTGCGGGTGAAAAACTCGTCACCGCGATACTGACCAGCGGCGCCGGGGTTACGGCTGCGGGCTTGGGTGCCGGGGCGCCGTCGGTGGCGATACGGAATCGCCTCGATGCCGGCGATACCACGGGTTTGGTTTTCAGCGCGGTCTCGAACGGGGCGGCGGGCAGCAGCGTCGGCTTGCCCGTTGGCGCCCTAGCCGGCACGCAGATCATCAATATCCCGCCGGCCAATGGGCAGAACGGATTTTTTAGGCAGACGTTCGTGCTGCCGCCTGGCTATACCGGAATCCAACTCTCCCTCGGGGCCAACGTGGACTTTTACGGACGCGCCTTCGTCAATGGCACCGCCGTCACGCCGTCGGTCACGCAAAATGGCCGGATCACCTCGTCCGGGAACAGCTATTTTGCCATTAACAACGCTGCGCTCTTTCACGCAGGGGTGAACGAACTGCTCCTCGCCGACGCGAATTCCGATGGTGGCGCTAGCGGCGCGGCATTTTTTGCCCTGGTCACTTACCGCCCACTCCCGGTGCTGACTCAGGTGGTGCATCCGTTGAGTAATCAGTTTCAATTCAGCCTCACCAACATTTTGAACGAAACCTACACCATCCAGTATTCGACGAATTTGCTATCCTGGACCACGCTCCTCGCGACCAATTCCGCGGCCGCTTCGATTACCATTCTGGATCCCAACGCCACGAATGCGTCTCGTTTCTACCGCACGCTGGCGGCCCCATGACGGAAGACACCGGACGTTTTTTTTCCGGACCACGAGACCCGTTCGCGGCGCGCTCACCAAGCGATGCCTTCCCTCAGCGCGCTTGCCGAGCTCGGGGCGGCTTCACTTGTGTTCGGCGTGATGTTGGTGGGCCGGCGCGTGGCCGGCCGGCGCCAGCGAAAAGCGCTCGAGCGACAATTCGGTCGCGTTCGTGGCTCCCTCTTGAATGCGATACGCGTGGTTGACTTGCAGGCCGGTCAAGGTTTGGCGGAGGCCCGCGGTCGGCCAGAAAATTTCCACGCCTGAAATCACTATGGCCTAGCCCAGCCCGATTTCCTGGTGCCGCGGGTTCGCAGCGAAACTGCCGCCCGCGTTGACCGGCTTGTAAATGGCCCACTGGCCTTGGGTCGTCGCCACCGTCACCTTAAGGCATGCGCCAACGGCGGCGCGAATCGAGCGCAATCCACCGTCGGCAATGGCTGATATCGCCGCTGCCACGCTGATCACGGCGGGGCGCTCGAAGTTTTGGCTGGAAGCGGCACCGCAGCGGGCCAGGCGACGTTGATTTCACGGGCGTCCGGGGGGATGTCGTTCGTGGTCATCGGTCCGCCGGGCCAGTGCACCAGGAGTTGTGTGGGCCGGCCCCCGCCGCCCAGGATTTGAACGGCGCTGTCCTGCGACCAATAGCCGGAACCGGCGTGGATTTCCCGGCTGGGTCCCAGGCGCGGGCCGGATTGGAGGCGCAGCATGGCGCCGATGCCCGACGGATTGAGCGGCGGCCCCGTCAAGCGAACTCGCAAGCCGGGCTTGGCGGTGACATTTTGAAACAGACGGGTCGGCGCGCCGTTTTGGGTCACGACTAGATCAATCCGGCCATCCTCGTTGAAATCCGCCAGGGCCGCCCCGCGCTGCTCCCCGTAAATCTTCACGCCGGATTCCTGGCCGGGGATGGCCCGCAATTTCCCGGTGCCATCTCCCTGCAGCCACAGCCCCCGCCCGGCATCCAGTCGCGGAATTTCCAGGCGGGTGGCGAAAAAATTCTGGCTCACAAACACATCTTCATACCCATCGCCGTTCACGTCGGCCACGTTGATGGCGAATATGGGCGCGACTTGCGCGTCCCGCGGCAGTTCCAAGGCGTCGAAGTGGTTGCCGCGATTCAGAAAGACCATTGAGGCCAGGGTATTGGCGCGGACTTCGTGGGCGCGCGCCTGCTCCGGCCCCAGCACTTCGGCGATACTGGCTTCACTGAAAGCCTTGTGGGTAGCAAATCGCCCGCGCAAGAACGGCATGGCACTGGCGAGTGAACTCAAGCGCCGGATCGGGGCGATGACCTCAGTCGCCGGATCCGTTTCGGCTTCGATCAGATCCATGCTCTCCTGTCCGCCTAGATCACCGTAGTAAATCCGGGCTGGACGCGTGGCCGTCGCCTGCCAGGCGGTATTTAATCCCCAATTACCCGCGATGATGTCCGGCCGGCCATCCCCATCCAGATCGCCAGTCGTCACGCTGTTCCACCAGCCAGTGTATTTGTCCAAGCCCCACTCGGCCGTGATTTCTTTCAGTTGACCCGCCCGATTCTTGAAGACGCGCACCGGCCCCCATTGACAGGCGAGAATCAATTCGGGCAAACCGTCGCCGTCCAAATCGCTCCAGACCGCTCCGCTGACCAGCCCCACATTTTCGAGCGCCCGGGAATTCTCCACGTCGAGCTGCAGTTGCTTTCCGTCATTTCGGAATATGCGCGACGATGCAGGTTCGGGAAATCGTCCGGGGACGACTCGCCCGCCGACGAACAAATCGAGATCGCCGTCGCCATCCATATCCGCCACGGCGAGCGGGCCGGTACTGGAACGGGTTTCCGGCAAACTCAGTCCGGTTTTCAAGGTGCCCTGGTCTGCATCGAGCTCAAGCACGGCGGCGTGATTCGTCGCTTCATAGCTGGCGACGCCGACCAGCAGCGCCCGCTGGCCGGGTGCGGGCGTCCAACTCACGATGCCCGCGGTGTCATCCGGCAACACCATGCCCGCGGGGGATTCCATTTTTGAAAAACCACCGTGGCCATCGCCGTGGAAAAAGGCCATCGCACCGCCTCGTCCGCTGCCGACAACCAAGTCGTCGTGGCCGTCGCCGTCGAGATCGTGCCACGCCACCGCCGGCCCCAGCTGACTGAGTTTGAAGGGCAAGAGCGGCTGGCGGGCATAGTCATCAAAGTTTTCCTCGAAATGACGGTGGGCGAGGACCGCGCTCACGTCCTTGAACATCGGAACGCTCTCTGCCGGCTTGGTAGGCGCAGTGTCACCGGCGGCCGCCTCATCGAGCTCGTAAATTCGATTGGCCGCGACGCCGCCGACCCGGCTCACGCGCCCGCTGCGCCACGTGACCTCGAGGCTCATGTCGCCGATGGCTTTTCCTGCGGCAAACACCAGCATCGGCTCAAAGCCGGACATGTAGCGACCGCCGCTGACCATCTCCTGGCTTTGCATCGGCACCGCACCACCAAGCAGGCGAATTTTTGCGCCAATTCCCTGCATATTGGGGTTCAGTCCCTTCAACCGCACTGCCACGCGCGGCGCACTTGTCGTATTGCGATAGCAGCCAGCGGCGGTGCCGAGGTTATTGACGACCACGTCGAGATCACCATCGCCATCCAGGTCCGCCAACGCGATTCCATGATGCACTCCGGGCGTATTCAAACCCCATTCAACGGTGGTGTCCGTAAAGCGGTATTGCCCGTGGTTTTGAAACGCCACAATCGGCGTATTGAGCGGGGGATAAAAGCGTGAATTAAGCATCTTCTCAGCAATGAAGGCCTCATGGGCCGTCATCATTTTTCCCTGGTACTCGATCATGCCCGTCCCCTTGGGGCGCGCATACGGTTGAGTGCGAATGATTGCCTCGGCATCCAGGTCCTGCACATCTTTATAGTGACCCGTGGTGATGATTACGTCCTCGTAGCCATCCAGATCGACATCCAGAAACACCGGTTGCCACGCCCACTCGGACGCGGACAAGCCGGCCAGGTCGGCGATGTCCGCGAACGTCCCATCGCCGCGGTTTTGCATCAACGTGTTGCGCATGATCTGTGGGCGGTCATCCATCGTCCCGATCATCCCCACGCTCGGTTTTTGCGCCAGAACCTGCTGTTTGCGCCGCCGGTGGTCGCGGCTTAGCATGTCCAAGACTAGGAAATCCGGATTGCCCGATCGATTCAGGTCGGCGAAATCCACACCCATCGAACTGGCACTGGTGTGGCGTAGGGCCAGGCGATCAATAGCACGAAAATGCCCGTGGCCATCGTTGATCCAGATCCGATCGGGGGTCCAGTAGTCGTTGCAAACGTACAAGTCGGGCCAGCCATCCCCGTTCAGGTCCCGGAACTGGGCGGTAAAACCCCAGTCCAACGGTGGGCCGGTTAGCGATTTTCCGTCCTCGTCGAGAAAGGCCCCGTTCGTCCAGGACACGGGAGTGAACTGGCCTTTGCCGTTGTTCAGGTAAAGCGCATCGGGCTCGCCATACTCCATCACCTGGCCATCAATCACCACCAAACGGTCTTTCAGGGCCGGCGGGATGATTAATTGACCGCGCGCCATCTTAATTTCCACCGAGCCGCGGTTCCGGATGTCATCCGTCCGGTTGTTGCACACATACAAATCCAACGTGCCGTTGCCGTCCACATCCGCCAACGCGAGCGTCACGCTGCCATATTGACTGGCCGTGCCAGCAAACGCGGTGGCATCGGCAAATTTCCCGTGCCCATCGTTTGTAAAACACAGCACCCCGTTGCCCGTGGTTGCGATCAACAGGTCGAGCCAGCCGTCACCGGTCACATCCGCGAAGACCGCACCGCGATAATTCTGACCTGGGCAGACTATCCCCGATTCCGCCGTCACATCCTTGAACGTACCGTCACCCAGATTTTTGTAGAGCACGTTGCTGCCTTGCAGACTGCAAAAATAAAGGTCCGGCCAGCCGTCGTTGTCGAAATCGCCGGCGGCCAGACCAGAGCCGTTCGGCAGGACGCGGTTGGCGCCAATCTTGAATTCGTCGAGTTCGTTGGTGAAGTAAATCCCGGTCTGGCTTGGCGGCAGTAGCGTGAAACCCGTCTGGCCACCGGCCGGCACTTCGAGCTTCGCCCACCGGAAGCCGTGCTCTGTGTGCCAGGTGCGCTCAGCGGCGCGGGCCGTATCAACTGTGAAATCACTCGCCCACACCAGGGTGAGGACACAAAGCCATTTGGCGAAAGGATACATCGCGCCAAGAAAGTGTGGGTTCGCAGCCCAATTTACAAGCACCAGCGGGAATGGCCCAAGGCTGACGCATGGCCAATGGGGTCGGATCGGTGCGCTGCACCTGACCAGCACCGCATGCAGCGGTACAACAGCTCCGTTAGGCAGTCCCGCGGAAAGAAAGGATTCCGGCTCTCTTCGAGCTGGTGGTCGTCGCAGGGTACCGACCCTACCACCTGAATTTTTAACCACCTTGGGCCCGGCAATGCCGCCGAATCGGCAAACGTCGTGCGGAGTTTGGAGGGAGTTGCGAGGAAGATTAAGGTAGCAAGCGGGAAGCAAGGTCTTGGGAATCTGGGTCAGGGGAATGGAAACGATGGTTTGAGCCTTATCCCTCTGACAGCTACTCCTGAACCTTGACCCCGAGCCCACGCTTGAGCTGGCAGCCTTGGCGCATTTCGGTGGCAGCCCAATCTCCCTACTACCTTCGCGCGGATTGCCGGTCGGCGAAACCGTAAGATGCCAAATTACGCTCCGAGCCGGAGTATTGGGCTGCGGTATCGGGCTCAATCACGTTGTCACGGTCCTCCCAGTCGTCAAGATTTTGACCCAGTCCGCCTCGAACGGCGGAAGCACCTCAGCTGGGACGAGTGGTCGCTTCCCTGGGGCGAAAGTGCGACTTTCTGGGGCCAAAGGACAAATAATTTCAAAAAACCATTGACGCAAAAATCATTTCATGAGAGTTATTCAGCAGCACAACAACTACCGAACACAAAAAATACGTTTATTCGTTAATTATTCACGCAATCCTATGAGAAAATTCATCAGACCAACCGTAGCAGTGCTCGCGGCGAGCTTGCTTCTTGGGGCGGTTACGTCCAGTCGGGCGTCATCGATCAACGTTAATTTCATTGGGAGAAACAGTGATCAATACCTTGCTCCCACCGACGTTCTTGGCGTCGTGCCCAAACCCGGTTGGATTAACATCAACGAGGCTGCTGTCAACCATGTCGGCACGCAAGCGAGCATGACCGATGAAGCCGGTGTTCTGACTGGCGTCAACCTCGATTACGTGGCCGCCGACAGTTGGAGCAGTGATGGTCCGACCGTCACCCTCAACGACAAAATGATGAAGGGCATTCTCAAAGCCACCACCACCGCAGCGGCGACACTGACACTCGCTGGGCTACCTATAACCGGCCATTATGACGTGTATGTGTACACACCCGAGAATGGCGCAGGGGCATTGGGCAACGTAACGGACGGGACAACCACATATTATCTTGAGGCGCAAGCGAGTTTTGCTGGGGCGTTTATCCAAGCCACAACCACTACGCCAAATGCGGTCTCTCCGCCTCCTGTCGGGGCATATCCGATTGCTAACTATGTAAAATTTTCCAATATTACGCCGGATTCCGGTGGGAACATATACATTACGGTGACCAAGGAAGGCGCAGCTAACGATGGTTTGGGCATCGCTGGGCTACAACTCGTCCAGGTTTCCGGCCCCGCATTTCCGCCGAATGCTGTCGCCTGTTCAATTACGACGCCACCCGCTTCGGTCAGCGTTCCGCAAGGCGCCGATTGTTATTTTAGTGTGGTGACCGACGGGCCTTGTAAGATTCAATGGAAAAAGAATAATGTCGTCATCCCGGGTGAAACCTCCGCCAACCTGATCCTTCCTACCACCGCCGCAGACAGCGGAGCGCAGATTGTTGCAGTCGCTTACAACAACGTAAATACGAACACGAGCACGGCGGCGACGATCACTTTTGTTACCCCCACAACGCCGTTCAATAAAGTCATCGGTGCAAATTTCATTGGTCGAGGCGGTGGAAATGCCACTCTGTCTACGGGCGGTTACGCTGGGGTGGTTCCCCAACTGAATTGGAATAATATCGATGAGGGGGCCGTCAATCACACGGGCAGTTCACAGCTGACCGAAGGTAATGGTGTCGGTACCAGCATCACTCTCGATTACGCAGCCGCAGACAGCTGGAGCAGCGATGGTCCGACCGCTACGCCGAACGATGTCCTAATGAAGGGCATTCTCAAAGCCACCACCACTACACCCGCGAAGGTGACCTTGAAAGGTTTGCCGGCCGGCACGGCATATGATGTGTATGTTTACACAACGGAAAATGGGACTGGAGCCTTGGGTCATATGACGCAAGGCGCTTCCACTTATTACCTCGAACCAGAAGCAAAATTTAGTGGCTCCTTCATTCAAGCAACAGTGACGACACCAGATCCCACGGTGCCGCCGCCGGCTTTGGCTTATCCGATCGCTAACTATGTCCAGTTTGCAAACGTATCCCCTGACGGAAGCGGTAACATTCTCATTACCGTGACTAAGGATGGCGCCGCGAACGATGGCTTGGGCATAGCGGGTGTTCAGATCGTACAGATTACCGGAACCGGCTTACCGACGAACAACGCACCGATTGCGATTCTGACCGATCCGACTTCGGTCATCGCAGCGCCTGGCGGTTCGGCCACCTTCAGCGCTTCGGCGGGACCATTCCCGAAATATCAATGGAAGCGGGATGGAGTTGCCATTCCGGGCGCCACGCTTTCAAGCTACACTTTAAACAACGTCTCCTCGGCGGACAATGGCGCCAAGTTTACCGTCGTAGCGAATAACAATATTAGTAGCGCCGCCAGCTTGACGGCCACACTCACCGTCGATCCGGCTGGGCCTTATGCTGGTCACCGCGCTTCCATCTCGACGCAACCGGTGCCGGTAACCGTGGTTCAAGGTCGGCCGGTAACTTTCACCGAGGGGGTGACCACCTACCCGGCGAATGACGCCATTACCACGCAGTGGCTGAAAAACGGGGCGCCGATCGCAGGTGCCACGGCCTTAACCTATAATATCGCCTCCGCGCAACTGGGAGACAACAACGCGCAGATTCAAGTCACTAACATGACCCCCGCCGGCCCCCTGTCCAGCACGACGGTGATCCTGACAGTGCTTGCTGATACGAACGCACCGGTACCTTCGGGCGGAACAATTACGAGCGGAAGCTCTGGTGCCACCCAGATCGGCGTCGCGTTCGACGAGCCAATTGATACGACGACCTTGATTGCCGGCAATTTCTCGATCGCCGGAGTGAGCAGCACATTCAAGCTCGCTACAAACAGCCTTGGAAATTACGCTGCAGCTGTGCTCGAAGCAACGTTGACTCCGGGTCAGACTTACACCGTCAACGTACAAAACGTTAAGGACATTTGGGGCAATGCGATCACCAGCGCCTCCTTCCCCGTCACTGCCAACCCGAGCATCGGTTGGGCGGATGCGGGTACGCCGATTGTTCCTTCGTCCGTCATTCCGGTCGGTACGAACGGCTTTGATGTTCTCAATGGTGGGCGGACGGAGTGGGCCACTTATGACGAAGTAGCTTTGGTATACCTGAAAAAGACCGGTGACTTCGATGTGAGCGTTCAAGTCATTTATGCCGAGCCTTGCAGCCAGTGGGGCCGCGTAGGTCTCCAGGCGCGCAACAGTCTGGATATCGGTTTGCCCCGAGCTACCACGACCATGTCCGCGTATGCTCAGACGCATGTGAACCCAAACCAGACCTTGGCGAGTTCAGGTGTATGGGATCCAAATGACCCGGTTCAACCGGTAAACCCGACTCCCAACAATGGTCATGAGCAAAACACCCGGCTGGACACCGGTATAGCAACCAGTGGCTGGGGCAGTCCTGGTACTTCGCCGGTTTACCCCAATGTTTGGCTGCGTTTGAAACGCGTCAACGATGTCATCTACGGGTATCGGAGTGAAAATGGGCAAAATTGGACGGACCAGGGCAGCGTCACGCTCACGGCTCAACAGGCCGACATGTTTGTTGGTCCTTCCTTCTCCGCAGAAACGGGCAACATCTGGGCGACTGCTGGCTTCGATGTTTGGGGTCCGTACGACCCGAAATTTGACCGCTTGTTCCTGGCCAAGTTCCGTAACTACGGCACAACCCCAGCCCCGCAGCCTGCGGTCATAGTGCCCACGAGGGTCACTTTGGCAGGAACCATTCAAGATCCGCTGGGCAAGGGTAACTTAGTTCTCACTTGGCCGGTCTCAGGTGTGCTTCAGCAATCCTCAACTTTGGGCGCTACCGCTTCTTGGGGTCCGGTAACTGGCGCGCCGAACACGGGGGCCGGCGGTCGCATTGAGGTTACGCCGAGCGGGGCGGCTAAGTACTACCGATTGCTCCAGCAATAATCGATTGATTCTCTACACGAGACCGGACGCAAGTCCGGTCTCTTTTTTTGTTAAGCGACTTTGCCATTGAAAAGAAAAACCGTTAAGAGTAACTGCACGCGCCACCAAATTCCATTAACGACGGCAGAAAGCGATCGGCAGGTAACGGGAAATTGGTTCACTCCAGCCGCCGTTTGGCCTGCCGGAGATAGTTCGCACGCTATCTATCCCTTGAGGGAGATCGGTGTCACGGCCAGACTGTGGGTGAGGCTGCAATTCGCAATTGCACTTCTGTTTCTGGTCTCCATCGGTACGGCCGCCACACTGGATTGGGAAGCCGGACCCGGTTGCCGACGTGCGAAGGTCCAAGGAGTCGGCTCGGGCAAAGATGGATTTACCCTGATACCCCCCCAACAAACCGGCATTTTCTTCACCAACTCCCTTACCGAACAGCGTGCCCTCGCCAGCCAGATCCTGCCAAGTGGATCTGGTGTTGCCGCCGGCGACGTGGATGGAGATGGACGCTGTGATCTCTATTTTTGCGGACTGAAAACGGGCAACCGCCTCTATCGAAACCTAGGGGACTGGCGATTCGAGGACATTACCGCGCAAGCGGGAGTCGGGTGTGCGACGCTCGACGCAACGGGGGCTCTACTGGTGGACATAGACGGCGACGGCGACCTGGATTTGCTCGTTAATTCGGTGGGCGGCGGGACCCACATTTTCCTCAACGATTCCCACGGACACTTCACGGAAGCGAAGGAAGTCTTGAACCCGGGCATGGGCGGGATGTCGCTGGCCATGGCGGATTACGATGGCGACGGCCGGCTGGACCTTTATATCGCAAACTACCGTGCTACCACGATTGCCGATCAGCCGGAGTTACGATTCAACCTGCGAACGGTGGAAGACCGGCTCGTTGTGGCCGGGATCAATGGCCGGCCGCTAACAGATCCGGAATGGACCAACCGCTTCCTCTTCCATATCGGTGACCCAAGGGAAGGGAAGGCCAAGTTTTCTCACGAAGAACTTGGGGAGGCGGACGCGCTTTATCACAACCTGGGCGACGGCCGGTTTGAGCGCGTATCCTGGACGGGCGGTGCTTTTCTGGACGAGGATGGAAAACCACTGGCCAGCGCACCGCTCGACTGGGGGCTGAGCGTGATGTTCCGCGACCTCAACGGCGACGGGAAGCCGGACTTGTACATCTGCAACGACTTCAACACGCCTGACCGAGTTTGGATCAATGACGGCCAAGGCCATTTCCGCGCCCTGCCGAAGCTCGCAATGCGGCAAACGCCAATGTCGTCCATGGCCGTGGACGTTGCGGACTTAAATCGCGACGGACTCGATGATTTGTTCGTCGTCGATATGCTCAGTCGCGAGCATCGGCGGCGACTGGTCCAGCGCACCAACCTGCGGCCCGAAGTGCTGCCGCTGGGGGCCATTGAGAACCGACCGCAATACTCTCGCAACATGGTTTTTCTGAATCGCGGCGATGGCACCTACGCCGAGATTGCCCAATATTGCGGACTGGAAGCATCGGAATGGTCCTGGACGCCCATCTTTCTGGATGTCGACTTGGACGGTTACGAGGACTTGTTGATTGCCAATGGCTTTGTGCGCGACAACATGAACGTGGACGCCATGGGAGCGGCGCAACGAGCCGGGAACGCTTTGCGCGGATCCGCCGACGCAACCGTCCAAACGCGCCGCCTTTTCCCGCGTCTGGCTACCGCCAACCTGGCCTTCCGTAATCTGGGAGGACTGAAGTTTAAGGAGACCAGCCACCAGTGGGGTTTCGACACGCAGGCCATTTCTCAGGGTATGTGTCTGGCCGATTTGGACAACGATGGCGACATGGACGTGGTCATAAACAACTTCGATGGCGTGGCCGGTCTTTATCGCAACGACAGCGCAAAGCCGCGCGTCGCCGTCACGTTGAAAGGCCAGCCGCCCAACACCCACGGCATTGGCAGTAAAATCCGGGTGTATGACGGCCCCGTTCCGGTCCAGAGCCAGGCGATCATCAGTGGCGGACGTTATTTGTCGTGCGACCAGGCCATGCGCGTTTTCGCTGCGGGATCGCTCACAAACGTCCTGCGGATTGAAGTGGATTGGCCCAGCGGCCGTCGGAGCGTGATCAAAGATGTGTTACCGAACTACTACTACGAGATCGACGAGGTCGCCGCTGGACCGTCGTCCGCGCGCCCCGCGACGCCACTGGCGCCTTGGTTCGAAGATGTAAGCCGGCTGATTTCGCACACTCACCACGAGGAGTTATTTGATGATTTTATTCGACAACCGACCCTGCCCAAGAAATTCAGCCAACTCGGGCCCGGAGTTTGTTGGGGCGACTTCAACGGTGACGGTTGGGATGACCTCGCCATCGCGAGCGGCAAGGGCGGTTCGCTGGCGTTGTTCTTCAACGACGGCAAAGGTGGATTCCTATCAGGGCGCGAACCGTGGCGGGATCAGCCTGCCTCCTGCGATCAAACGACCGTGCTCGTCTGGCCTCACGGCACCAATCCTCCGGCGCTGTTGGCCGGTGCGGCGAATTACGAGAATGGATCATTGTCTGGCGCTAGTGTGTTCGCTTACGAGCCTGACTCCGGCAAAGTGGTTGAAGTGGTGCCGGGGGCCGAGGCGAGCGTGGGCGCGCTGGCGCTGACCGACTTGGACGGCGACGGCACGCTGGACTTGTTTGTGGGTGGTCGGGTGCGGGGCGGCCAGTACCCAGAAGCCGTCAGTTCCCGCATCTACCGCGGCCAAGGAAACCGGCTGGTGCTGGATGAGGCCAACACGAAAACGCTTGCGGCTGTCGGCTTGGTCAGTGGCGCGGTTTGGAGCGACTTGGACGGCGATGGATTTCCGGAATTAATTCTGGCCTGCGAATGGGGCCCCATCCGCGTCTTCAAAAATCAGGCGGGCCAACTCAAGGAAAGCACGGCTGAATTGGGCCTGAACCAATATACCGGCTGGTGGAATGGTGTCACCACCGGGGATCTGGATGGCGACGGCCGGCCCGATATCATCGCGGGGAATTGGGGAGAGAACTCGAAGTACCAGAGCCATCGTGCGGCGCCACTCCAACTCTATTTTTCCGACTTTAATGACGAAGGCGTGCTAGGTCTTTTGGAGGCTTATCTGGAACCGGCAATCGGGAAGTACGTTCCCGAGCGCCGGCTTGACGTGGTGGCCCGAGCCATGCCGTTCCTGCGAGGTCAATTCAGTTCGCACCAAGCTTATGCCGATACCACGGTGGACGAAATTTTGGGAGATCGTAAATCCAAAACCCATTACCGGGAAGCGAACTGGCTGCAATCGACCGTTTTTTTCAATCGTGGCGAACGATTCGAGCCGCGCGTAATGCCGCCAGAAGCCCAGTTCGCTCCGGCATTCGCGGTCGTGGTGGCGGACTACGATGGCGATGGTTGCGAGGACGTGTTCCTGAGTCAGAACTTTTTCGATGTGGAACCCGAGACCTCGAGATCCGACGCTGGCCGCGGGCTGTGGCTCCGGGGTGATGGCCACGGTGGTTTACGCGCCGTGCCAGCGTCAGAGAGCGGCGTAATGATCTATGGCGAGCAGCGTGGTGCCGCCGTCGCCGATTTCAACGGGGACGGCCGCGTGGACCTGGTCGTCGCCCAGAACGCAGCCGAGACGCGCTTATTCAAGAACGTCCGCGGCCAGCCGGGGTTGCGGGTGCGACTCAAAGGGCCGCCAGGCAATCCGTGGGGCATTGGCGCTCAACTCCGGGTGAAACAAGGCGACCACTTGGGGCCGGCGCGCGAAGTGCATGGCGGGGGTGGCTACTGGTCGCAGGATAGCCCCGTGCAGGTGCTTGGAAATGTGCCTCCGGTAAACCAATTGTGGGTCCGATGGCCTGGAGGCAAGAGCTTCACTATCGAAGTGCCAATGAGGTCGGCAGAGATTCAGATCGGGATCGATGGAGTCGTCACTCAACTCAAGGTGGCCGTCCCATGAATTTCCCGCCATCCTCAGTTCAAGGCGCACTTTCTTGCCGGGCGATTTCTTGGGTGATGACCCTAGTGCGGACAAGGCTGGCCGGTGCTCGTACTTCCGAAACCTTCGCCCGGCATCCGGAGACCGTGTCGCTTCGGGCCCTCGCTGGTCGGCTGCTCTCCAGTGGGCTCCTTCTGGTCTTGCTGTGTTCGACCGTCGCCGCGGCCGATCGGGACTGGAGTGATGGCCCTGGCTATCGCTCCCGTCCCGTGCCGGTGCTTAAATCCGGCCCGCCCGGCTTTACCCTGCTGCCGGCGGCAATTACGGGGATTGACTTCACCAACGTCCTGACCGACGCCCGGGCCGCCGAGAATCAATTGCGCCTGAATGGTTCCGGGGTCGCTTGTGGCGACGTCGATGGGGATGGCTGGTGTGATGTTTATT
Organism: Verrucomicrobiota bacterium; assembly: GCA_025350905.1. Classification (GTDB taxonomy): domain Bacteria; phylum Verrucomicrobiota; class Verrucomicrobiia; order Limisphaerales; family JADLHS01; genus JADLHS01. The sequence continues at coordinate 17,088 of JANXWY010000118.1, forward strand.
TTTGCGGCCTGGAAAATGGCAATCGGCTCTATCGGAATTTAGGCGGTTGGAAGTTTGAGGACATCACCGAATCCGCCGGAGTCGCTTGCGCTGATCAATACTCGACGGGAGCGGTTTTTGCGGATGTCGATGGGGACGGCCACTTGGATTTGTTGGTCAACGGGATGGGGACGGGGACGCGGTTATTTCTGAACGATGGCAAAGGAAAATTCCGGGAAGGGGCCAGCAGCGGCTTGGTGCGAAAGTTCGGAGCGACGACGTTGGCGCTGGCGGACGTCAACGGCGACGGTTACCTGGATCTATACGTCGCAAATTATCGAACCACAACCATTCGGACCACGGGTCTGCCACTGCTCAAGATCAATGACAAAGTTGTGGTGCGCCCGGAAGATCGCGAGGACTACCAACTGACACCGCAAGGGTTGATCATCGAACAAGGAGAACCTCACTTCCTATATCTCAATGACGGAAAAGGGAATTTCCAAGCGGTCGCGTGGACCAACGGGGTGTTTCTCGATGAGGAAGGCCGTCCGCTAACCCAAGCGCCCAAGGACTGGGGACTGTCAGCGGCGTTTCGAGATCTCAATAATGATCGCGCTCCTGACCTCTATGTTTGCAATGACTTCAATTCTCCCGACCGGATCTGGATCAATGATGGACACGGACATTACCAGGCGATCGCGCGACAAGCTCTGCGCACGACCAGCACCTTCACGATGGCTGTCGATTTCGCGGATCTCAACCACGATGGGTTTGACGATCTGTTTACGGTCGACATGTTGGATATGCGGCATCAAATGCGGGTGGTCGATTTTCTGGCGGCGGAGTTTCCGATGACGGGCGCCGCCGCGCTGCTGAATCGGCCGCAAGTGGGCCGGAATACGGTTCAATTGAGTCGGGGTGATGGCACTTATGCCGAGGGTGCCTATTACTGCGGGCTCGAGGCCTCGGGTTGGACCTCGTCGTCCGCTTTCCTGGATGTGGATCTGGATGGCTACGAGGATTTGGTGATGTCCACGGGCTACTCGTTCGACACGCAAGATCTGGATGCCGCTTCCCGCATTGATGCCATGGGTCCGATGGGCAAGAATCTGAAATTCAAGATTCTCATGTATCCGCGACTTCGGTTGCCGCGGATGGCGTACCGAAATCTCGGCAACCTGCGGTTTGAAGAATGCGGCGCACGCTGGGGCCTCAACGATGAAGGCGTGAGTCACGGCCTGGCCCTCGCCGACTTGGACAATGACGGCGATCTGGACGTGCTTATGAACAGCCTCAACGAGGGCGCCCGGGTGTATCGCAACAATGCCAGCGCGCCGCGCATTGAAGTTCGACTAAAAGGAATGGCGCCGAACACACGCGGGATCGGGGCCAAGATATTCGTACACGGGGGCGCCGTGCCGGTCCAAAGCCAGGAGATGATGTGCGGTGGGCGCTACCTCAGCGGCGATGACAACGTCCGGGTGTTTGCCGCGGGCTCAACCACCAATGGGATGACGATTGAAGTTCGCTGGCGCGGCGGCCGGAACAGTATGATCGGGAATGTGTCCGCCAATCGCATCTATGAAATCGACGAGGCCGGCTCCGCGGTTCCGGCCGCCCAGGTGGCGTTGCCGCCGGCGCCATTCTTCAAAGATGTCAGCCATCTGCTCAACCACGAACACCACGAGGAGGCCTTTGATGATTTCCAGCGGCAACCGCTGCTGCCCAAAAAACTAAGTCAGCTCGGTCCGGGAGTGGCGTGGGGTGATCTGGCGGGCGACGGGCGGGATGATTTAATCATCGGCGGCGGCAAGGGCGGCCGGCTGGCGGCGTATCGCAACGACGGCCACGGCGGCTTTGCCCCGTTCGGCGGTCCGGCTTTTGACCGGATCATTCCGCGTGATCAAACGGGCGTCTTGCTCTGGTCGGCGGCAAATACCAAGACCAGGATTCTTATCGGTTCGGCCAGTTATGAAGAGCGCGCGCGATCCGGGGGCCAGGTGCTGGCCCTCGAACCGGTGAGCGGAACCGTGGAAGACATCGGTGGCGAAGCCGACTCGAGCGTGGGACCGCTGGTGCTGGGTGACATCGACGGGGACGGGAATCTGGACCTTTTCGTCGGCGGACGAGTGATCCCCGGCCGCTATCCTGAGCCGGCCAGTTCACGTGTTTATCGGGGTCAGGCCGGCAAGTTTGTCCTTGATGCAGAGAATTCCCGGGTTCTGGAGCAGAGCGGGCTGGTGAGTGGGGCCGTCATGACGGATCTGGACGGCGACGGTTTTCCGGAGCTGGTGCTGGCGTGTGAATGGGGATCGATAAAGGTTTTTAAGAATGACCACGGGAAGTTGCGCGAGGCCACCGCCGAATGGGGTCTGGCAAATTCGTCCGGTTGGTGGAATGGAGTGACGGCGGGAGACTTCGACGGCGATGGCCGCATGGATCTGATCGCAGTCAACTGGGGCTTGAACACAAAATACCGCGCCAGTCTGGAGCAACCGCGTAAAATTTATTATGGTGAGTTTCATGAGCCGGGGTCCGTAGATACCATTGAAGCCTGCTTTGACGAACGAATGGGCAAGGAGGTGCCCGAAAGAGAATTCGATGCGGTGGCCGCCGCGATGCCCTACCTGCGCGGTGTTTTTCCGACGTACCACGCCTATGGCGCCGCCGGCGTGTCGGAAGTCCTGGGTGAGCGGCTGAAACAGGCCAAGGCGGTAAGCGCGAACACACTGGCGTCGATGGTGTTCTTGAATCGGAGCAACCGCTTCGCTGCGATGCCGTTGCCGGCCGAGGCGCAATTGGCGCCCGCTTTTGCAGCCGTGGCGACTGATTTTGATGGCGACGGAACCGAGGACCTCTTTATCAGCCAGAATTTTTTTGCGACAGAAATGCAGACTGCACGCGCCGATGCCGGGCGGGGCTTATGGCTCCAGGGCGATGGCAAGGGCGGATTTCGGGCGGTGTCGGGCCAGGAAAGCGGGATCACCGTCTACGGCGAACAACGGGGCGCCGCCGCTGCCGACTACGATGGCGATGGACGAGTCGATTTGGTGGTGACCCAAAACGCGACGACGACCAGATTGTTCCACAACGTCAAAGCAAAACCCGGATTGCGAGTCCGCTTGGCGGGACCTCCGGGCAATCCGGTCGGCGTCGGAGCTTGCCTCCGGATCAGATCCGGCGAAAAATTTGGTCCGGCCCGCGAAATTCACGCCGGGTCCGGGTACTGGTCGCAAGATAGTCCCGTGCAGGTGCTGGCACGCCTGCCGGAGCCGATGCAGATCTGGGTGCGTTGGCCCGGCGGTCAAGTAACTACGGCTGATTTGCCGACCAAGGCGCAGGAGGTGGAACTATCCATCTCGGGCGGGCTTAAATTGCTGCGCTGATTTCGTTCAATGCTGGATCGCTCGATAGAATCTGTGCTGGTAATTAGTCGCCCCCAGATCGGTGAATTGAAACGGGCTATTGGTCGGGATCAAATTGGTCAGCGAGAGCCACTGCTGCAAGTCAGCCGACGCCGCAATTTCGTAGTTGAGGCCGGGCGTGGCCGCTACATTGAACCTGAAGGTCCCATTTGCCTGGGCCACGGGGCCGCTCAGCGTGACGGTAGGCGGAGCGGCCGGGAAAGTGACTTCCCAAATGCCCTGAGCCCCGCCGTACTCGATCACGTAAATTCGATTGCCAACAATCTCGGAGTCGATGGGATTTGAAAATCCGCCGACGATTCGCGTCACGGTGGTTTGGTAATTGGTGGTACCCAGCTTGGTCAGGTTCAAGTCCACCATATCCTGGCTGGGATCCTTGAAGGGACCTGCGACGCTATTGCCATTGAGGTCGCCCGGAGTCCAACTCAGCATGAACCCGTGATTTGCAAAGGGCGCGGCCATGGCGCCCACGCGATCGAAGACCAAACCGAGCGGCGAACGATGGGCCGTGAAAGTACTCAACGTCGATCCCAGGCCGCTGGCTTCCTTGATCACGCCATCTGCCGGGTCGCGATAGCTGTCCGCATCCGGACCCAGATTGATGATTGGCTCGGCAAGATTGTTCGGTGGCGGCGGAAAGGTCGGATCATTGTGGTAGGCACCGGAGGCAACGGCCACGAAGCGGGCATCGAGCAATTTGTCAGTGCTCGGGTCATAGTTCGGAAATTGTTGCGGATTGTCCGCCCCGCCGATGCGCCAGGGGAATCCGTAGTGCAGGTCTGGCCGCAGCCAGTTGAGCTCCTCAGACATATCCCGGTCCGGCCCGTTTTCGGTGGCAAACAGATCGTCATTGGGCGCAAAGGCGAAGTCGAACGAATTTCGAGTGCCCTCCGCAAACACGTACCCAGCCTGGCGCAACAGAACGATGTCATTCTTCAGCACCAAGCCCGAGCCCGAAGCCGGCAAACGGATTATCTTTGCCGTCAACGCCACTTCGCGAGTGTTTGGATAGAGATTGTTGTTCGATTCAACTTCTCCATGGTCGGTGCGCGAACCGCTGTTCAGATAAATGTATTGTCCATCGGGGCTGGTGATTATGCCGTTGAACAAATGGTCGAAGGCGGTCTTGCTCAGCGGGTAGGGTTCCGTTTGGGCCAGCAACGACCAGGTACGCCCGCCGGCCCCATTGGGCACGCCCTTGCCCACGCGGGCGACGGTGCTGTTGCCGCTGTTGGTCGGCGTGTTGCCGACGACATAAATGGTACCTTCCGGACCGATCGCCATGCCTTGCACGTTGTTCGCAATTCCGTGGTCGGTGGCGCTGTAAACTTTTGTGCTGGTCGAGGCGCCGCTGCCGGGCTGCAGGGTCACTCGATAGATGTCGCCGTTCACCTTCAAGTAATAAAGCTGGTTGCTGCGCGGATCCTTGGCCAGGCGCACGGAGGCCGGTCCGCCGCTGATGGCCGTGTTCATTATGAGCCGAAGCTGCAGGCTGGGATTGAGGGCTACCGGAGCGCTGTTGGCAATGGCGACACTCAGCAAAAGCAGTGCAGAACAATGGCACCACCGGGAGTAACGGGACGAAGGTTTCATCGATGGAAATTGAGCCGCCCGCAGCCAGAGGTCAAGCCACATCGATCGCTGCAATAGTTGCCTTCTGGTTTTCGCTCGCGTTTGGATGTCCGAGGGCTAACGCAGAGGCGCGGCTTTGCCCTCGACCTTCACGTTTGCCTCACCTCGCGCTTCAAATCGTAATCCAGGAATTTCGGCGCCGGCGGCCGTCGTAATGCGCAGACTCAAGCCGCAACCGCCACCATTTTGGGTGATCTTGGCGAGGAGATCATTCCAGCCTGGGCGAAGTCGGGCTCTGACCCGATCCTCGCCTGGGGTTACCCCGCGATCCGTGTTGTTGGCGTGCGTGACTTCGTGGTTCAACCACAATTTGATTCCATCATCCGAGCCAATCTCCAAGATCACGGATTCGGCTGCCGGCGCGAAGACGCGTGTTTTCAGGTAGATGACGCAGTTGTCACCCGCCACCTCGCCGGCCAAATCCACCATGCCGGCAATGGCCAGATCGGTCGACCCGGCCGTCGGTCGCCAAGCCACCGGTCCCAAGCCCGCTTGTTCCGGTGCGAAGGCTATGTCGAACAAGTCGCGCCCAGCCTTGCCGGGCTGGCGGTACGGACCGGCACACAGCCAACGGGAGTCGAATCGCTCCACCAGCGCCTGAGCCTGCGTGCGGACATTGTCGTCGTGGGCGATTGCCGCGAGCCGCCGGAGGGAGGCTTCGGCGAGGGACGGCTGCGACGTTACCAGCGCCGAGGCGATTTGCAGCCAGGCAATTTCCGCCTCGGCCTTGACCGTCGCATCCTTGGAAATCTGTTCCACCAATTCCAGCGCGTCGGGATGAGCAATCCCGGCCAGAACCGCCAGCAGCAACCGCTTGTCTTCCACTCGGGCTGCCAGAACGAGCGCTGGTTTCAGCAACACCACGCGTTGTTGCGGGGTTACATTCAAACGCTCCCCGTCACCTGCCAGCCGGATGTAGCCTTCCAACGCGAGCGCCCGGAGGTTTGACTCCCCGGCGTGGCGCGCGAGTTTGAGCTGGTCGGGCATCAATTCCACATCGCGGGAATGGCATATCGCCCGGGCGGCGGCGTCGCGGATCTGGGCTTCCGGGTCTTTCAAGCCGCTGCGCAGACCTGCACGCACTCCCGCGTTCACGAAACAGGCGCTGACCTCCAATAACGCGATGCGAGTCTCCGTTCGTCCGTCGACCAATCCGCTTACTATGGGGGTGACATCAAGGTTTTTCCCGTCTGTCGTCCGCTCGGCTAGGGCTTCCAAAACGCTGCGCACCTCGGTTCGCGCCGCCGCATCGACGGCTTGCATCATAAGTTGCACGACGGCCGGGAGGTCCGCTTCCGCGGCGAATTGTTCCAGGCCGCGCAGCGCTGCCCGGCGTGCTGACCCGGTGTTGGTGCGCGCCAGTTCCAACAATTGGGGGGCCGCAGAGTTGTCCTTTCGCGCCGTCAAAGCCCGGATCAGTTCCACTTGCACGTTGGGATCCGCTATCACCAATTGTGCGACCATGGCGTCACCGATCGGGCCGCGGTGCAGCTCGATCAATGCCTGGCGGGCTGCTTTTTGTTCCGTGGCATCGGGCAAGGTTGCGGCGTCGGCCAGGAAGGGAATTGCCGTCGGGTCCCCCAACGTTTCGAGGGCGGCGATGGCGGCCAGCCGCACCGCCAGATCCGGACTATGCCCTAAGGCGAGGACCGCCGGAGCGGCCGCCGCGTCGCCGCGTTGTTGGAGCATGCCCAGCAAAGCAATTTGCATGGCGGGCGAGGCCTTCGTGAGCAAGTTCGTAAACGTTCCAGTGGCGGTCGGATCTTGCACGTCGCGCGCCAATTGCAGCGCCGCCAGCTGTCGGGACACGTCGTTGCCTGCCATCCCCGCCGCTAGAAGCGCGAGGGTCCGGTCGCCGGCCACGCGGAACAACCCCGCCGCCGCCGCCGTCCGGACCTGTTCCTTCTCCTTGCGTTGGCTGAACTGATCAAAAAGAGCGGCCGCCCGGACTCGATCGCCTTCATCGATTAATTGCACCGCGCATTGCAAAAGCGCATCCACCATGGCGTTGCGGAGGGGGCTGCGGACGGGATCGAATGCCGGCGGCATCGCTTTGCGCAGGGCGACGACTGCTTCGCCGTCACCCATCCGCCCCAACGCGTTGGCCGCAGCTATGGCCAGCATCGGGTCCGGATCACTCAACAAACTGGCTAGGTCAGGCATGGCGGCGCGATACCGGCATTCACCCAGTGCGTAAATCGCGCCCGCCTTAGGTTTGCCCGAGGTAGTCTTCAAAGAAGCGCGGAGGGCTTCTCCCGCTTCGGCGTACGGCATGACTTCCAGCACATCGCACGCGGCTTGATACAAATGCTCGTCCGCCAGCAAGGTCGCCAACGCCGGCACCGCTTGGGCGGTGCCGATGAGTTTCAGCCGCCGGCACGCGTCTTCCTTTTCGGCCGGAGTGGCCGCCGATTCCACCACTGCGATCAGCTGCGATTCCTCGGGCACTTCCGCCTGGGCTGGGAAAGCCATCGCCGCGCAAAACACCCGAATCACCACCGCCAATATTTTCATCTCTGGTTGGCTTAAATTTCCCATGGCGTGCGGTAAGCCGCGGAGAGCAGCCGGTTGGCTTCGTCGTCATCGACGAAACGTTCGGTTTGAGGATTCCATTGCAATCGACGTTGCAATTGGAGCGCGAGACCGCCCAGGAGCACGGTGCTGGCCGAACGATGCGCAGTTTCGACGTCGCAGATCGTCCGCTTGCGCGTGCGGACGCAGTCGAGAAAATTCCCTGAGTGACTATCGCTGTGGTAAAGCCGGGGGCCGTTCGGATCCAGAGGGCGCTCCAAGATTCCAGCGGAACTCGCGATGAGATGCTCGCGATCCACGGCAATCCAGCCTTCCGTCCCAATAAACCGCGCGCCGCCGCTCGATCCGGTGGGGTCGCCGGGAAAATGTTCCGCATGCACGACGACCCCGTTGGCGTAACGGTACTGCAACACGTTGTTCGCGAAGAATAATTCCACGGGCCCCGTACGATCGGCAGCCAGCGCCCACTGGATGATGTCGTAGTGGTGCGGGCCCCAGTTGATGTCGCCGATCCCACAAAACATGTGCGCGTCGGCCACCCCGGCGTAGGGTTGCCACGGCGCGGGCCCGAGTGCAAGATCCCAATCGAGCCCCGCGGGCACGGGCTTGGGCGGCCCAAAATGTTTCCATTCCACCAAGCCGCCGGGACGGCAGGCGTAAATTTCTTTGAGTTCGCCAATGGCGCCGTTGCGGATCAGCTCGCAGGCGCGCCGGAACTTCCCGCCATACTCGGAGCGCTGCTGCGTGCCCGCCTGATACACGCGGGCATAGCGCAGCACCGTCTCCTTGATCGCCTGGGCCTCGCGGATGGTAATGGCGTTGGGCTTCTCGCAATAAATGTCCTTGCCGGCCTTGGCCGCCATGATGGTCATCACGCCATGCCAGTGAACCGGGGACGCGATCAATACGGCGTCGATGTCCTCCCGCGCCAGCACGTCGCGGAAATCCCGATAAGCTTCGCAGGAACGATACGTGCCCTGAGCCAACAATTGCGCATAGTTTTCGTTCACCCGTCGGGTCGCATTTTCTCGGCGGTCCTCCCACGCGTCGCAAACGGCCAGCACTTGCACGTCGCGCCGGGCGCTGTAGCCGCCGGGAACATACGTCCACGCGCCGCCCAACAAGTGACCACTGCCCTGACCGCCCACGCCAATGAAGCCCATCGTGATCCGCTCGCTTGGCGCCGGTACGCCGCCTCGGCCCAAAACCGAAGCGGGTATGATCATAGGGGCCGCGATCGCCGCGCCCATGGCGGTGGCGCTGCGGTGCAGAAATCGTCGCCGGCTGAAGAGTTTGCGGATGGGTTTCATGGCGGGAGGATGCGCTATTTCAGGACGCGGAACAACCGCCCGTCGCCGGGCGTAACCTTGAGTTTCACGCTGCGATTTTTACCGAGGCGCTCGGCGCGGGTCCATTTGCCGGTCTGGCGATTTAATTCCTGGAGCTGGTTGCCGGGCAGGTTGATGTTCACCATCAGCTCCCTTCCAAGTTTGTAATTCCGGTTGACGATCATGAACGCGTTTGGCCGTTCGGCGCGCGCAAACAAACCGAGCACGAATTCGCCGTCACCCTCAATTTGCACGGGGCTGTCGATCGGAATTGCCTCCCCACCATATGGCAGCGGTGCGGTATGATAGACGCCAACCGAATTCAATTCCAGCAACGCCGGGCCGAATTTCCCAATCTCCTTGTTCAACGCCGTGACATCTTGTATCAGCGGCGCGGGGTGGCCGTCCTGATAGAGTCCGTTGTATTCCTTCGGTCCCCAATAAGTGAAATAGCTGATGCCACGGCCGCCGTAAGCCATGGTGGTGAAGACCAGCCAGCGGAGCTCGTGCGCGTTCGGCAGCCGCCAGTTTTTGCTGATGGTGTCGGCCTGGATGATATTCAGGAAGGGCCGGTTCGCGCTCAGCGCGGCCGATCGGATCATGCCGAGGTTGAGGAAGTATTCCCGGCCATCCTTCTCTCGGCCGTCCGACTCCTTGAGGAAATGATAATGGTCATAGCTGATCAGATCGGGCTGGACGGTTTCGATGAACTGGTGGAGGTGTTTCCGGTAGCGCACGACCGTTCCCGCATCCGTTGTGCTGGCGCCGGAATCGGTGGGCTGGCCGACCTTGGCGCGTTCGGCGGCATCGGCGCTGACGCCCAGCTGCTGTTCGTTAGCGTAAGTGGGGTAGAGATTGATATACGCGAGGTGGATTGGGTCGTGTTCGCGCAGGTAGGTGACGAGTTTGCCGAGACCGGGAAACGCGCCCGCGCCCGGCTCGTCGGTGAGGTAATACGCTTCGAGCGCCGGATGGCTTTTCACCCGGGCAATGAGCGCATCCAGTTCCGCCCGCTTGGCCGTGTCTTCGAGCACCTCCGGTTTCAACAGCTCGCTCGTCAACATCGCGCGCAATCCGTGACGCGCCGCCACGTCGAGGCCTTCCGCAGTCGTCCATGTGAGGTTGAACCCTTCCGCCGCCACGGCGGAGAGTTGCTCCTCCGTGGCCGGCGGTGGACACCAGAACGTGATGAGGAAATCCTTTTGCGTCCAACGCCCGGCCAGTTTCGGCACGGCCCCGAACGCGCAAGTGCCGGCGAGCAATAGGCTGGCGGGGAGCCAATAATTCTTCATATGTCGATTGTTTGACGAGGGTAGGTCGGCGTCAACGGTAACTTTGCCACAACCCCATTCTTAGGAACTCGGCTCGCCCTGATTTGAGGAACGAGCATATGGGGACCGCGTGAACTGGAGGAGCACCGGGGAACAACGGACAAGGGAACCCAAGCAGATAGAAGCGAGTGGCTCAGAGTGGCGGGGCGTTGCTGTTCGAACTCGTAATGCGCCGTCCCCCTAAAGGAGTGAAATATGCCGGCTCGTTACTCGGGCTGTTCGGGTCGTGGGGTAACTGTAATTCACGATACCGCCATTCAATCACTGGCTAAATAATCGCGCTTTACAAGCGGAACTTCGGACAGCACGCTCAAGCTCAATATGGATAAATTTTGGAGTGTTTTCGCGATGCCGATTGGCTTGGCGCTGTGTTTCGGCCCCGCAGTGGTTGTTTGGTGGCTCACGAAGGACAAAGCTGCCGACGGTGAAAAGTCGCAGGATCGCCACTGAACTCGCTGCGGCGGTGGGACTCATCTTTATCGCCGAAGCACGGACCATGTTGGCAACTGACGCGCTTGATTAACGAATGAAACGAGCACACACAAAAAGCCCAGCCGGACAAACGCCCAACTTCGCGGCTCATTAGTGGCGCCGGTCCGGGCAGTTCAAAACTCAGCCGTTGTGCGATGGTGGGCACTTTAGCCCGAGCTTCGTACTGCCGCCGCCGGCGGATCGAGGCGAGAATGGGCGTTTGGTGCGGCTGTAAGCATTCGAAGCACTAGCAGCCCGTCGGGCTTAGGAAGCGGATTTGTTGGTGCGATTCCGATACGGGTTCGGGTTGCTGTCACAAAAACATATTTGATCAACGGCGCATAGATCAGATCGGTCACTGGAGGCGATGGTGGATTGGTTTTTGGCCGGATCGCCCCTGGAACTTTCGTTTTATCCTGTCACCGCCAGTGTTTTGAGCGTGAACAATCGTTTGAGGTTGTAGCTCACGCAGACCAGCAGCCATTCCAGAGACACCTTCTCCCGCCCTCGCAACAGAAACCTCCGGAAGCCCAGCACTTCTTTGATGATCCCAAACACCGGCTCAACCGTCTGCTGGCGCCGTTTGTAAAGGGTCTGGCCCGTCGGCGACTTCATCCGGTGCGCCATCTTCTCTTGGGCACTGGCGTTCTCTCCCAACGGCTCAGGTTCGGGTTGCGGTAACAAATCCGCCACGCTCTTGTGATGGCTCTGTTTGTCCACCGCCGCATACACCGTCAAGCCACTGGCGGTGCCGTCGCTCGGTTGTTCCACCGCTCGCACCATCGCTTCGCTGTAAAATCCGCTGTCGGCCAACACGGCTTTGACGCCTTCTTTCACAACGGGGCTGATGGCGGCAACGTCCGCCGCCAGTTCCTGTTTGTCGTTGGCGGCCACACTCACGCGCTGGCCGACGATCAGCATCGCTTCGTCCACGGCGGCCTGGGCGTTGTAGGCTTGTTCAAAGTGTTTCCCGTTGCCCGCTTTCATGATCCGGCTCTCGGGGTCGGTGAAGTTGTATTGGGCTTTGCCGTCGGGTTGGTCGTCGGGGGCTTTGGGTTCTGGGCCGCGTGGCTTCTTCCCGGCGTCGCGCTGGACCTGTCGCTCCGCCACTTTGCCTTGATGTTCGTCTTGTTGGGCGGCCGCCATTGCTTTGGCTTGCGCTTCGATGATCTGCCGCGCGTGTTTCAGCGACGCGATGCGTTTCTCGCGCCGCGCCAGTTCCGCCGGGATGGCCAACGTCTCCTTGGCTTCCTTCCCATCGGCTTGCTCGGCGCGGGCGGTCAGTTCGGCCACTTCGAGTTGGAACTGGGTGATGAGTTCGCCGGCGCGCTGGTAACTGACGGCGGCATGTTTGCTGGCATTGGCCTGAATCTTCGTGCCGTCCACGCTGACCGTGCCCACGCGCGTGAGCCGGAGTTGATGCGCCAGTTGCAACACCGTTACGAACGCGGCTTCAAACGCCGCTTTGTTCTCCCGGCGAAAGGTGCAGATCGAATCGTGATCGGGATGCAGGTTGGCGCAAAGGAAACGCACAGCCACATCACTGTGCGTGGCGGCCTCAATGGTGCGCGACCCAAACCGTCCCGTGGCGTAGCAATAGATGAGCAGGGCGAGCATCATCGTGGGCGGATACTGCTCGCTGCCCGTGCCGCGATGGTTCACGTGGAAGTGGCCGGTGGGGATTTGATCCACGGCGTCGAGGATCAAGTGGACCAGATGATCCTCGGGCAACCAGTCGCGCAGGTCGCAGGGTAGAAACATCGGCGTGTGTCGATCCAGATTCACAAAACGCGCAGCCATGCAGGATTGGATCCTTTCCCCACTCTTTTGTTCAAATCATTTTCAAAAATCCTTCGCGCCTAAGCCCGACGGGCTGCCAGGGTGCGCGTTTTTGGTCCCGCAATGAAACGCTAGTACGTGGCCGGGTCGCAGCCTAGCCTTAACGCACCAACATTTCATTACATCAATCGCGCCTTTTGAAAAGTTCGCTGGGGTCGGCCAAATTCATCACGGAAAGATCCAAGCCGGCCTCCGGATCGCGATCTTGGGCGATGAGGAGCTGGGTCGCGATATCTGTGCGGGTTTCGGTGGCTTGGTATTTTACTATTCCCACGCCGACGTTGGAGGGAAAAATCACCATCAAGAGGCAGGATTCGTCGATGTTCGCCACGAAAATGCTAAATTTGTCGCCATGCTGATAAACGCTGTCGAAGTTTTCCTCATGGACGAGGTTGGCGATGGTTTGATTCGCCATGTAGGCGCCCGAGGCGAGCGCGGCAATCGTTGTCAGGTCGAACCGGCGGCTGTCCCCGTGGCTGGCAATCAGGAAACCGCCTTTGTCAATAACCAGCGCGGTGGTGGCGTCGCTACGCTCCAGAAACTCGCTCAGGAGATCGTCTATCCGCTGAACGTCTTCCTCAAACAGTTGGGGGAGAGTAGCCATATCAGGCATACTGCGGTGTACTGCGGTTGATGAACTTGTTAAGCAACATCCGAGTGATCATGTTGAGCGTCTCGAAGACGCCTTCACATTTGTGCGCGGCGCCGCCGAAGGATGGTACTTGGATGGCGCGGTTATTGAGCAGAAAATCCATGTATTCGATGGGCGCGGCGTTGGGCAGGTCGCGCTTGTTGTATTGGAGGACGTACGGAATGTCATCAAGATTGAGCTTCAACGCCTTCAAATTGTCGGCCAGATTTTGCAGACTTTCCACATTTTCGGTCATCTTCTCATATTGCGAATCGGCGACGAACACGATCCCGTCCACCCCGCGCAGCACCAGCTGGCGTGTGGTGTTGTAAATTACCTGGCCCGGCACCGTATACAGCTGGAATTTTGTTTTGAATCCCTTGATCGACATCGCTTCGATGGGCAAGAAATCAAAAAAGAGCGTGCGGTCGGAACTGGTTGCGAGGGACACGAGTTTGCCCTTGCTGCCGGCGGCAGTTTGCACGTGATCGTGAACCTGGACGAGGTTGGTCGTCTTCCCGCACATGGCAGGCCCGTAATACACGATTTTTACCTGCAGTTCCTTGGTCGCTTGGTTGATAATGGCCATAATAAATTATTTTTTCTTGCGATCGAGCTCGACGGCGAGGGCAGCCAATTCCGCGGTTGGCAGCGGTTGGGCCGCGTGGCCGAAAGCGGCAAAGAAGATGGCGTTCACGCGGAAAATTTGCCACGGGATGTTGCCAACCGTAAACTTGAGATTGTTCAACTCACCCAGGCGCAATTCCTTGGTGCAGTTACTGACTTTGGAGAAAATCTGCGGCAGAAACGCGGCGAGGGTGTCGCCGTTCATGTCCGCTGGGATGCGACTCGCCACCATCAATCCATCCGGGAGCGCAATGAGCGCACCGGCCACGCCATCGAACCCCGCCGCGCGGGAAACAATTTCATTCGGCGAAGCGTAACGCGTGACGAACTCCGTGCCCGTTGACCCGTTACGCTTGATTTCTTCCGCGTGCATCCGCGTCGTGTCGGAGACCTCGTCCCAAATGTAATAGTTCGTATCTGCCGGCTTGAGTGGGGCGGCGACCACCGGTGGGTTTGATGATTTGGGGGCCGTTGCGGTGGGCATTAGTTCGATCGGCCCCGGAGGCACGATGGGCACGACCGCTTCGATTGGGGCTCGCGGAACTTCTGGCGGTGCGACGACCGGGGCCCGTGAAACCTCTGGCGGCGTAGCGGCCGGTTGCGGGAAGCCGAAAAACAGATTCGGGATGGTCTCATCCACGGTGGTTTTCGTCGGGGCTTGGGCGGCGGCCTGTTTCCGGGCGATAAACAACGGTGCAATCACCTTGAGCGGTAATTCCAGTTCCATTGCGTCATGCGCCGATGCGCCCGGAACGGTTGCGGGACGGATCCAGGAGCGAAGCTGCTTCCAGGGAAATACCACACGGCCCGTTTTCAGGGCGGCTTCGACAAAGTCAGTGGGGAGGGCAAGCCTCGCATCCGCAAGTTTGTTTTGTACAATCTCCCGGCGCAGTGGATCGGGCCAGTTGTCCCAAAGCGCGTTCAAAGCAGTGGTGATTACCGAATTCCCAGGTTTTGCGCCAGTAGTCTGAGGTGCTGCGGCGGGCTGGGGTGTCGGACGCGGGGCTGGGGTGAATTGCGCGGGGGCTGCCGGACGGGTTTGGGGAAGCGTCGATTGCGGGCGCGATGCGGGCGCGGACGGCTGCTTGGGGTAAGAAAATGGAATTGTTGTGGCCGGCGGCAAGGCGGCTGGCGCCGGCGGCGTGGGGACAGAAGAAAGCGAGCCGCGCACCGGTCGGTTGAGACCGGGCGCGGGTTTGTGCGGTGCTGCCGGTGTCACCGGCTGCGCGTTCCCCACCGAAAGCGAGAGCCCTTTTCCGAATGCGTCGAAGGGGCTACTGATTTCATCGGGGACTTCGATTTGTCGCTGAGCGGTGCGACGGACGAGGAGGGCGGGGTTGAGGCGCGAAAGGATTTCACCCAGCGGGAGGGCGACAGGCACGCGATCGCTTTCGATTCCAGGGTCGAATACGTGCGGTGCGGCGGTGCGGATGTCGCCAAAGGGAACCTGCACCATGCCTTGACCAAGTTGAGAGAGGACTTTGTCGAGCGGGATTGTAATCTCGAGATCGCCGACGGCCGAGACACGAATTTTTGCCTTCAATTCCAGGGGGAATCCGTTAAGCACCGACTGCAGTGGGATGGCGACGCCCGGAATGTTGTGGTGGCCATTGCCGTTCTTGGGCACTGGGGGAGGAGCGACCGCGACGGGCGGCGGATTGAGAGCGGGCGCGTCGACCATCACATCCGTTTCGGCATACGACCCTTCGGTGGTCGGGTCATCGGTTTTTCGGAAAAACCCCTTAAGGTAACCAAACAAACCAGACTTCCCTCTATTAAATGATGCTCTCATGTTCGTGGCCATCGTTCAGGTCCTGGACCATCCTTGTTTTGCTCTAAACCACAACCCAGCCCCGGCGGACGTTGAATTCGTCTGGCCTGAGTTGGCATTAGTCACACAAAACTTCACAACTGATTTCATTTACTACTTGAAACTATCCTTGCAGCAAACGTGCCACGAGGCGGCGAGGTCATGGAATAGGGAAGAAATCCAGGCCTAGACCTTACAATCGGACGCATCGAAACGTTTACGCTGCGACCGTTTGCTTCCGAAGGTGTGCAATTATCGGTACAAAGTGCGGGACGAGCTGCTCCCCCGTAACCCTCGGCCCTTGCCGGACTGGACGTACCGTGAGTCAGACTTGCAGAAGAACTGTTTTGTAACACGTTGTCTGGAGTCTGGTTCGCGTCCTGAGCCTAACCCTTCACTGCTGCGCGGACATAGTGAGTGGCGTGGCAGTCGAAGGGCTTACGGGCGGGGCTGCCTCCTCAGCCGGGTGGAAATAAATTGGCGGGTGAGCAACCAAGTGGACTTTGTGAGACCGTAGTTCCAGGTTGGTTGCCAAACGGCGAATATTTCGAAAGCTTGTCCCATCGCTGGACTGGTTGTCTCGCTCATTGCCTTGGCTTGTCACGCGTTCGGACGATTCAAGTGCGCTGGTTCCGATTGTCCAATTGCGGAGCGCGTAAAAACAAACGCCAGAGTAGATTATGTTTTTAAATTCAGACGCACGGAATACCACTTGCTTGGTACTGGTCGAAGCAGGCCGGGTCTGCGGATCGCGTGGCGAATAACAAACCGGCCGTTCTAACCGAACAGAATAAATGGAAACACGGCCTAAAGCATTGCTAGTGGATGATGATCCGGACCTGCTGGAAGTCTATCGGGAAACGTTCGCTTCGCTGCCCAGTCAGCCGGAGATTCATACCGCCCCGTCCGGGGCCCGCGCGATCGCGATGCTGGAGGCGGTTCCCTATCGGTTGCTCGTCACTGATTTGAAGATGCCCAAGATGGACGGTCTGCAACTGCTCTCCATCGTTCGGCGGAAATTTCCCGAACTTCGCACCGTCGTCCTGACTTCGATGGTGGACGAACAGTTCCGTTCGCGCGTTTACGCGCTCGGCGTGGATCTCTACTGGCACAAGCCAGGGACGGAGCCTGAGATGAAGCAATTCATGGAATGTCTCGAATCGCTCCTCGGTCGCGAATCCGAGCCAGGTTTCCGTGGCATGCAAAGCAAGAGTCTCGTAGACCTCGTCCAACTGGAGTGCATCTCGCAAAGCTCCTCGATGCTGCGCGTCACCAACGGGCCGTTCGTGGGTAGCATCTGGGTGAACGATGGTGAATTGATTGACGCCGAAACCGAGGCGGCCCGTGGCGAGGAGGCGTTTCAAGAGATTTTGAGTTGGCGCACGGGCAATTTCGAATTTCTGCCGCCGGAACCTGGCCGCGCCCGCACCATCTTTAAGTCCTACAACGCGTTGTTGCTTGAGACCGCACAGGCCTTCGACGAAGCCGGCAACACCGATAACTCGGCCAATGCCATGCCGGGGCAGGCGGCGGGCGGCGATACCAACGGCTTGACGACGCTTGCGCAGCACGACGGGGTGGAGTTCGTACTGCGAATCACGGCCGAGACCAAAGTGGATTCCCGTGGCTTGGAAAATCCCGAACGTCTCGCGAGCTGGACGCGGCAGAGCCTTGAGCGGTTCCGCACGCTCGGCGAGGCGCTGCAGGCGGGCACGCTGGAGCAAGTTACCGGCTTGGGCGGCCGACGCAACGTCGCCTTGGCGCAGAAAGGCCCTGTGGCGCTGTGCGTGGGCTGGCGGCAGACTTTTGGCGCCGGCGAAATCCGCGACCGGATGAGAAAAATTCTGACTTTATGGGGCTCCTGAGCTTTTTTTCCAAACCCACCCGCCCTTTGCTGCAGCTCCATTCGGGCAGTTTCAGTTTGGATCGCGGCGGCAGCGTTCTCGCGACCACCCTGCCTTCGAGCTTTCCGCCCGACCTGATCGTGGAGATTGGCCGTTGCGTGGTGGAAACTTTTCAGGCCGCGCACGCCGCGCAGCTCCCGCTGGACGAGCTCGGCGTTTATTATCCCGGCCTCAGCATCACCGCCCGGGAACTGCGCGGCGGCGCCCTCGTCTTTCTCACGACCGCGACCTCCTCTGTCTTCACTCACAAACTAAAAACCTCCGATCTATGAGCAACCAGAAAATGCATCCGCTGATTCAACAGACCGAGAATTACCTCGAATGTTGGAAGCAATTCAACCACTTCATTAACATCGCCCGCACCAAAAAATTTGGGTCCGAGGACGAAACGCACTTCCTCGAGATGAAGAGTGTGCTGGTGCAGGAGCTCGAACGCATCCTGGCGGGCATGGAAGTCAGTTCGCCCACCAAGGAGGAAATTCACAGCCTGATTGGCAACTCGCCCTCGCTCCGCTACCTGAGCGAATTGAGTGAAGGCGCGTTGCGCAGCCTCGAAAATCAATGGCATAAAATCTACATTGGCTGGCATGCCATTCTCGGCCAACTCAAGGTTCGGGAACAAGCGCCCGAGACAAAAACCGGCTTCGCCGGACTGGTCGAGCGATTTGGCAAAGCCTGAACCCGCCGCGGGCCGAGTTTATTCATAGGTTGCGAGAGCAAAAGGCTGATTCCGCCGGGCGGAATCAGCCTTTGCTTTTGGCAATTATGCGCGCTTAAATTACCTCGCTCGCGGGTGAGGGAGCGGCGGTTTCCATCGTCGGGTGGGACAAAATTTCCTCCGCGGACTGGCTGACCGGGGCGACGGCGGCTGCGACGGGAGCTTCAACCGGCGCTTCAACTGGCGCGGTGACTTTCACGACGGTCGGCGCAACGGCCACCGGCTTCGCTTCCGGTTTGAGCGGTTTAGGCGCAGGCTTCTTCGCCGTTTCCAGAAGGCCGTTTGCAAACTCGATGACGTGCCCTTGGTGCACCAGCCAGTGCAGGTCGCCCACCATCGCGGCTTGCTCCGTCGTCGGTTCCGCGGCGTTCAGCTCGGTCCGGCTGGCCTCCCCTTCCGCCACCGCAGAGTTGATCGGCGCCGGGGTCGGCACCAGGGCTTCGATCAGTTTGCGCCGGTTGCATTTGGGATGCGCGTTGATGAAATCCACGATGCGTCGCACCCCCTCGGAAACGGGCGTGGTGTCCAGATCAAGGTAACTGGGCCGCGCGACCGCGACATGGGTGACGGTCTTGTTGACCTTAAAGAAGTGCAGCCCGCTATGGGCAAAGGACTGGCTCAGTGCCGTGGCAATCTGCATCGGAAAACGCCGCTGATCGGCCAGCAATTGCATCACCACGCGGCTCAGTCCGCCCCGCAACGATCGACACGCTACGCCGCTGACGATCTGCGACTCGACCGCTTTGATGATCGTGTCCTTGTGCGTGACCCGGAAATGTTTCTCCACCTCCTCGCGGTTTGGAAGCGTGAGCGGCTCGGGTACATTCAGCGCGACGTATTCCGTCTTCCAGCTTTGTTCCTCAACCCACTGCTTTACCACCGCCTCATCGCGCACGATCTTCACGCGCGATTTGTAAACGTCAAACGGCATCCGACTGAATCGTTCCGTGTGCAGCTTGCGCAGTTGATTCTGGTAATCGTGATGGTTCGGCGGGCCTAACACCACACCGCTCAGGTCGCACTGGCCGACAAAGGTATAAACGCCCTTGGGCGGCTCGGTCGCTGTGCGCTCCGCCCGATAGAACGTGGGAAAATGCTTTTGCAGTACATGCGCCACGGCCTCCTCTTCGCTTAACCAAACCGTGTCATCCAGCGCACAAAGGAACATAGGCTGCGCGGGCTGACCTGCCGCATTTTTCTCCACTGTCAGGCGAATCGAATAGCGCTCCGGCTTTTGCAAAATTAAGAAGGCGATGTCAAACAACGGAAATGCCCGGCCCGTCATTTTCACCTGACGCGCCATGGACTGAACGCCCCGTTCGTCCGGAATCAATGCGGCAGAAATCGGTGGCAGTGGTAACGGCGCCTCGCGACGTTCGGGCGGGCCCCGGCGATCATCCCGCGGCGGGCCGCCCCGCTCATCCCGTGCGGGCCGCCCAAAACCGCCTTCGCGCCGCGGGCCTCCAGGTCGATCCTGGCGAGCTCCGGGACCGGCATCACGCCGCGGCGGACGCGGTCCGCCCCGGCGGTCACCGTCGCCCCGTTCACCCCGGGGTGCGCCTTCGTTGCCCGTGTATTTGGCGTAGCGGTTCGCGTCGGAAACGCCCTGCGCCCAAGCGGGCAGGAACAGTTTCTCCAAGTCAAGGTCCGTTTCCGGATTGATGTTCATAAATTACAACAGCCCCGTGGTGGGACTCGATAAATCGTTACCGTGTCAGCATGGGACGTCAGCGCCTGAAATGCAAGCGCTGCTTCAACCTTCCTCAAGCCGCGGGCGCATCCTGACGCTGCCCGCCGGAACGCCGCCTTCAGGCGGCAGCCACTGGCTAAACCTTAACGCTGCCGCGTAAACGCGGCGTTCCGATTGCGCCCCGCCTGGTATCTTGGGGGCGGTGTCAGGCTGCGCCCTCAAACCGCTCCGAGTGGTCGTGGGCCTTGCGGCGACCGACGGCCTTCGCCTCAATCGTCGTCTGCCGCCAAGCTTACCGCCCATTGCGGGTACGGCGCGGAAGCCCCTTTCAGCGCATGCCAGAGAATGCGGTTGAGTTGGTCTTCCGGACATTGGTCCGCTTGGTCTAGGGGCAGGCGGGCCGAGGCGTAGGCATTTTTGCGCCGCAGCGGGTCGGAAAGTTTCTTGGGGTCGGGATTTAACTGATCCAGCGGCACGTTGTTGGAAAGCGCGATGAACGGCGCAAAATTCGGCACCGAAGTGAAGCAATCGTTCATGGGTGTGGCGGTGGCGTCGAGTTGGTTCATGGGCGGCAAGCCGAGCATCAGCTCCATGGTGCGGAGCAGACTAGGCTGGTTGTATTGGGTGCTGATCACTGCCCCGCGTTTGGTGTAGGGGCTGATCACATAGGCCGTCGTGCGATAGCCACTCACGTGATCCCAACCCGCCTGCGGGTCGTCTTCAATGGCGAAGAGGCAGGTGGCCTTCCAAAAGGAACTCTTGCTCAGGGCCTCGACGATTTGGCCAAACGCGCGGTCGTTGTCCGCCACGTGCGCCGCCGGGGTTGGCACGCCGGGTTTGGTGCCGCTGGTGTGATCGTTGGGCAGACAAATGACGATGAAATTGGGCAGGCGACCGGCTTTTTCGTACTCTCCCAGTTCCTTGATGAACTCCCGCGCCCGGAAAACATCCGTTATATTCATGTCCCAACCCACGGTATTGGTGCAGAGATACGGGCGGATGGATTCGATCATCGGCCGGCTCCAGATCCGAAGCTCGCCCGTGCCATTCGTAAAATCCTTCCAATGCTCGGGAAACTTGATGCTGCCTTTGCGGTTGGGATCCGTCCAGCGCTTTTCCGTCGCGGCAAACTCCCCATAAATGCGCAGGCTCTTGCGGTGGGCGAGCACGTTGTCCCAAATAAATCCAGCCGGAGAGTATGCCAGTGCATCCACGTCGTCGTCTTCCATGCCGTCGGGATAGCTGCGCGGGAAGCCCGCAAACGACTTCTCCATGTAATCCGTGGTGATGCCCGTATCCGACCACTGATGCCCGTCGGCGCTAAGAATGCCGGAGCAGTAAGTATTGTCGAGCAGCACGAAATCGCGGCTGACTTTGTGTTGATTGGGCGTGATCTGCTCACCAAAAATACAAAGCGAGGGGTCGCCGTTACCCGGGCGGAGGTCGCCGAGCACCTGATCGTAGGTGCGGTTTTCCTTGATGATGTAAACCACGTGCTGGAACACGCTGGGCTCGCCGACGCGCAAGGGTACGGGGCGGGGCGGTTGGTTTGGTCGCGCCGGCAACTTCGCCTCCTGCAGCCGGCCGTAGCGCAGGTTGCCCAACGCAACCTGGGTGAGCCGCGCCAACTCCCGTGGGCCCGGCATCCGCACCAAGGACAAGGTGCCGAAGTATTGGTGGGAGTTGTATTTGACCTGCTCGCCCGGTTGGTACCGCTTGGTCGAACCAATGCCTTTGATGTTGGCGATGCAGAGCGTAGCGCGTTGAGCGGAGTGGGTGATTGCAATCGCACCGGGGAACCAGCCCACGGGAATCAAGCCGCGCAGCTTCGATGCGCCCGGCCGAAAATCAATCACCGCCACGGCGTTCTGCGTCCCATTGCAAGCGAACAGCGTTTTTCCGTCCCGGTCGAAGGCCAGCGCATTCGGCTGGGCCCCAAACAGGTCGTCCGGGCTTTGTCGCGTCCAGATGGTTTCAATAATTTGATCGGTCCGCGTATCCACCACACTCAGCGTGTCGTCGCCGGCGTTGGCCACGACGAGCCAGCGGCCATTCGGCGAGCGCACCAAAGCGGACGCGTGCCGACCGGTCAGAATCTCCACCGTCGAAGCGCCAGTTTCCGGCCGGGTGCGGGGTGCTTCCCCGACCGGCTCGCGCCGGGTCGGAGACCGGCGCTCCAGATCAATCACCGATACCGAGCCTTCGCTGGCAATGTGGCGCACCGGATCCACCCGTACGAAGGTGCCGCGCCCCGCTGGCCCGGTGAGACTCGTGGCAGCCGGCCGTCGCCCGCCCCAATTGCTCACGTAAGCTTTGTCGCCCGCCAACACGACATCGTACGGGGCCACACCCACCTCCCAAGTGCGCAGCACCCGGCCCTCGCGAGCGTCGAGTTCGATCAGGCGATTTGAGAGATTGCCACAGACATAGAGCCGTTGGCCATCGGGCGACACCGCAAGACCCGCCGGAATTTCCGGTTTGCGATCCGGCGCATTGGCGGGCGGCAGGGAGATGGAAAACAACCCCACCACATTCGTGTGGTGTTCGACGCCGAACACCTTGATGCTGCCGTTGACGTTCGCCAGATAAATCCGTGCGCCGTCTGGTGAAAACACCAGCCCGGTGAAACTGAGCTGCCCTTCGTCGTCCGGCTTCAGGATATGGGTGGAGACTGCATCCGGCGCCGGATCTTTGTCGTGGTCCGAAGGTAACAACACGCGCTGAAGGATTTTTCCAGTCGCAGGTTCGATCACGACTAGCTCCGGAGTCTTGCCCGCGGTGACGAGGCGTTGGCCGTCCGGGCTGAGCGCCAGCGCCTGCGGCCGCAGGTCGGGCAATTCGACTTGGATTCCGGCCGGGGTGATGATTTGATTGGCCGGGGTGTAAAAGCGGTTTTTCCCTAGCCGCCCAACCGTCGCCGTCGTTGGCCCGGCAGTTACATGGTCGGAATCACTCCGACAGCCTGCCGCCAGGAACACGGTCAGAGCGATGGCGCCAACCCAGCGCCCGCCGTCCTTCAATTGATAGTGCATCGGTCGAGCATGGCGAAAGCAACGGAATGCCCGCAAACCTAATCGCGCCACGGTAGCGACGATCCGTTCCCAACTGGTTCTCCGCTGTTTCCGGTGCAACCGATTTAGCCGGCTCCGAGAAATTAGGGTCAACGCTCGCCCTCACCCCGGCCCTCTCCCCCGGGAGAGGGAGCAGCGCTTCACGCGTCTTGAAAGTTCGTTCGTTTTCGGTGCCATCGCCGCTGCTTCCTTATTCGTCGAGAAAGCCGTTCGACAACCCGCCGTCTCCGCATCGTCAAAACGCGGCGAACGATTCTCCCTCTCCCGGGGGAGAGGGCCGGGGTGAGGGCGGTCGTTCACACCATTCTTTTCTTCCGACCTGCTCAGGTTCATGTTCAGGTCATGCCCGACACAGACCGTGCCCGAGCCTTGCGCCAGAAGCCAACTTGGGCGGAGAAGCTCGTGTGGAGCTGGCTGCGTGACCGGCGATTCAGCGCCTACAAATTTCGTCGCGGCCATCCTGTCGGAATTTACTTTCTGGATTTTTACTGCCGCGAAGCCAGCCTCTCCATCGAACTCGACGGCGGCGGACACGGGTTTCCCGGACAACAAGCTCACGATGCGGAACGAACCGAGTTCCTTGCTTCAATGGGCATCAAGGAACTTCGTTTCTGGAACTCGCGATTGCGCCAGGACAAACAAGCCATCCGGGATACTATCTTCCGCGAGTTGCAGGCCCGCGCGCCACACCCATTGCCGGATTACACCAGGCCTATGAAACCGCCGGATGTCGGGGGAAAAAAGAGAAGTTAACTTTACGCTCGCCCTCACCCCGGCCCTCTCCTCCGAGGAGAGGGAGAATTGTTGTCCGGCTTCTGGCCGTCCGTGCGGTTCCAGTTTTCCTGCGGCTGCGGGAGTAAAAAACGAAAGCGCGGGGCTGGCCACGATGTCACCGCAACCATGGCGGCACGCGCTGGCTTCACCCTCTCCTCGGGGGAGAGGGCCGGGGTGAGGGCGGTCCAAACCACCATCCGACCGGCGGGGCAATGTTCGGCTCACGCTGGGCTCCACCGAAAACAGCGAAGAACCTCGCGTAGTTTTCAAACAGGCTCTTACCCAACGATGGATTTGAAAACTGAGGGAGCTACTGCCTTTACTCGTAGGACAGGCGTCGTGCCTGTCTCCATCTGCAACCGGCTACCCACCATTGGGTGACTCAACCCCCCCCACCGAAAAAAACGCCTCAAGGCGGAGGTTTTTAGTTGGAGACAGGCGCGACGCCTGTCCTACGGCATCATTCCAACTCACAACAACCGGATTTGTTTGCCGTCCTTCGGCAGCGAGTCGCGCAGGGATTCCACCCGACTCCGGCGGCGCTCCATGACTTCTTTGTCCGTCGCCGGATCATAGGGCACGGGATAATCTCCATCCCAACAGGCCAGACAAAAATTGTCCTTCGGCAAGCCCGTCGCCGCCACCATGCCATCGGTCGAGAGATAATACAGCGAATCGGCGTTGAGATAATCCCGGATGGCGTCGACGGAATGATTCGCGGCCATGAGTTTGCTGCGGTCGGGAAAATCAATGCCATACACGCACGGGTGCATGTGGGGTGGACAACTCACCCGCACATGAACTTCCTTCGCCCCCGCTTCCTTCAGCGTCTTGACGCGCGCCTTGCAGGTCGTGCCGCGCACGATGGAGTCGTCCACGATGACGACGCGTTTGCCGCGCACCAGTTCCTCGATGAGGTTTAACTTCACGCGCACATTGAAATCGCGGATGAGTTGGGAGGGCTGGAGGAAGCTGCGCCCGACGTAGTGGTTGCGGATGAACGCCAGCTCGAACGGGATTTTTGATTCCTCGGCGTACCCCAGCCCCGCATACACCCCGCTGTCCGGCACGGGAATGATCAGGTCGGCGTCCACCGGATGGGCGCGGGCGAGTTGCCGGCCCATTTCGACTCGCACCTTGTAAACGTTCCGCCCGGCGATTGTGCTGTCGGGCCGGGCGAAATAGACATATTCAAACATGCAGAACGCCCGGCGGGTTTGTTTGGGAAACGCCTGGATGCTATGCACTCCCTCCCGGTTGATGACCACGATTTCACCCGGTTCCACGTCGCGGACAAATTTGGCGTGGATCAAATCCAGCGCACAGGTTTCGCTGGCCAGCACCCAGGCATCGTCCACGCGCCCGAGGCACAGCGGTCGAAAACCATGCGGGTCCCGCACGCCGATCAATTCCTGCTCCGTCATGATGGCCATCGAGTACGCCCCCTCGATGCGGCGCACGGTATGGACGAGATTATTTTCCTCGCCGGCGGGCGTGGGCTGGGCCAGCAGGTTGAGAATGACCTCGCTGTCCACCGTCGTCTGGAACATCACGCCCCGGGCTTCGAGTTCATCGCGCAGCGGAGCGGCATTGATCAGGTTGCCATTGTGGGCCACGGCGATCTGGCCGCGCAGACAGTTGCCGGTGAGCGGCTGGGCATTGCGCAAATTGCTGGAGCCGGTCGTCGAGTAGCGCGTGTGCCCCAGGGCCATGTGCCCGACGAGATCGTGCAAAATCTGGCCATTGAAAATTTGCGACACGAGCCCCATGCCCTTGTGCTCGCGGAATTGTTTCCCGTCGCTCGTCACCAGCCCCGCGCTTTCCTGGCCGCGATGCTGGAGGGCGTAGAGGCCGTAGTAAGTCAGCTCGGCGGCATTCGGATGACCGAAAATGCCGAACACGCCGCAGTAATGTTTGGGGTAGTTTTGCATCGCACAATCGAGACCACGAACCCGGCTATTTCAACAGAGCCATGGCGGGCCGCGCAAGCTTCAAGCGCAACCGAGGGCAGATTTAGTTGGGGGTCAACTGAAGCCGATAATAAGCCGGCGGCGCGGGTGGCAGGAAGTTGGTCGTGAAGGTGGCCAAACCGACCGGGTTCGTGAAGACGGCCGACCAGGAAGTCAAGTTGGTGGAAACTTCCAACTGGTACACGGCGTCGGCGGCGGTGTCGTAGGTCAGCTGCAACTGCGGTCCGGCGGCGCTCAGCGTCAGCCTCCGTGGCAAACCGAGCGCGAAGAAATCGAGATCGTTCCACAGGAGATTGGCGCAATACAGCCCGCCGGCGGAGTTCAAGTGTGTCGCATCCGCCATGAAACCATTGGTGAGCAGCCAGGGATAATTGAAGGTGGGTTGCATTAAATCCACGTAGGCGCGGTGGTATTTCAGGGCGATGTACCGGACGACGGAATTCTGGTCGAGCGTGGTGGTCGAGTTGGTGTCCACTGCAGCCCACGGCGTGCCGAGGTAAAGGATGTCGCAGTCGGGTGCGGAATTTGTCCACCAACGCTCACACTCCTCCATGCGGTTGCTCGTGCCGGAACCCAAGTCCGTCGGTTCCTTCATGTGCCACACGAGCAAATCCGGTTGCAGTGCCGAAAATATCGGCTCGCGAATGGCGAGCGGCACATTGGTAACCGCGCCCAATGGGATTCCACCCTGATCCATAAAGACCACGTGAACGCCACTCGCTTGAGTCATGAGCAGATGGGGCCCGATGATGTAATTCGTGCCCCCATCGCCGTCCACCCGGAGGCGATACTGGTTTGGGGGCAAGGCCAGTTTGGCAAAGCGCCCGACTGGAGTGGGACTAAAGCCATTCAGCAGCAGGCTCGTCATCCAGGGCCCGCCATTGGTGGAAAGGGAAAGTCGGAAGGGGCCGCCGGCCGGTTGGGCGACATAAAAAATCCCCGCCTGGTCACAATAAACTCCGCCAGGCGTCGGTTGATTCTCCCACCAAACGGCGCCACCGGATGGAACCCCGGTATAATACGAATGCCAGTAGTCACCTCCCGGTACCGGAAAGGCCCCGTTTGTTAAATTCACCAAGGCGGTGTTGGCATAGTTGTTTAGCGAATACCCCGCCACGCCAAATCGCCCGATCATTTTGTTCATGAGGTGAAACGTCACGGAACGATAGGAATCCGCCATCGAATCGCCGAAGGAAACTACCGTCACGGGCTGCAGCCGCTGCTCGGCAACCGCCCAGAAATGGCCAAGTGCATCGCGGTTGATGGTGGAATAGTCCTGTGCCAGCGCCGGAACCACCAGCGACACTGCTGACGCCACCAACGCCCGCCACCAACACACAATGCGGTCGCGCCGGATTTCCCTGGGCGCCGCCGACCCAGGTTGGACCCGGTAGCTGCCCGCAAGAATTGCGTTCATTGCCAGACCGTGTACTTCACCCGCCAAGTGAATCCAACAATTAACTCGCCTGTTGCCGTGGGTCTTGCTACCACCACGCCCGACATTCGCCATGAATTCCGCCGCGCCAACTGCCGCCAACAATCGCTGGCCGCCCCAAATCAAATTCATCGTCGGCAACGAGGCCTGCGAGCGGTTCAGCTTTTATGGGATGAAGGGCATCCTCGTGGGGTACATGACGAGTCAGGTCCTGAAAGGCGGATTGAACATGTCCGACGACAAGGCCACGAGCCTGTTCCACCTGTTCGTCTTTGCGAACTACTTCGTGCCCCTGCTGGGCGCGTGGGTCTCGGATAAAATCTTCGGTCGCTACCACACCATCCTGTGGGTCTCGTTGTTCTACTGTCTTGGTCACGGCGTGCTGGCCATGAGCGATATGTTTTCGAGCGTGTCCGGGAAGTTTAACCTGCTCTGCTTGGGACTCTCGTTGATTGCCTTTGGCGCCGGCGGAATCAAACCGTGTGTCTCGGCTTTCATGGGAGATCAATTCAAATCCGACCAGGGTCACCTGCTGCAAAAGGCGTACGGGGCGTTTTACTGGTCCATCAATTTTGGCTCGTTCTTTTCCTTCATTCTCATTCCGCGCATCCGTGACGCCTTCGGCTACGGTTGGGCGTTTGGCGTCCCGGGCATTCTGATGGGCATTGCGACTGTCATCTTCTGGCTGGGCCGGAAGCAATATGCAACCGTCGAACCGACGGGCGACCCTGACTGGCTCAAGAAGGTGGGGTGGATTGTCGGCTGCGTGTTCGGAGTGGGAGCAATTTTCTATTTGAAAGCCGCGTTTCACATTCCCGGCCGTTGGCTCGCAGGTTGCCTTACCACAGTTGGCCTGTTGGCTTTGGGCGTATTCACCGTGCGGTTGCACCGCCGCATTGACGCGAGCCGGGAGAAGTTCAACGCCAGTGCCTACACCGTTTGGTGGTACGGGATTACCTGCCCCATCATGGGAAAATCCGGTCGGCTCTGGGATCAGGCAACCCGACACTTCACCCCTCGATCATTGGATCATGGCATTTCTATGGGACGCATTCTTTCCATCTTCGCATTGATCCCCGCATTCTGGGCTTTGTTCGACCAGTCG
Organism: Verrucomicrobiota bacterium; assembly: GCA_025350905.1. Taxonomy (GTDB): domain Bacteria; phylum Verrucomicrobiota; class Verrucomicrobiia; order Limisphaerales; family JADLHS01; genus JADLHS01. The sequence goes on from JANXWY010000118.1 coordinate 45,363, forward strand.
AATTCCACCTGGGTTCTGCAAGGCAACCGGATGCTGACGATCCCGCTCACCGGGTTTTGGAAAGACGCTTTGGGTTGGTTCTTTGGCGCGCAGATCAATGCCGAAAATATGCAATCCACCAATCCGGTGCTCGTCATGTTATTGGTACCGTTGCTGACACTTGGGGTTTATCCTTGGCTGGGGGCCCGGGTCACCCCGTTACGGCGCATGGGCTGGGGAATGTTTGTTGCCGCGTTTTCCTATGTCATCGTGGGCTGGCTGCAACAACGCCTGGAGGCCGGCGAGCAGCTCAGTGTGGCCTGGCAAGTTCTCCCTTATGTTTTCCTCACCACCGGTGAGGTCCTGATCTCCGCTACGGGATTGGAATTTGCCTTCACGCAGGCGGCGCCGGAAATGAAAAGTACAATCATGAGCTTCTGGCTGCTCACGGTGGCCGCCGGCAATGCCCTGGTCTCGATCATCACCAGCGCCCTGAGCAGCAACGTGGGCGGTCATTCGGGCGCGGTCAGCTCGGGCAGATTTTTTCTGTATGCCGGGATGACTTGTGTCGTGGGCGTTCTCTTCGTTTTGGTTGCCCGGGGCTACCACTACCGCGACGCCGCGACAGTGGAGAAATAAATAATCCCCGGCCACCGTTCCGCTTGGTTCTGCTCTGGGTTCGGTGGAGCCAGGAGCGAGTCAGGCAATTCGCCGATGGGCCGATGGTAGTTTGGTCCACCCTCACCCCGGCCCTCTCCCCCGGGGAGCGGGAACAGCGATTCGCGCGTCTTGAAAGCTCGTTCGTTTTCGGTGCCATCGCCGCTGCTCCCTCATTCGTCGGGCAAGCCGTTCGACACCCCGCCGTCGCCGCATCGCCAAAACGCGGCGAACGATTCTCCCTCTCCCCGGGGGAGAGGGTCGGGGTGAGGGCGGTCGTTCACACCATTCTTTTTTTCTGACCCGCCTAGGTTTATGTTCACGTCATGCCCGACACAGACCGTGCCCGAGCCTTGCGCCAGAAGCCAACTTGGGCGGAGAAGCTCGTGTGGAGTTGGCTGCGTGATCGGCGATTCAGCGCCTACAAATTTCGTCGCGGGCATCCTGTCGGAATTTACTTTCTGGATTTTTACTGCCGCGAAGCCAGCCTCTCCATCGAACTCGACGGCGGCGGACACGGGTTTCCCGGACAACTAGTATTGTGCCAATATAGTTACGTTACATAATGTCGCCCCAGCTTTTGGTCGGCATCCTGGCGGGTGAAAGTCCATTGAATCTGGCATCCCGCCGCGTTACGTCGTTGTTCCCAGGCCTCCACTTCGGCCTTTAAGTA
>JANXWY010000458.1 GCA_025350905.1 Verrucomicrobiota bacterium
GTGTGGTAGAACGGCTCGCGCTGCGAGCCGTCGTGCCGCGTCCAGCGGCACGTCCGAGTCACCGCACGTTCCGCCCGCTCGGCGCGGGCGGAGTGTTCGCAGCGCGAACACTCCTACCACCCGGGTTGACCGCCACTTCTGGTCGCACCCGGATGGCCCTGCGGGCTTTACAACTTTGCGGCCCGGATTAATCTCCTGCGGACAATGATTCGTCGGGGTGTGACCAATTTCATCAACGACGGCGATGGGATCTCCGAATTAATGGACCGCGCCAATTCGAACAAACTCGGGCGGTTTTGAATGGCGGCCCAATGGAAAAGCATGCCGCCAAACCTCCATCCCGAAGCCTCCTCGGGCTTGCCCTAAGCATTATGAGCCTGAGCTGCCGCTCCGAATCACCGCCCACCAACTCCTACGCCCGCGAGCACCAGGTAACGCACGCACCTCAAGCTCATCTGCTCACGAATACCGGCGTTTGGTCGCCGGACGGTGAGTGGATTGTCTATGACCTCCGTTCCGACACGCCGGGCGCCGGGTTCGACGGCCCTCGCATTGAGGCGGTGAACCTTCGGACCGGCGAGGTCAAAACCCTTTACGAATCAAAGAACGGCGCCCACTGCGGCGTCGTGACGTGGAATCCGCGCGCGTGGCAAGTCGTGTTCATCCTCGGCCCGGAAAACCCGACGCCGGACTGGCAATACGATTTCAGCCATCGTCAGGGTGTGATCGTGGATTGGGCGAAACCTGGCGTGGCGATGAATCTGGACGCACGCGACCTCACGCCGCCTTACACCCCGGGCGCTTTACGGGGCGGATCGCATGTTCATGTGTGGGACGCCAACGGCGATTGGTTGAGTTTTACCTACAACGATGCGCTGGTGGAAAGCGATCTGCGGGACATCGCCGTCAGCCTTCCCCGGCCACATGTCCGCGTGCCGCCAGCTCATCCCCGGAATCACGACGGCGACTATTTTTCCGTGCTCGCCTCGCGCACCACGGCGAATCCCAAGCCGGGCTCGGATGAAATCAAGCGCGCCTGCGAGGAAGGCTGGGTGGGCCAGAACGGTTACGTCCGCCCGGATGGCGCGCGCCAGCAACGGGCCCTTGCTTTTCAAGGCAGCGTCGTCACTGCAAAAGGTGAAACCCTAGCGGAAGTATTTATCGCGGACTTGCCGGAGGACCTGACGCAGGCCGGGGCAACGCCCCTCGCCGGCACGGCGACGACGCGTCCCAGTCCGCCGCGCGGCGTGGTGCAGCGGCGGCTCACGTTCACGGCAAATCGCAAATTCCCCGGTCTCCAGGGACCGCGCCATTGGCTGCGCAGTTCGCCCGACGGTTCGCGCATCGCCTGCTTGATGAAAGACGAGGCGGGCATCGTGCAACTGTGGACGATTTCGCCCAATGGTGGCAGCCCCGCCCAACTCACGCACAACCCCTGGCCCATCGCCTCCGCTTTTACCTGGAGTCCCGACGGTCGGCACCTGACGCACGTCATGGACAATAGTGTTTTTCTCACCGATGCCACGACCGGCCAAAGCCAGCGCCTCACGGAGCGAACGCCCGATGAAACCGCCCCGCTCCCGGAAGCCTGCGTCTATTCGCCCGACGGAAATAAAATCGCTTTCATGCGACGCATCGGCATGGAGGGCGGCCGGTTCAGTCAGATTTGCGTGGCGACGCTTCATTCCAACCATCGGCTGAAGCGAGCTCCCTGAATCGTTTAACTTGGTTTCTCCGGACTTCCCTCGCTTCGGAAAATTTGTGAAGCTGCCTGCGTAAACGAGAGACCAATTTAAGTATCTTAAGTATCAAACCATGACGACCCAGAATTCCTCCCAACCGCTCTGCGGAATTGTTCCCCCGATGATCACGCCCTTGCTGGGGCGGGACCAACTCGACATTGCCGGCTTTGAACGCGTCCTCGAACGGGTGCTGGCCGGCGGCGTCCATGGCGTTTTTATTCTGGGCACGACGGGCGAAGCACCCAGTCTGAGCTATCGGTTGCGGCGGGAAGTCATCGATCGGGCCTGTCAAATTGTGCGCGGGCGCGTCCCGGTGATTGTCGGCATCACCGATACTTCGGTGGTGGAAGCCATCCAACTCGCCCGGCATGCGGCCGAGGCGGGGGCTCAGTCCGTGGTGACGGCCGCGCCGTATTATTTTCCGGAAGGTCAGCCGGAACTAATTGAATGGGCGCTGCGACTGGTGCCGGATCTGCCGTTGCCGGTTTATTTCTACAACATGCCGCAGATGACCAAGGTCACGTTTGAGCCGGCAATGGTTCAGCAATTGACCCAGCTGGCGGGCGTTGCCGGCCTGAAGGACAGTTCGGGTGATTTGAATTACTTCCAAAAGCTGGTGGCAGTCGCCCAAGCGCGGCCGGACTGGCGGGTGTTTGTCGGCCCGGAGCTCTTGCTGGTGGAGACGTTGCGGCTCGGCGGTCATGGCGGGGTCAACGGCGGGGCGCAAATCGACCCCGCGCTGCTGGTCGGGCTTTATGATGCGACCCGGCGCGGCGACCACGCCACGGTGGAGCGCCTGCAAGCCCGGCTGGTAAAACTGGGGGAGATTTATCGCGTCGGCCGGCATGCCTCGACCGTCATCAAAGGCGTGAAGTGCGCGTTGAATCTCCTGGGCGTCTGTTCTGGCGAACTGGCGGAGCCGCTGCATGCCTTCAACGAACCCGAGCGCCGGATCGTTGCCGAACGATTAACGGACCTGGGTTTGCTGTAAAGTCACCGGCGGGGCCACGGAACACCTGGCAAAACCCGGGGCGGCGCGCTGCGCAATTCGTGATGCATTTACCGGGCGAAGGGCGGGCGGCAGGAAAAAGTCATAAAATTGAATTCCTTCGGGCGCGGTAAGTCTGTATTTGTGCTCTGCCCGATTGTTCCGCGCGGGCGGAAATACCTTATGAAACCAATAAAAAATCAAAGCCAACCCACTCTCCTCACCTTGCCCTTGCTCGTCGGCGCGCTCCTGCTCGCCGGCGGCCTGCATTCGCCAGCACAAAACAATTCGCCCAAGCGCGTCCTGGTCGTCACGACCACCATGGGCTTCCGGCACAGCTCGATTCCCACGGCCGAGAAAGTAATCGGGGAACTCGCGCAGCAAAGCGGCGCCTTCACGGTGGACTATGCCCGCGTCGAGCCCAACGATCCGCAATTCAAAGGGGCGGATGGCAAACCGGACACCGCCAAGGTGACGGCCGCCATCACGAAAGTGCTCGCCGAGAAGATGAGCGCAGCGGCGTTGAAAAATTACGACGGCGTCATCTTCGCCAACACGACCGGGGATTTGCCGTTGCCGGACCAGCAGGCTTTCCTCGACTGGATCAAAGCCGGTCACGCTTTCATCGGCATGCATTCCGCCACGGATACGTTTCGCGGGCACACGCCGCTCGACCCTTACACGCTCATGATCGGCGCCGAATTCAAAGCGCACCATGCCCAAGCCGTGGTGGATTGCATCAATCAAGACCCGCAGCACCCGGCGTGTCGCGCTTTCGGTCCGACCTTTCATCTCAAGGATGAAATTTATCTCATGAACGGTTTCGAGCGGAACCAGGTTCACGGGCTGCTCGCGCTCGACCAGCATCCAAATGAAAAAACGCCCGGCGATTATCCGATTTCCTGGTGCAAGGCCTACGGTCAAGGCCGGGTGTTCTATACCTCCCTCGGCCATCGAGAAGATGTCTGGGACGCAAATACTCCCGCGGCTTTCAAACGCGATAATCCGCCCGAAGTGAGCGCGGCCTATCAAAAGCACATTCTTGGCGGTATCAAGTGGGCGCTGGGCCTGGAGAAAGGCGACGCGCAGCCGCAAACGGCAACGAAATAAGTACGCCGCGGGCCCAGGCGGCCAAGCCCGCGTCGGCCCGCGTCGGCCCGCTCGCAGCGGTTGGGATGGAATCCGGCGATATTTGAATTGGCTCGCGGGGTCGCGCGTCCTAGTATCGGGCGAACACCGAACATCAAAAAATGAAAATGAACCGAATCCCAAGTCTGAGAGCCCGCCTGGCGTTTCCTTTAACGGCAGTTTTGGCGTGGACGATCGCGTTTGCGGCCGCGGCCGAGTCCGTGCGTTACGAGGGGCAACCGTCTGCGAGCAAATGCAAGATGGAGGGCGATTCGACCATGCACGAGTGGAACATGGTCAGCATCATGGTCACTGGTTTTATGGAGGTGGATCCAAAATTCCCCGAAGTCGGCCCCGACGACGCCGCCGCGACGAAGCCCGTCGCCCAAGTGACTATTCCGGTCCGTTCCTTCAAGAGCGGAACGGCCGCCATGGACTCGAGAATGCAGAGTCACATGAAAATCACGCAGTTCCCCAAAATGGAATACCGCCTGATTGAATTGAAGCCAAAGTCGCCAGCGGCCACGACCGGCGCGGTAAAATTTGACGCGGTGGGCGCCTTCACCATCGTCGGCAAGACCATCACGAACACCATGCCGGTCACCATTGAAAAGAAAGACGGGAACCTGAGAGTGGTCGGCAGCACGCCGCTCAAGATGAGCAGCTTTGGGCTGGAACCCTACACTTTCCTCGGCGTAGTCAGCACGAAGGATGATTTGAAAATCACCTTTGATTGGGCCCTCGCGCCCAAGGCCAAATAGCCCGCGCGGATTTCTTCCCTTACCCCGGCGACCGTGGAGCGACCTCCCGTCCGCCGGGGTTTTGTTTCAGGCGAAGCGCAATTCCCCGAAGCAATGGGGCCGATGAAAATTGAATTCGTCCACGGGCGACCAGGCCGCCCAATGCGGCTGCGAATTCTCCTCTGCACATTTGTAAAAGTTTCCCCGCCACGTTTGCCCGGTCACGGCCGGTACGCGGCCAACATATTTTTCCAGGAGCAAGTACGGGATGAAAAATTCCAGCGTCCACACGACTGCCGCGGTAATTTCGGGTTCGCAGACGGGCGGCAGCGAGGCGCGAACCCGGACGGTGCGCGCGTCGGATTCCGGGAGGCGGACGAATTCCTTGAACCCCTCCGCCGTACGCGTCGGGTCAACAATGTGGTTCACGAGAAATGCGCCACCGCTGTTGAACTCGAAATTGAAGTAGCCGCAGCCCGGCTTGGGCGCAACGAAGAATTCCACGCAACTGTCTTTCCACACCTCACTCCCGTACTCCGTGCGCCGGCAGCGGACAAAGCGATCCTCGACTTGAAACCGGCCGTGGAGCCCGTGCGCGTCATAAACCAGCCGGACTTGCGTCTTCGGACGATGCGAACTGCTCGCCGGGAGAAAGTTGTCGACCAGAACCGGTTCAACCTCCGACCACTGCACAAACCAGGGGTCCGCCGTGGAAATCGAGGGGTTCGTGGTAGCCGGGTGAATAAGGTAATGCACAGTGGAAAAAATGATGGGAGCGATGGAGTTCGAACGCGTCAACCGGCTCGCGCTCTCCTCGGAAATAATCGCTCCGACCCCGGCCAGTCAACGCGATCCTTCTTTATGTGTCAACCAGGGCTTGCAGGATGAACAGCCATTCTCACTATGACCCAGCGTGAGGCTGGCGGAGCGGAGTATGGCGGAGCGGAGTATGGCGGAGCGGACTCCGAGTCAGGGGGTGGCTTCACCTGTTCGTCACGTTTGTCACCCAATTGTAACTTGTACTTTTGG
>JANXWY010000480.1 GCA_025350905.1 Verrucomicrobiota bacterium
ACCAGGCCCTCGCGCGCGGCAAAGTCATGCTGGTGGTGGAAGCCAAATGGGGCGGCGGCCGTTGTCCGTTGAACGCCTTGCCCAAGGGACGGTCGTTCGCCTTTTCGCCGCAGGACAACGCCATCATCGAACAGATCGAAACGCGGGCGGAAGGCGAGACGCCCGCGCTGCTGCAATTGGAAACGAAGGATTTCGCCGCCTTGCTTCCGTCGTTGGTGGATTTCGGGAACCTCACGCTCGGAAAAACCAGCGCCGTCACCGTAACTCGGACGCCGCTCAAACTTCCGCTACGCGCCACACTGGAGCCGTCCGGCGAAATCGTGCTAGCGCTGCGTGAGCAAGGTAGCGGCGACGCCTCGTCGCCGTCACGTTCTGCGCCGGGGACGTCGCAGCCACCATTCGTGATGCTCGGGGATTGGGTATGGCAGCCTCCGACCTTTCAGCCGCTGGGATTGCCGTCACTCGCCACGGATGTCTTTCGGGGGCCCGTCCGCGTGCCGCGATCGCAAGTACCACAGTTCCTGAACCAACATTGGCCGCAGTTGCAGGCCGGCGGTGAGGTCGAGGCGAATTTCCGGATGGAGGATTTCACGCTCGCGCCGCAAGCGCCCCGTTTCCTGCTGGCGCTCCGGGGCGGCCTGACGCAACTCGGCGCGCTGCTCCAATGCGCCTACGGTCCCCGCATCATGACCGTCGGTGTGACCGCGACGGATGAAGAAGTCTGGTTGCCCGACCCCGAAATCCCGACGCGCTATTCGACCCGCGACTTTAGTGCCGAGCGCGTGGCCCTGGGCCGTTTACAGCGCAGCGGTTTCACGGGCCCGGATGCGCAGGGAAAACTGCAGTTGCTCGGGCAGAATGCGGTGCTGAATTTCTTCGCGCGCGAATATCCGAAACTGCAACGCGAATGGAGCGTCACGCTGGACGAGCAACTGGAGCAGCGCACGCTGAAAAATATCGAGCGGGTCGAGCCCCAGTTCCAAATCACTTCGTCGGGCGTGCAATGGTTTGAGCTCGGCGTCGTCTTCGCCGCCAGCGGTGGGGAGACGTTTTCCGCGGCCGACATTCAGCGCCTGATTCTGTCCGGGCAAAGCCATACGCGATTGAAGAACGGAAAGCTGGCTGTCCTTGATACCGGAGCGGTGGAGGAATTGCAGGAGGTATTGCTCGACTGCGCGCCGCAACAAAATGCGCTGGGCTATCGCATCGGCAGCCAACAGGCCGGTTTCCTGGAAGCGACGCTGCGGCAGCATACGGACTGGAAAGTTCAAGCGCCGGCGGCCTGGCGCGACCGGGCGGCGAAGCAAAGTGGTGAAGCAAAGCTGGAGTGCCCGCCGCTCGGCGATTTGGAAAAGGTGTTACGCCCATACCAGAAGCAGGGCGTGGCCTGGTTGCACTTTTTGCGCGAGAACGGTTTCGGCGGCATCCTGGCCGATGAAATGGGTTTGGGAAAAACGCTACAAACGCTTGCGCATCTGCAGATTTGTAGCCGCCGACGTGAGGCGGCTCTATTTGCAAAATCGGAAATCGGAAATTGGAAATCGGAAATTGATCAGAGCCTCCTCACGTCGGCGGCTACGAAGCCACACTTGATTGTTTGCCCCACGAGCCTCGTGTTTAACTGGATGGCCGAGGCGAAGAAATTCACGCCGGGATTAAAAGTCCTCGCGCTGCACGGACCGGATCGGCATGCCCGGTTTGATCAGATTGCGGTCAGCGACATCGTCGTGACGAGCTATGCGCTGATTCGCCGGGATGCGGAACGGTATCGCGAAGTCCAGTTTGACACCGTGGCGCTCGACGAAGCCCAGCACATCAAGAACCGGCAAACGCAGAACGCGCAGGCGGTGAAAGCGGTGCGCGCGCAACATCGGATCGTTCTCACAGGCACCCCCATGGAAAACTCAGTGCTCGATCTCTGGTCGATTTTCGACTTTCTCATGCCGGGCTATCTCGGCACCGCGCAAGATTTCCGCGAGCGCTACGAATTGCCCATCGCGAAGGAGCAAAACCCGGAAACCCAGCGCCGTCTCGCGCGGCGGCTGCGCCCGTTCCTGCTCCGGCGGCTCAAAAAAGAAGTGGCGTCCGACCTGCCGGCGAAGTTGGAACAAGTTTCGTTTTGCGAACTCACGCCGGATCAGCGCGGCGTGTATCAACAAATCATTGAAGCGAGTCGCCAGGAAGCGCTGGCGGCAGTGGGCGCGCAAGGCCTTGCCAAAAGTCGACTGGTAGTGCTGACCGCGTTGCTGCGGCTGCGCCAGGTGTGCTGCGACCTTCGCCTGTTAAAATTGGACAACGTGAACCCAGCCAACGCCTCGGGCAAAACGGAAATGTTCGGCGAGCTGCTGGAGGAAGTGATCGACGGCGGGCATCGGGTATTGGTCTTCAGCCAGTTCGTCGGCATGTTGACGCTCCTGAGGGAAAAGCTCGCCGCCGAAGGCATCGAATTTTGTTATCTCGACGGGTCGACGAACGACCGGGCCGCGGTGGTGGAGCGGTTCCAAAACCAGGCCGCGATCCCGGTGTTTCTCATCAGCTTGAGGGCCGGGGGCGTTGGCCTGAACCTCACGGGGGCCGACACGGTGATTCATTTCGATCCCTGGTGGAATCCGGCCGTGGAAGCTCAGGCGACGGATCGCGCGCACCGCATCGGACAAACGAAAGTCGTGACGAGCTACAAGTTGATCACGCGCGACACAGTGGAGGAAAAAATCCTGGTGTTGCAAAACCGCAAACGCGAGATCATCCAGGCAACGATCGGTGGCGAGGAGGAATTCGCGGCTTCGCTGAGCTGGGAGGAAATTCAGGAGTTGCTGGCCTAAGGCGTCAGTAACTATTACTCATCCGCACGCCAGATCCTACATCATGGCTCCGCAACGCCGCTTCCAATCCCGCGCGCAGCTCCGTGGCCCTACACTCCGCCGGCGGCTTTGACCCTCGGGATTCGAGCTTGGTCGAGGCGCTGGGCCTGTGATTGACCGTTGCGTTCCGCCCTGGCCACGAATCGGACGCTTGCGCTGGTTCACGGCCTTGCAGTATGCTGCGCGCCGAGGTTGGTTTTGAGTAACGACTGTGCATTGGTCGCCGCGGCTGGTTGTATCGGCAGGTTTTAAGTTGCGACCCTGACTCAAGGTCAATCTCAGCTTGGCGCAGCGGCCGTGCTATCGGTCGGTGCAGAAAAGTTAGCCCACGTGGCGGAATTGGCAGACGCGCTAGATTCAGGTTCTAGTGAGTAACATCGTACAGGTTCAAGTCCTGTCGTGGGCACCATTTTAGACTTACCCTCGATTCAGGGATTTCCCTCGAAAACCCAAGCAAATTAGGCTGTTTAGCAGCTTCATTGCTTCGGCTCACTGCGGACCACTTCGGCCCGGTTACACCCCTTTTGAAGTCACCAAAGGACACCAAAAGGCACCAAGGAAGTCCCCATGAAAATCAGTAAAATCCTTCACCACGGCAAAATCCGCTATCGCGTCAATGATCCTCACGGAACGGACGGCAAACGCCTAAGAAAGTTTTTTGAGACGCGCGAGGCTGCGGACGCATACGTAAAGGAGCGCACCGCAGACCCTCTCCCCTTCCGAAGGGGCGAGGGAAGCGGACGCCGAAATGTAGTCTATCCCACGCACTTGGCAGTATTCGCAGCTGGGCTGCCGAGAGCGAAGGGCCGGGGTTGTGATCGGTTGGTGCCGGGTGCTCGGGGGAGTTCTGGAAAAGTACGCACGGCCTGAATCTACTTTGCGTCCGTCGCCAATCGGTGCCTCGGCGTTGCAGCTCGGCGGCATCGTTACGGCGTCACCGGCACGGCGTGGATTTCGATTTCCTGGCCGGTCCCGAATTGCGCGCGCCCGTTGATGAAGGAATTTTGCCGGGGCAACGGGAACTGCGCCGGCAGCTTCTTCGCATCCTGGTTCCGTTCTCCACCGATGTTTCCGGATAGCGCAAAGCCTGGCGCATTCGTCAGCTCGACAAAACTCCAGGTGAACACGACCGCTTGGTTGAGGGTCCGGTTCGTACCGGTTACCCGATAGAAATTATTTTGCATCGGCTGCTCGGCAATGGATTTTGCCTCCGCCGGAAGCAGGTTGAGTTTCCCGTCGCTCTGGAACAGCTGCACAACTTGTTCTTTCTTGCCGCCGCCACTGGCCACAACGTAAGCCGCTGACGCATTACCGGCCTCAGCGTTGGCGGCGGCGCGGCCCGCCCAGACCTCCAGGGCAGTGTCGGTCTCCCCCAAATAGGTCGAGCCATCGCCGTCCACCACCCGCAATTGCCGGCCCGTCTGCTCCACGCGGAAATTCGCGAGCACCGGCGAAAGGGTTACCGGCGAAAGCGCCGGCACGGCCTTTTGCTTGAACGATTCCGGCGCGCGGTTGGTGTATGATTGCGCATAAGTTTGCGCACGATCGACCGCGAGGATGCCATTGCGTGCGAGGGTCGTGGGGGCTGTGAGCGAGTCCAAGGCCGGGGCACCAGGTTCGGAAGCCTTCGCCGCGGCGGCTCCGGTCGGCATTGGGTCGAGTTGCAGGGTCCCGTCGCTGCCGTTCTTAGTCGCCGCCTCTCGCGAGTTTACGGGGTTGGCTGCAAATGATCGCGCAGTGCTTGCGTCCAGTTGCTGCGGGTGGCTGCGGCTGGCCGCCTCCGCCGTATTCACAAGCGGGGCCGGAGTCGCAACGGGCACGACGCCTAACTTATCCGCGGCGGCGGTTTCTTTGTCTTTAAAGCCGAAGCGTGCGGAATCTCGCTTGAGTTCCTCGCCGCTGGCAAGGGAGGTGGCTGACTGCCCAGTGGTGCCGCCAAACGCCAAAGCCGGCGACACCCGGCTCGGGCTCGAACTCTCGCGGTCAGCGAGACGGGGTGCGGGCTGGTTCAGCGAACCGACCGGGGCCGCAGCCGGGGAGGGCAGTTTTGCATTTGCCGCGCTGAAATCAGCCGGAGCGGTTTGAACTACGATCGCGGGTAGTGACTCTGGCGCGGCTGATCGGTTATCAGCCCGCTCTCGCTTGGCCAAACTCTCGGTTGCCATTTGACTTGGCCGCGAGCCGAGCGCGAGTTGTTTGGTTTTTGGTCGGTCGGGCCACGACCAGAAGCCAACCGCAATGAGCACGAAGATCGACACCGCCCACGCGAGCCGGGATAAATTATGAGTTAAAAATGCAAAACTAAGAAACGAACGACCTTCATCCCGTGGCCCGACTTTTTTGTCTTTTGTCTTTTGAGTTTGTAATTGGCTGGCGACTTCTCCCTGCAACAGCCGCCGCGTGGCGGGGTGCATTTCGACAGGCGCGCCCGCTTCATCGCGACGTTTCTTCGCGAAGCGACGGAGCAGTTTTTCAATTGGCCGTTCGTCGTTCATTGGCAGTTATCGGGCGTAAAGCCCCGTGGGACCATTTCCCTTTACGGGGTTAGACGGAAACGCGACGGATTTCTCCCCGGAAAAAACATGAGCGGCAATGGCCTCCAGTTTGTCGAGGCATTTGCTTAAGCGCGAACTGACTGTTTTGGGATTTAATTTCAGTTCGGCACTCAATTCCTCATAACTTAGATCGCCGAAGTACCGCAATTCAATGATCTCCCGGCAAGGGGCGCCGATTTGGTCCAGGGCCGTCCGCACCAGTTCGGCCCGCTCCACGTTCAACAAATCCACGTCCGGCGACGGCGCTGGGCTGGGCGGATCCAGTGTGAGGCCGGTTTCCGCATCCTCGGCTTGCAGCGAGAGCGGCGCTTGGCCACCCCCGCGTTTGGCGGCGTGTTGTTTCTCCCGAAAGTCCCGGGCCTTGTTCGCGGCAATGCGGAACAGCCAGGTCTGAAACTGGCTGCCGCCTTGAAAGGTATGGAGGTTCTTGATGACCGCGAGAAACACTTCCTGGCACACTTCCTCCACGTCCTCGCGGGTAAAGTCCGACGCGAGTTGGAAAACGAAACGTCCCGCCGGCGCGTAGTGGCGATCGAACAACTCGTCCCACGCCGCCGCGTCGCCGCGACGACAGCGGGCGAGCAATTGGGCTTCCGGTTCGGCGCTCATCCTCAGGCAGTCTATGGGATTGACCCGCAACCGCCAGTTTTTGCTCAAGCAAACCAGGCCAACGGACCCGCTCAATAACTTGAACCAACCGGGGACTCGCCGTATTGTTGGCCGCCGACTCGCTGTATGTCGACCCGTATGGATAATTTGAACCATCAATATTTCGCTCCACGCTCTCGGCCCGGCGGCAGTCAAGCCAGCGATAGGCAAACTCCGTCCACATGAAACTCGCCGCCGTTATATTGTTCCTAGTCACAGGCCTCGCAATTTTTTGGCAGTGCAGTGATATGATTCCCGCACTCCGCAGTTCAGGCGCTGGGCCCGCGGTCATGGTCATCCTTTGGTTGCCGACCGTCGGCCTTCTGATTTCGGGACTGGTTGCTTTTGCCAATCTTCGAGCGTCAACCATTACAGGCGGCGTGTGTTTGCTGTTCATCACGGGATTCTACACTTTGACTTTGTTTTCCATTGAGAGCCTCTCACTCGCACGTGATTGGTCGTATCTTGTTCCGCTGTCTGGCATTGTTGCGTCGTCCGTATTTATTGGCAGACAGCTCACTAAACGAAAGCCGTACACCTGAAGATTGACCGCGCAGCCTTTGGCCTCAAATGCACACACACCTGTTCCCCATGAATCGAACGCAAACTGCCCGCACCATTCCGAGTGCCCTCGCCCTCCTTACGCTGCTTCTTTTCGCGGCGGCGTTGGTCGGCGCGCAAAACTACGTCAACTTTGAAGGCAAGCAGACCCGCCCCATCTGCCTGTCGCCTGATGGCACGCGGTTGTTCGCCGTGAATACCCCGGACGCGCGACTTTCCGTGTTTGATGTTTCGCATCCGTTGAGTCCTTTTCTCATTGCCGAGATTCCGGTGGGCGTCGAACCGGTCTCCGTCAACGCCCGCGACAATGACGAAGTTTGGGTCGTGAACGAAGTCTCGGACAGCGTGAGCATCATCTCCGTGTCCAATCGCATCGTGGTGGAGACGCTTTACGTGAAGGACGAACCGGCGGACGTCGTGTTCGCGGGCGGCAAGGCGTTTGTTTCCGCCGCGCGCAACAACCAAATCGCCGTGTTCGATGCCACTACTCACGCGGCGTTGACAAACATCTTTTTGCTGGGTGAGAACCCGCGGTCGCTGGCAGTGAACTCCAACGCGACAAAAATTTATGCGGCGTTTGCCCTCTCCGGAAACCGGACCACGCTGATCCCGCCGAATCTTGCGCCACCCCAGCTTACCAATGCCACCCCGCCGATGAATCCAAGCCTCCCCGCGCCGCCGCAAGTGGGCTTGATCGTGGACGCGACGGATCCGGCTTGGACCAATTCCGTCATCAAATACACCATGCCCGACAATGACGTCGTGGAAATTGACGTGGCGACCCTGACCGTAAGCCGTTACTTCCCGCACATCGGCACGGTGAACTTCGCGATCGCCGTGCAACCCGGCAGCGGCGATCTCTTCGTTGCGAACACAGATGCGCGGAATCTGACGCATTTCGAGCCAGGTGTGCGCGGCTTTTTCGTGACCAATCGCGTGAGCCGAGTCAACCTCGCCAGCGGCGCCGTCACGCCCTACGACCTGAACCCTGGCTACCAGCCCACCAACTTCACGCCGCTCGACAAAACCAACGCCCTCGCGCAGCCGACCGCGCTGGTCTTCGGTCCCAGTGGGGGAAATTTTTACGTGGCCGCCTTTGGGAGCGACCGCATCGCGCGGGTATCGGCTGCCTCAGGCAGCGTGGTGGCGCGAATCGAACTATGCCCCACCGCGACCGGTTCGGCCGCTGACCCGCGGAACAAACGCGGGCCGCGCGGCTTGGCGCTCAAACCCGGCGTGGCATTGTATGCGTTGAACCGGATTTCGGGCACGATTTCCATCATCAGTCCCGCAACCGATACCCTCGTGCGCGAAATTCCCATTGGCAGCTATGACCCCACGCCGGTAGCGGTTCGCAACGGACGTGGTTTTCTGTACGATGCCAAGCTTTCCGGCAACGGCACGGTGTCCTGCGCTTCGTGTCACATCGACGCCGAGATGGATTTGATCGCTTGGGACCTGGGCGACCCCCAGGGGACGATGGGAACCAATTTCACCATCGTGACGCCGGTCATCCCCATCGGGACGAATCAACCGGTGCACCCGATGAAGGGCCCGATGGCGACGCAAACGTTGCGCGGGTTGAAGGGGCTTGCGCCGTTGCATTGGCGGGGCGACCGCACGAATTTCACGCATTTCAATGGCGCGTTTGCGAGCCTGCTCGGCGGCACGCCGCTCGCGGCGGCGGACATGCAAGCCTATGCCGACTACATTGACACGGTCGTTTTTCAGCCGAACCCGAATCAAAACCTTGACCGGACGTATCCGACCAACTTTGCCGGCGGCAACGCAGAAGCGGGCCGCAACACGTTTTTCAACGAACTCTATCAACCCGCACCGCTGTCGCTGGCTTGTACCACCTGTCATACCGGTCCGCCCGGCCCCGGCTCGGATAAACTGATCTTCGCCCGGCAGGCATTGCAGGAACCGCAGGACTTCAAAGTGCCGCACTTGCGCAACGTTTATCAAAAGTTGAATTTCAACAATGCGGTTGGCGCCGCAAGCATCGGCGGATTTGGAATCACGCATGACGGTGTGGATCCGAGCCTGTTTACCTTTCTTTCCCGCCCCGTGTTCGGGGCCTTCGCCACCGATGCGACGCGCAAGAACAACCTGAGTGCCTTCGTGCAATGCTTCGACACCGGCACGGCGCCCGCGGTCGGTTATACCCGGACCGTGCGGGCGGCGAATATCAATTCGGCAAGTATTTCCAATGACTGGTCATTGCTGGAAGCGCAGGCGGCCGTGCTCACGAACCTTAACCTGATTGTGAAGGGCACCATCGACGGCATCCGCCACGGTTTGCTTTACCAACCCGGCGCCAAGAATTATCTGCCAGACACCACCAACGCGGTGGCCTTCACCCGGGCGCAACTTACGGCCAAAATTTTGGCGGGCGATACGCTGACTTTGACCGGCGTGCCGCCCGGCGCCGGCCAGCGCATGGGAATTGATCGAAACTTGAACGGGGTGCTCGATGCGGATGAGCCGCTGCCCAGGTTGCAAATTACGATGGCGGATACGAGCGCTGTCTTGAATTGGCCGTTAAGCGCGGCGGGATTTTATCTCGAAGAAACGCCGGGCCTCATGCCAGGTGGGTGGAGCCCCACCACTAACGCCATCGAAATCTTCGGGACGCAGAATTTCACGACCAATGCACCGAGCCCCGGAGCGAAGTTCTTTCGCCTGAAACAGCCGTAGCCAATGGAGCCGGGGGCGCGTGGTCGCAGGCGCGATGAAATAAATCATGGAAGATCCTCGCACGGTTGGCCGTTTCATCTTGATGACGCTCATTGCCATCGTGGTGGCGATAATTGCCGCCATCATCTTCCACTTCAATTCAAATTAGGACACTGCCAGAGGGTACTGGGGAGTGACTGCGCGAGTCTTTCAACGATTTGCCCCTCGGCCCACCATTGGCCGCGATTAGCCGCCGCCGTTTTTTTTCAAGCGAGGCTTATATCGGGCGAGTTTCGTTGCCTTTGCCCGGTCGGGTCACTAGATTTTGCTCCCGTTGCGAGGAATTCAGACCCCGTAATGGGGCAAGGCCCCGCGGGGCTTGCGCCCTTGGCAGATCAAACTATCCGTCTCAATGAGCACTTTGGTTGGCACTCTTAACTCGTCGCTTGGCCGGAAATTTGTGATGGCCGGCACCGGCGTTTTGCTTTTCCTCTTTGTGGTCGGGCATCTGGTGGGGAACCTGCAGGTCTTCGGTGCGCCCGAACTGATCAACAGTTACGCGCACTTTCTGCAAAGCAAACCCCTCATGGTCTGGGGCGCTCGGATCGGATTGTTGCTGTTGGTGACGCTGCATATCACCACTGCTGTGCAGCTTTCCCTGGCCAACAAGGAGGCCCGACCTGTGGCTTACGCCGGTGGGGGTGCTTATGGCGCCACCTGGCAATCGCGCTACATGCTGGGGAGCGGAATCGTTATTGCGGCCTTCATCGTCTATCACTTGGCCCATTTTACGGCCCTGCTGCCGGGCATCAACGGGGTGGGTGATTTCTCCAAGCTCAAAACCGTCCTCCACGGTGAAACCGTGCCGGATGTTTACGGCATGATGATTATTGGCTTCCAGGTCTGGTGGGTGGCGCTGTTCTACCTCGTGGCCCAAGCGCTGTTATTTATCCATCTCGGTCACGGGCTGGCGAGCCTGTTCCAAACCTTCGGCTTGCGCAATCACGTCTGGTGGCCGCGGATTCAAGGGTTTGCCCGAGTGGCGAGCCTCCTCATTTTTGTCGGCTACGCGTTGATTCCCATCTCGATCTATCTGCGCGTCGTCGGGGCCGATTACGCCGAAAAGAAGACTGCTGAACTCAAGTCCGCCGCCAGCATCGAGGCCGGTACGCCGGCCGGAAAGGCGGCGACCCAGTAACATGGCCACGCTCAATTCAAACATTCCTGCCGGTTCGCTCGCCCAAAAATGGGAGCAGTACAAGTTTTCCGCCAAGCTCATCAACCCGGCCAACAAGCGGAAGTACAAAGTCATCGTTGTGGGCGCGGGGCTCGCCGGCGCGTCGGCGTCGGCCACCTTGGCGGAGCTGGGCTACGAAGTTCACAACTTTGTATTCCACGATTCGCCGCGGCGGGCGCACTCGGTTGCGGCGCAGGGCGGCATCAATGCGGCAAAGAATTATCAAAACGACGGCGACTCCGTTCACCGATTGTTCTACGACACCATCAAGGGTGGCGACTTCCGGGCGCGCGAGGCCAACGTCCATCGCCTGGCTGAAGTGTCGGTGAACATCATTGATCAGTGCGCGGCGCAAGGCGTGCCGTTCGCCCGGGAATACGGCGGATTGCTCGATAACCGCTCCTTCGGCGGCGCCCAGGTTTCCCGCACTTTTTACGCGCGTGGCCAGACGGGCCAGCAGCTGTTGCTCGGCGCGTATTCCGCGCTGTGCCGCAACATCGCCAACGGCGGCGTGAAATCTTTCACCCACGCGGAGATGTTGGATCTGGTGGTCGTGGGCGGCCAGGCGAAAGGCATCATCGTCCGCAATCTGCAAACGGGCGAGCTCACGCGCCACAACGCCGACGCCGTGGTGCTGGCGACGGGGGGCTATGGCAACGTCTACAACCTTTCCACTTATGCGCGCGGCGCAAACGTCACGGCCAGTTGGCGCGCCTACAAACGCGGGGCGTGCTTTGCCAATCCCTGTTACACGCAAATTCACCCCACCTGCATCCCGGTGTCCGGCGATTATCAGTCCAAACTCACGTTGATGTCGGAATCCCTCCGCAATGACGGTCGCGTCTGGGCACCGAAGAAGAAAGAGGATGGGAAGAAGAATCCGGCGGACATAGCGGAAGCCGATCGCGATTATTATCTCGAGCGCATGTATTCAGCGTTCGGCAATCTGGCGCCACGCGACATTGCCAGCCGCGCGGCCAAGATGGTTTGTGACGAAGGACGCGGTGTGGGTGAAACCGGCCTCGGTGTTTACCTGGATTTTTCCGATGCGATCAAACGCCTGGGCGAACCCAAGGTGCGCGAGCGTTACGGCAATTTGTTCGCGATGTATCACGAGATCACAAACGAGGACGCCTACAAGACACCGATGCGGATCTATCCGGCGGTCCATTACACGATGGGCGGGCTTTGGGTGGACTACAACCTGCTGAGCAATCTCCCCGGTTTGTTCGTCCTCGGCGAAGCGAACTTCTCCGATCACGG
>JANXWY010000029.1 GCA_025350905.1 Verrucomicrobiota bacterium
ACTCTACGGGACGGACCAGGTTTTCGAAATTGGCAATCGCCCCACCGGCGGGGTGGCAGCCCGCGTCCGCATCCCGTGCTGCACCATTCCGCGCGTGCAAGCTCCGGCCACACTCCCGACTGCGGCCAACAAAGTGAATGCGACGGTTGTTTCGCCACCCGCCCAGACCAACCACTCCGAAGCTTGACCCATGAAAATCCGTGTGCTGATCGTGGACGACGAGGCCCCCGCCCGGGCGCGGATCCGGCATTCGCTCAAGGACGAAGCGGACTTCAAGCTCGTGGGCGAATGCAACAATGGCCGGGAAGCCATCGAAGCCATCCGCCGCGACCCGCCCGATCTGGTGTTCCTTGACATCCAGATGCCGCGGCTCACCGGGTTCGATGTGTGCGCCCAGCTCAGCGACCACGGCCAACCGTTGCCGTTTATCATTTTTTGCACCGCCTACGATCAATACGCGCTCAAGGCGTTCGAGGTCCACGCGATTGATTACCTCCTGAAACCATTCGATCGCGAGCGCTTCCAACAGGCGCTGGCGCAGGCGCGCACGCAACTACGGTGCGCCCAACCGGCGCCGGCGGATCCTCGCCTGACCGAGTTACTCCACGATCTCCGGGCCGGCCTGCGGCACGACGATCGGCTGGTTTTCAAACAGGATGGCCGCGTCATCCTCGTTCACGCGAGTGCGATCGACTGGCTGGAGGCGGACGGCAATTACGTGCGCATCCATTGCGGCAGTGACGCGCATTACGTCCGCGAAACGCTGGCCGGCCTGGAAGCGCAACTGCCGCTCGACCAATTCATGCGCGTGAGCCGTTCGGTCCTCGTGAACCTGGATCGCATCAAAGAATTTCACCCGCTGTTTTATGGCGATTACACCGTCCTCCTACAATCGGGCGCCAAGCTGACGTTGAGTCGCACGTACCGCGCCCGGCTGGAGAAGCTCCTCCAAAAGCGGACCTAACGCCGTTGGCAAATCTTGACTCCCCTCGTCCTCGTCCTCGACTTCGACTTTGCAACGGTTTCCGGAAACGCGGACGCGGACGCGGGCGCGAAGGAAAACGCGGACAAGGTCGGAACTGCACGGTCTTTCCCGGGCGCCGCCACGCACGGAAAGCTCGGCCGGCACCACGGGTACGACCGGAAATGGCGGTCAACCGAGGTAGCGGCCAGGCATCCCTGCCTGCCGTAGAGCCGTGGCTTCCAGCCCGGCGGCCACGCCCCGCCTTGTCCGCCGCGTGGGAGCTTTCGGAAGTCGGCTCGTCTTCGCAACGTTACTCCCGGGCGGCAAGGATGCGCACCTTCTACGTCAGGCCGGGAGGCCTAACCCTACCCTGAGCTGCCGCCACTTCCAGTCGCACCCCGACCCCACCGCTGGCTTGACCGCGCGCGGGTCGCCGTGTTTCCTTCACCGCATGACTTGCCGGCTTTCACGAGAAAACGCGATGCGTCGATTTTGTTTTCCTTTCTTCCAGCTCAGTTTACTGCTGTTGATCTCGGCTTCGTCGCCCTTGATTTTTGCAAGCGAGTTGCGCATCGAACGGCTGTTTGGACCGGAGATCGCGACCGGTCCCTACAAGCATCCGGCGCGCATCGAGGAGCTGCGAAACGGCGATCTCTATGTGGTTTATTACGGCGGCGAGGGCGAATATGCCACCGCCACCGGTGTCTTTGGCTCACGCTTGAAGGCCGGCCGCCACAAGTGGACGACACCCCAGCGGATCGCGAGCGATCCCTTCCGGTCCGTCGGCAATGGCGTGATCTGGCAGGCGCCGGACGGCCTGGTGTGGCTGTTTTATGTGGTGCGTTACGGCGCGACGTGGTCCACCTCGCGCGTGCAGGCCAAGGTTTCGCGCGACAACGCCGAGACCTGGTCGGACGCGTTCCCCCTGGTGAGCGAGGCGGGCATGATGGTTTGCAACAAACCAATTGTCCTGCGCAATGGCGACTACCTGCTGCCGTTGTACTTTGAAGGTGGAAACAATCCTGAGTTTACGGGCGCTGACAGCAGCGGTCTGTTTCTCCGTTACGGCGCCGCGGAAAAAATGTGGCAGCAAACCGGCCGGATTCGTTCCGCCACGGGCAACATCCAACCGGTGGCGGTCGAGGTGCGGGACAATTTTCTGGTTGCGTATTGCCGACGCGGCGGCAATTACGAACCAACGACGAACGGCTGGCTCGTGCGCGCGGAGTCTCGCGACGGTGGCTGGACCTGGAGCGAAGGCGTTAATTCGCAATTCAAAAATCCCAACGCCGCCGTGGACTTCATCCAACTGCGCAGCGGAAATCTATTGCTGGTATTCAACGACAGCATGAACGAGCGGACGCCGCTGACGGTCGCACTTTCACCCGACGGCGATCAGACCTGGCCGTGGCGCCGCAACGTGGCGGCCGGCCCTTACGATTACGGTTACCCGTTAGCCTTGCAGACGCGCGACGGAAAAATTCACCTGATCTTCACCTCGCACGAGCGCACGGTGGTGAATCACGCGGTGCTTGACGAGCAATGGATTCAGCACGGCGGACCGGTCAAGAGTTGGTTGCCCAAGTGAGCGGAGCCTTGGGTCGGCGGCGACTTTCGCCGGCCATCACTCGCTGGAATAGCGGTAGTTGAAGCGGCCTTCGGGCGCGACATCCCCGCTCAGGTAAAAATCCATGACCTCACCAGGGCGTTGAAGATTGTCCGCCCACTTGAAATCAAAAGCCGTCTTTAGCCCGTGCCGAGCCAGGTCGAGCGCCACTCGCGGGAGCGCCAGTTGCAGTTCATTGCCCGTCACGCGCACCTGGACGCGGGAAACTTTCTTCCAATTCCAGCCGCCCGTGTTTTTCTCCAACCAGGACTCACCCTGGGCCCCGACCGTGCGGTTCACGATGAAGTCATAGCCTTCCCAACCGGTGGC
The DNA here is from genome assembly GCA_025350905.1 of Verrucomicrobiota bacterium. Lineage (GTDB taxonomy): Bacteria > Verrucomicrobiota > Verrucomicrobiia > Limisphaerales > JADLHS01 > JADLHS01. Next base: position 2,901 of record JANXWY010000029.1, read on the forward strand.
CGGATTCTGGTCCGCGTCAATCAGCAGCCACATCCAATTCGAGCCGGAGCGCGGCGTGAGCGCGTCGTGAGTGCGCACATAGAAATAAATATTCCGCTCATCCCGCGCGACCTTGCTCGCGACCAGGTCATTGCGTCCGGAATAATTGGAATAATGCTGGCCAGCGAGGCCGGCGAAGTCGCGCGGCTGTGTCTCGCCAACGTGATCCGCGAATTCCGGCCGCACGTCACGCCATTGCTCGAATCCGTTCTCGACGCGGATAGTTTTGGGCGCGGAAGCTTTCGGCAACGCCGGTGCGCCCTTATAGCGACGGACATTCGCCACCAATTGCCAGTAGTAATTATCGCCGTGCCCGCCCGTCATCGGCTCGATGTCCCGACTGAATTCCTGATCCAGTTGATCGACAAACACCAAGGGGCCCGTTGGCTCGCCCCAGCGACCGGCAATCCATTCATTCCAACCGGTGACCAGGACAAAGGGCGGCTTAAGCTCGAGCGCGCGCCGCCATTGCTCCTGAACATTGTGGCCAAAGTTCACCGCGCCCGCCGCGGCGTCCGGCCGGCCCTCATGAAAGCTGCGGCCCCGGGCTTCGCCGGAGCTCATGTTGGTGACCTTGCCATCCTGGGCCCGAAGATTTTGGGCGACGGAAACCACCACCTGTTCCGGCTGGTTCGGATCGTCGGTGTAACCGTACGGCTGCGGGTAGGTGGCTTCCCAATGCCAGGCGTAGGGAGTGTTGGTCAGCGTGAACGGCCAGTGCGCGGCGCGCAGGGTGAAGAATGCTCGCAGCTCCGGGGTGACGGCCGCCGGATCGCAGAGCAAAAGCGGCTTGCCCAGCCAACGAAACCACAACTCCGGGTATAGGCCGGGTTTGTAAAACTCATTGTACAACGTCTGCGCCGTTCTCCCGGCTTGGGTGTTGAGCATGAACGCGAGTTGTGGGGTGTGGCCGCCAGATTGCCGGACCTCGCGGAACACCGCGCAAAGCGCCTGGTAAACTTCCCGGTACGTTTCCGCATTCGTGGCATCCAGAATCAAGGTGTCCACGCCGGCGTCGGCGAGCAATTGCGCATGCCGACGGAGCACCCACGGATCAGCACTGCGGTAATACCCATACAGCGGCTCGCTCCAGAAATGATATTGGCCGATCTGACCCCAGAGCGGGGAAACGGGTTTCCTGAGCGCGTCGGGATCGTGCGCCAGAATCTTGGCGATGTCATACGGGCCGTCCCAATTCGGGCTCCTGGGGATGGGCATCTCGGGCACGAGCCACTGGAAATAAAAGATCCCCACAAAGCGATTTGTCTGCGGCGGCCCCACAACCTCCGCCGTGGGTAACTGGCGGCCCAACGCATCTGTCGCCGGCCACGGCGTCCCGGGATTGCCGGCCGCCATCGCAGTGCCGGCGTCCAAGTCGCCAAGCAAGCGCAGAGTCGTACACGTCAGTGCCCATTGGATTTGGCCTCGGCGAATCATCTTCAGCGCCAATCGTTGCCGCGGGCGTTTGGTTTTGGCAACGAAATACCCAGTCGGAGGTGGGCCATCGGCGATCAGCGCTCCGCCAACAATTGACGTGCGAGACGGCGCCAAGCCGCGCCCAGGCATTCCCGCGCTACGATGGGTGCGACCGGAAGTAGCGGTCAACCGAAGTAGCGGCCAGGCATCCGTGCCGGCCGTACAGCCGTGGCTTCCAGCCCGGCGGCCGCGACTCGCCGCGTCCGCGGCGTTGGAGCTTTCGGCAGTGGGCCCGGCGTCGCAACGTTAGTTCCGGGCGGCAAGGATGCGCGCCCTCTACGTCAGGCCGGGAGGCCTGACGCTACGTTGACCGCCACCTCCGGTCGCACCCCGCTATGATTCCGCCATTGACTTTGAAGGCGACCAGCAAGGATTATCTCCGCGCACCAATGAAGATTTACCGGTTGGCCTGGCCTTCACCTTATAGCTTGGCAGCTTTGCGACAGAAGGAAGGAATGCCAAGGCCGGCGCCGAAACGAATCGGGGGCCGGTTCATCGATTCACTTTCACGAAGGCCCGGCTGGAAAAAACGGCATCGCTTCGCGCTGGTGAATTCGAGGGCCAGCGAAGGATCGTCGCACCCAAACCGGCCCCATCCGACCGCACTCCCAGGGGAGCCTAACTGTGGTCTCATACAATAAACGGTCACCTATGATGCATCCTATACTCGCGAGCCGTCGGTTCCTCAACTCACTTGGATCGGGCTTGGCCTTATTGCTGATCACCTTCACCGCCGCCACCGCCGCACCGCGACCGCCTTGGACCGCGAACCGCGTCGTCGGCTCACCGAATCCACCCGCGCCCTTCACGGTCCAGCGGCTCTTTCCAAAACTTGCGTTCAATCATCCAGTGGACCTCGCGCTCCTGCCCGGCGCCGAGCGCTGGTTTCTCCTGGAGCAAGGCGGTAAATTGTATTCCTTCCCCAACCGGCCGGATGCAGATCACGCGGACGTGGTCTTCGATTTTAGTAAGGATCATCAACCTTTCGACAGTTCTTACACGATGGCGTTTCATCCTAGGTTCGCTGAGAACGGTTTTATTTTTATTTGTTACACGCTGGCGGGGTCCCGGCCCGACGGTTCGCACATCTCGCGCTTCAAATTGCAGGCCACTTCACCGCCCACGATTGATCCGGCGAGTGAAACCATCATCCTCCGCTGGCAAGCCGGCGGGCACAACGGCTGCACCCTGGCCTTCGGCAACGACGGCATGCTCTACATCTCCACCGGTGACTCCGCCGATCCCGATCCACCGGACGGCCACTTTAAAACCGGCCAGGACATCAGCGATCTCCAGGCCGGCATTCTGCGCCTGGACGTGGATCACACCGCCGGCACGAATGCCTACGTCGCTCCGCCGGACAACCCGTTCGTCAAAACGCCCGGCGCGCGACCGGAAGTGTACGCGTTCGGATTGCGGAATCCCTGGCGCATGAGCTTTGACCGTGCGACCGGCGATCTCTGGGTGGGGGACGTCGGTTGGGAAACCTGGGAAATGATTCACCGCGTCAAGTCAGGCGGAAATTATGGCTGGTCCCTCACCGAAGGACCGAACACTCACGTCCGAACCGACGTTCGTCCCGGCCCCGGCCCCATTATCCCACCCCTCATTGCCCTGCCGCACAGCGAAGCTGCCAGCATTACCGGCGGGCGCGTGTATCGTGGTAAAAAGCTCGCGGCGCTCGACGGCGCTTATGTCTACGGCGATTGGGAAACGGGAAAATTCTGGGCCTTGCGCCATCACGGCGACGAACTGCTCGCCAATGATGAACTGTGCCGCACCACGCTCAAGCCCGTATCCTTCGCCGAAGACGGCACCGGCGAATTATTGATCCTCGATTACAACGGCGGCATTTACACGTTTGCCCCCAAGCCGGCGGGAGCGGCCAATCTGGCCTTTCCCCGACGGTTGAGCGAGACGGGCTTGTTCCGCAACCTCGCGACGCTCACACCGGAAACGGGCGTGGTGACGTACCACGTTAATGCGGAAATGTGGAATGATTTTGCCCGAGCCGAACGCGTCGTCGGCGTACCCGGTGAGGGCGTCATCGTCACCGCCGGTGGACGGGAAACCATCGCGGGCCGCATGTGGGATTTTCCGTTGAACACCGTATTCGCCCGCACGCTCAGCCTGGAAATGCAAAGCGGGCAGCCGGCCACCCGTCAGCGCATCGAGACGCAACTGTTGCAGTTCACCGAATCGGGATGGAACGCCTACACTTTTCGTTGGAACGCGGCGCAGACGGACGCGGAGCTGGTCGGGAGCGAGGGCACCAACGAAGTGTTCACCGTGACTGATCCCACCGCGCCCGGTGGGCAACGCAACGTTCCATGGCGCTTCGCCGGCCGGGCCGAATGTTTCCGGTGCCACAACGCATGGGCGGGGGAAACCCTTTCATTCAATTGGCTGCAACTGAACACGACCGACGCGACCTCGGAACTGAAACGCCTCGAAAACCTCGGGGTGCTGCAGGTGCAGGAGCCGCCCACGCCCCTGCCCCGCCTGGTGAATCCCAAAGACGTGTCCCAGCCGCTTGCCGGGCGGACCCACGCCTGGCTGCATGTGAACTGCTCGGGTTGTCATCGCTTCGGTGCCGGCGGGGGCGTACCGCTGCAGTTCAACTTTGACCAACCCATCGAGCGCTCGCGGGCACTGGATGTGAAACCGGTGCGGGGTGACTTCGGGATCATTGACGCGCACGTCATCACGTCCGGAGAGCCCGATCGCTCGGCTTTGTTTTATCGCATCAATACCGAAGGCTTGGGTCACATGCCGCACCTGGGCGCACGACTGGCGGACGAAGCAGGCATCCGGCTGGTGCGCGATTGGATTCGATCCCTGCCCAAAGAATCAACGACCACCAATGCCGCGGCCTCCGAGCAACTCGTCGCCGCCAACCTGGCTAAGCTGGCGCAGGCGGACGGCGCCGCGCGCCAGGAAACGCTCGCCAATCTGCTCGCCGACATGAGCGGTTGCCTGGCGCTGATGGGGGAAATCACGGTGCCGGCGGTGCGAACCGAAATCGCCGTCGCCGCCGCCGGCCACACGAACGCGCTGGTTCGCGATTTGTTTCAAAGGTGGCTCCCGCCCGGCAAACGCCGGACCACGTTGGGCAGTGGTTTCAATTCGCAAACCCTGCTCGCGCTGTCGGGCAGCGCGGTGCGCGGCAAGGAACTTTTTCTCGGCCCCGCCCAGTGTGCGCGCTGCCACCTGCTGGAAGGCGGCGGCCGGAGTTTCGGTCCCGACCTCACCCACATTGGCAAGAAATATACCCGCGCCCAGTTGCTCGAACAAATCCGCTTTCCTTCGCAGGTCATCGCCCCCGAATTCAAAACGACCATCGTGACACTGCGCGACGGCGAGATGCTGAGCGGGTTCCTGCTGGAACGGAATAACGCCGAACTGGTTTTGCGCGATGAGACGCTCACCAGCCACCGGATAAAGTTGGCGACAGTACAGAGCACCAGCGAGTCGGCGCTTTCGGCGATGCCGGAGGAACTGCTCGCGCCTTTGACCGCGCAGGAAGCCGCCGACTTGCTGGAATATCTAAGTGCTGACAAACCGATGTCACCTTCGCCGTAACGATTCGAACCGGGCATCCACGAAGCCCATGGCACACCCGAGTCCAGTGCGGGACGGCGTGCCAGGTTTACGGTATGAACTTCAAGAACGAGAGTTGCGCGCGCAGGGTGGGCGGAAAATCAGAATCGTCCTGATAAAAATATCCGGCCCGACTACTGCCCGCCCCCCAGGAATGGAGAAAATACATCCTTTCCGCCTTGATCCATTGCGCAGAGCCGTCAATGAAAAGCTGGTTACCGCCTTGCGGCACTTTGGAGCCGGGCTTGCGGTGCTGCGGCATGTTGGCATAAGCGACATCCCGATCCACGCCGCCCCACTGGCCATTGACTTTCATGGTGCAGTCGGCCGCGAGCACCCACGTCGGCTTGGCGGTACTGGTCTTGATCGGGCTGCGGGACGGACCATCATAGCGGTCATTGAGCCAGGTCGTGATGCCGCCAAAATACTGGTAGCCGATGTTGTATTGCGGGTACTCGGCTTCATAGGTTGGAAACCCTGGACGATTCGGAAAGGTCCAGACATTGTTGGTCTGGACCGTCAGGCCGACGGCGGCGGCGGCGGCCGCTTCGGGCGGATTGAGCGCAATTTGCACGAAGCGATTGGAACCGGGAATATTGCGCGCTTGCACCACCTTGTCGGTGCTGTCCAAGGCATACGTGAACATTCCGACGCCGATCTGCCGCAGGTTACTCAGACATTGCGTCCGTCGGGCCTTCTCCTTGGCCTGGCCCAGTGCCGGCAACAACATTGCCGCTAGGATGGCGATAATCGAAATCACCACCAACAATTCAATCAGGGTGAAGCCGGCGCGACGAGGCGGGGACGATTTCATGGTAACGGCCACCACCTTGGGACGATTGCCGAAACGCCGCAAGACCAATCGCCTGGATTTATTGCCCTGAAATTTTGGCCGGCTATCGGGCGAAAGTTCAGCCAGTATTCTTGGCCCCGTATCGCTGGAGCACTGCTTTCACGGCTGCCGTGCCACCGGTCGTTTTTTTGGGAAGCTTCGCCCCCGCCTTTAACAGCAGTTCAACCGTCGCGGCATAATCACCCACCCGACAATTCCAACCTTGTTCGGAGCCGTGAATGGCCCAGCCGAGCGGAGTGCTTTGGAAGTCGGCATCGGTCAACTCCAGCGGCGGATGGTAGCGAAGAAGCTCTCGAATCATCTCCGCGTTCCCGTGAAACGCCGCCCAATGTAATGGGGTGGCGTGGTGCTGTCCCCGGGCGTCCACGGGCCAGCCGGCGGCCAGCATCGCCCGGACGGCGGCGGAATTATTATTGCGCGCAGCATGAGCGATCTGGCGGCGCCCGGCCGGGGAGAGATGGGTTGCCAGTCCAGCGTGGTCGGCGAGCAGGGATTTTATGGCGGCGTCATCGGCCGTCCAGCCCGCCACCTGCAGTTTCACTTCCGCCGGGCTGCGGGCCATGAGCAATCGGAAGACGTGGTCGTGGCCGAATTGTCGGGCGACCTCGTGCGGAGAAATATGCCAGCCGAGCGTCCATTGATAAATCGTTCCGCCGGACCGGTGATCGCTCCGGGGAAAATACTCGTCGCTCACGCGCAGGTGAATGCAGCCGGGGTCGGCGTCGAGCAGTTTGTGAACGACGTCCGCGTCACCCAGCGCCGCGGCCAGGAGAAGGTCGGCCTGGCACCCACGCTGCACCAGGTAGCGCGCGATTTCCTGCCGGTCGCGGACCATCCATTGGGCTGCCGTGGATTCATGATCCACATCCCGGGCATCAAGGACCGCGCCTTGATCCAGCAGGAATTTGGCGATTTCTACCGTGCTGGCAAAATGCAACGGCCTTTGGCCGTCACCGCCCCGTGCGTGGACGAGCGCCGGATCGGCGGCGATGAGTTGTCGGAGTTGGTCGATCATTCCCAGCCGCGCCGCCGCGTGAACATCCACGACGGCGCCCCGCTGAATCGCATAGGCGGCCAGGTCGGGCTCGGCTGCGTGCAGAAGTCCGAAACCGCCGGCCCACCAGCGGCTCTTGGCGTTGAGGTCCGCGCCGGCGTCGAGCAACACGTCGAGCATTTCGCACGTGCGGACGTTCGTGATCGCCGGCGTGTCAAAGGGGCCGACGGGGTCGTTGAGTTTTGCTTTGAATTCAGGATGGTGCGCCAGCAACTGGCGTAACCGCGGCGCATCGTTCGCGTGAAACGATTGCTTTAAGAGTTCAAACGCGTCGCTCGTTTCGTGGGAGAGGGACTCGACGTGTTCTTTGAGTTTGGGCCAACTGCCGAAACCATATTCGCGGGCAAGGACGAGTTGCACATCGCTCAAGGCTATCGATGCCATGTGAATTTTTGCGGTGCGAGTTTTCGCCGCTGTCGGGTGGTTTTCTTGGAACCGCTGGACGGCAACGGAATCGCCGGCCTTCAAGGATTTGAGGAGGTCTTTGGCCTGCTTCCGGAGTTGCTCCAGATTCGGCCGTGCGGGCAGTGACTTGGACATAGAACCTTTCTGCTATCGCCTGAGGTCCGCAAGGCAGGCAGCAGCAAGGTTGAGTTGTATCAACATTGACAGGTAGGCTCAGCCTTTTCCGCGGACGCGGATGCGCCCCGAACGCTGGACCAGTCAGCCACAATCGCCTCGGCCTGTCAATCGGGAGATCGCGTCGGGGTGCGACAGGAAGTGGCGGTCAAGCATCCGCTCGGGCCGTAGGGCCGTGGCTTCCGGTCCGGGGCAACGCCCCCGAGTGGTAGCGGGGCTCGGGCCGCGGGCGCAACTGGACCAATGGCAATCCGCACCTCGCAGCCACGACTCCGATCAATTCTTTTTCGGTTTCTTGAACAAGTCGAGGAGATTGGGCGCGGGCGCGGAGTTGGTGGTAACTGCGGTGGGCAAATTAGTGGGCGCGCCGGCAGCCGGGGCGGGGTTGCCTCCGAGCAAACCACCGACGGCGTTGATCAGCGCGCCGGCCTTGGTGCCGGACGCGCCGCCGATCTGGCCCGCAATGCCGCCGCCCGCTTTGACGGCGAAGGCGGCCAGCGCCAATTTATCAATGTCCGCCTTGGGATTCCCGAGCGTGCCTTTCAATTTGAGAAAATCCGGGAGGTTGACATAAACCGCGTTCGTCGGTGTGTTGGCATCCACCAATCCGGCCTTGGCTGCTTGCGCGCGTCCCAGCGCGACGTGCACGGGAATTAGAATTGTGGAGTTGGTGAGTTGGGCGGCGAGGATGAGCTCACCCGCGGCCTGCGCTTGAAAGGCTGCGCCGCGCACCTCGGTCTGCTGCAACTGCACGCGGCCGGCGCCCGCCGTGCCGCGCGCCTGAATGAGATCAATGGGCGAGTTGGCCAACGCTTCGCTCCAACTCCCGTTGGCGGCGCCGCCCCCAGCCAGGCCACCCAATAAATTCCCCAGCGCCGCGGTGGGATTTCGGATCAAGTCCGGAATACTGCCAATGACGTTAATGACGGACTTGAGCAGCGGGCTGCGGACATTGGCCACGGAGAGGTTTAAGTTCGTGGCGGTGAATGCAAACTGACCGGTCAAATTCGTTTGCAGACTGGAACCCGTGATGCCCGCGCCTTTTATCTGGGCGCTGGCGGTGGTGCTGCCGGCCAATTGCCCTTTGCGGTCCGGCATAAAGCTATTCACCAACGGCACGAGCGGGACGGCGCTGGCATTGAAGGCGATATCATACCGATAGCCCGTCACACCCAGGTCCACATCCAACGTCGCGCTGACCGGCGCGCCATTGAGCGTGAGTTGAAACGGCTTAAGGAGGACGTGGCCGCCGTCGATCCGAGCCGTGGCCAGCAGATTCGTAATGGCCACCTCGCGGAGATAGAAACGGCCCAGGTTCAGATCAAAGGTGAAATTTTGTAAAGGCAGGCTCATGGGCGGCGGTTCTTGATCGGGTTTGGCCGGCGCGATTTCCGGCGCCGATTTGGTGGCCGTGGATACGGCGGCCGGCTTTGGTTTCCCGGCAAACAAATCATAGTAATGCGTCACATCCAGGGACTCGGCGGCGAGTTTAAGATTGCCGGTGATGGCGTTCGACTTGGAAGTATCCACGGTGCCCGTCAGGTTCAGTTCATTCCGGGCGCGGTCCGTAGGCGTGAGCGTCAACTGACCCTGGCGAATTTGGGTGATTTGCTTCGCCGCGCTGGCATCTAATTGAACGCGGGCCTCGAGCGGGGTGGCCGGCAGCGCACCCGTCGGATCCAGGACGACGAGATTGGTGATCGCGAGATCCGTTTTGATCGCGGCCTCGCCGTTTGCGCCCAGGTTCAGCGCCGCGGTGGTGTTCAGCGAGACGGAAACCAATTTTTTGTCGCCGAGGGCGGATTCGAGGAACGGACGCAGGCCGTGCGGATTAAAGTCCGCGAGTTTCACGGTGATTTGGCCGGCCTGCTTGACGGTATCGAGATTGCCGCTGGCGGCGAAGTGTCCGCCGGCGTTCTGGCCTTCCCGCAAGTCGCCAGTGGCCTTGCGGATCTCGATCGCGTTCTCCTTCAAGCTCACGTCGAAATCCATGGCCGTCCCGTAATTTTTAAAGCGGAGCGTCCCGAACTGGCCGGTGAAATCGGACAACGCCAACTGGCCGGTCACCGTTTGACGCTTATCCTGGCTCACGACATGACCTTTGAAGTCGAGCGCGCCGGCCGTGATCGTGGTCTCCGGTTGCGGGGGCAGGAGCGGGAGCAAACGCGCCAGCGTGGCTTGCACTGCCACCTGCAAATCCGCGTCCTGCGTCGCGCGATCGAACGTGCCGGCGCCCGACACCACCAACGCCGGCTGGCCTTGCTGGGCAATTTCCAACCGATAGTCCGCGAGCTTGAACTGTTTCATGTCCGCCGCCGCGGCGTGGGCTTGCAGTTGCAAATCAACCTGGCTGATCTGATTGCGGCCCATGGTCGCCGAAAACTTTTCCACGCGGCTATCGAGTTCGAGCGCGACCTGCTTGCCACCCGCGGTCGAAACGACTTTTAGCTTCGCGTTGACGGTGCCAGCCGGCGCGGCCTCGCCGGCAAACGCTTTCCAATCGGCGAGTTTCAGTCCCGTCACGGCAAGATTGAGCGTCGCATCGCCAACCGCGCCGCTGGTTTTGCCCCAGGCAATGGTCAAGGGTTGGTCGAGCCCGGCTTGCAGCAGCGCATTCTGCTTTTGAGTGGCCACGAGGTTGAGCGTCTTGAGGGAGGCCGACTGGGCGACGTTATCCACTTGCACGCTGTAATCGCAGCGCACGTCGAGCGTGGGCGAAGTTTGACCGAGCCGGGTGACCTGGAAGCGGGCGACGTCCAGATGACCCGCGAGGGAAACTTCCTGGCCGCCTTTGCTAAGCTCCAGGTCGGAAGTGGAATTGATGGTCGTCGTGCCGAAGTCCATGCCACTCCCGGCCCCGGCCAGATTCAACACTTGACGATCGAGCGAGAGAATTTCGGCCTTCAATTTGCCCTCTTGCTTCGCGAGGGCGAATGGTCCGCTCACCCGCACTTCTCCGAGCGCCGCCCCGGCCTTGGTGAAATGCACGGCGAGCTGTTTGATTTCCGTAGGCGTGACCTCGCAATCGATCCGGGTGGCCAGCTGGCCCAGTTCGGCCAGCGCGCCAGTGGCTTGCTCCACGGTGAACGTGGTCTGGCCCTTGATCGACGCGGGCTGCAGATCAGCCAACAAATCAAAAGTGAAACTACCGTTGAGCTTGGCGCGGAACGCTCCGGCGGGCGTGGTGGCTTGCGCGGCTTTGTCCAGGGCCAGGGCGGCGGCCAGTTCGATTTTGCCAGAGGCGCCATTCTTGAGGTCGCGGGCGGAGAAGTTCAGGCCCGTGATCTCGGTCAAATCGCGCCCGCCGGTTTTGTAATATTTCGTCAAGCGCACGGTGGCATTGTTGAGGGCCACAAGTTTTATGTCCACTTGCGGGGGCGAGGTTTTGGTGGCGGGCGGCACGGCAGGCTTTTCCGTCGGGGCCGGGGACTTGAGGAGCGCGTCAAGGTTGCTCGTGCCGTCGGCGTTTTGGACCACGGTGATAATCGGCGAATCGACGACGGCTTCCGTCACCGCAATATTCCCGCCCAGGATGGCCATCAAGCTATAGCGGGCGCGGACTTCGTGGGCAGTAAATACGGGCTCGCCACCGCGCGGTTGAACTTTGAGCTCGTGCAAAATCACGCTGCTGAACGGGCTGATCTCCGCATCGGTCACGGTCACGTCCGCGTTGAGAGCCGCCCCGACGCGGGGGAGGATAACGCCTTTGAAGAACGCGCCGCTCGTGCCGATGAAATAAACGGCGATCACCAGCACGAGGAGTACTGCGGCGATGATCATGAGGATGCGGCCAATGCGGCGGCGCGGCGGTGGCGTGGATTTATCTTTGGTTTCGTTCATGGCGGATTCAGTTCAGTTGCAATTCAAATAACATGGGCAAGCGCGTTCTCCTCACCCAACAACAGAGTAACGGCGAGGTGGGATTGTTCAATGTTCAATGTTGCCCGGACCTGGCAGGCGCAACCCCGAAGTGGGTGGGGCTGGGCGGGTAGGGTCATCGCGCTGCGATGACCAGCGCCGCGTGCCGCGGCGCAACTCATTGGAGGAGTCTTGCGCCGCTGAGAAAGGGTTCCGGCCCTCCACG
>JANXWY010000045.1 GCA_025350905.1 Verrucomicrobiota bacterium
AGTCACTGGCACGCTCGATGGAAACGGGTTTGCCCGAGTGAAGAATATTGAGCCCGGAAACTGCATCATCACATTTCCGGAATTGGACGCTGCTTCTTGGGCTAGAGCCTGAGACCATGGCAAGGTTAGCGTCGTTCGAAAACTAGAGACTATGCCCAGAACCCCCCCACCGACTAAAGGTGTGAACGTGAAGATTAAGGCTGGCGATTGGGTTGGTAATGTTGCGGCGAAGTATGGGCATCTGAACTGGAACGCGAGCGTGTGGGCAGCTGAAGAGAATCAAGCTCTTCGTGTGAAGCGGCACGATCCGCACCTGCTCGCGCCCAATGATCAGTTGTTTATTCCTGGTCTCAAGCCCCGCGATGAATCCGGTGCAACCGAGGTGCTGCACGTTTTTCGTCTCCGCGCTGGGCGCGCGATGCTGCGAGTGCGGGTTTTGAATTCAACCGGCCAGCCGCTGGTGCGCGTGGACTACGAGATGCAGGTTGAAGCCAATCAGGGCGGGCGGTTTACTCAGTCCAATACTACGACCGATGAGGAGGGGGTTTTGGAGGAATGGCTACCTGTGGATGCGGTAAAAGCGGTGATGCGCTTAAAGGAATCTGGTGATGAAATCGAACTGAATCTTGGGCATCTGGATCCGTTGGATCGCAATGACGAGCGCCTCACCTGCAAGGCTGCCCAGCAACGGCTGCAAGCTTTGGGACTTTACAACGGCCCGGTGGACGGCAGCCAAAGCGAAACTTACACCGGTGCGTTGGCGGCGTTCCGAGAAATGTGGCAACGCCAAAACGGCGGCGGCACTGAATCCGACGCTGAGACGCTCCAGAACTTGCAGGATTATTTCGGGTGTTGATTCCCGCACCCATCGCGTATGCCAACTGACAACGCCCGCTCAGTCCACGTCACCATCAATGCCGATGGTGAGGTCAAAGACGCGGAGGATCCCGGGTTGAGTGACCCGTGGCATCGTCCGTGGATTGACGCGCATTTTCCGAAGACCGGCCGCGTGTACGGCTGGGACATCAGTTCCTATTTGAGCGGCGGCCGCCTTCGTCGCCCGCGTTATGCCGGCAGTGTGGCCGCAGCGCCAAGCGAACCGACGGACGCCGCCGACCGGCAGACGTTGCAGGTGCGGCCGACACATTTCATCAAGTTGGACGCCGGCTATTGGGGGCATTATTACCGGCAATCGCCGCAACGCAATTTCGGCCTGATCGAAGGTCGCAATGTCTGGCTGTGCAATTATCACGGTCGATCTGCGTTCACGAATCCTGCCTCGCTGCAGCCTGACTCCGGCTCCTTGGTGGACCGGTTGCTTCAACGATTGGGTAGCCACGGCCTCCACATCGAGTTGCGGACGTTCGCGACAATTCCCACGAACCCCGACGCCGCGGTGCCTGCGGGAACGAAACTCTACGTTTGCTTTCCCGACCTGCATCTCCCCGAACGCTGGCCGGATCTCATGCCGGTTGGAAGCCGTCTGCCGGCGAGTCGCGAGCGCGCTGCACTGCGGCGGCTACTTTGGTTGGGCCAGTGCGCGCCCGGGCCGGCCGCCGACAATTTGTTGACGCAATCGCACCTCGATACCGTACAAGCCTGCCTCGATTCCTGGGCCGCAGGCGGGACCGGAGGGTTGCACATCACGTTCCCCGCCAGCGTTTCCATCACGGCCAGCTCCGACGGCGAAAGCGCATCGGTACAAATTTCCCACAATGCCATCACGCTGGATTGCTCGAAGGATCAAGTCCTAGCGGAGAAGGCGCATCTCGACCGCGAAATCCAGGCCAAGTCCACCTGGTTTTATCCCGCGGCCTACGCGGGCTCGCGTCATGCGCAACCGATCACCACAAGTTCGGATGAAGCCGACCCGCCTGAGGATGAAACCGCCGATGATCCCGTCGGAGTCACCGGCGCTTCGCACATGTCATCGCCCGCGGCGGACCTTGCGAATTTTTTGTTTGTCCTTCGGGAACTGCGAAACTCGGCTGGTGCCGATCACGTGAAGATTGTGCAAGTCGGGGATCTTTACGAGCTCTGGATGAACCGTGAGTTCATGTATCGCGAGTCGCCTGTGATCAGCGGAGATCAACTCGGGGACCGGACTACGCTCACGGGTATTTCCGTGCGCGCGGCGTTGTTGAACACCGGGATGTCTTTTCCGACGGCGTTTCAATATCGCCACGACCACGACTGGGTTGATGGCGGAGCTGCCCATCGCGCGAAACGATACGTTTATCACGGATGGAATCAGGACTTGCTGCTGCGCCGGCATGACGTGGCCGGCGCGAATCCCGGCGCGGCACGCATGGGTGGATTGCTGACGGACCGCATCGCGGGGGTTGAGGATTGGTCGTACGCGGAGGCATCGGTAGACCCACTGCTGCCGGAACTTCGCCGCTGGGTCAACGGCCGCCGCGCCGACTTCACGCGCGCCAATGCCCGGGGCGTGACGGAAACCCGATGGAACAAAATAGTGCTCGAACTGATATGCACCGAATTGAGTTCGGTTCGCATCCACGGCAACCACGATGGATACCGTTCGGATTCAACATTGCTCACGAACCGCGGTTCCCCTGCCGCCAGCACGCAATGGTTTTCCGAAGTCGGAGTTTGGGTCGAACACGGCCACCGCTGGGATTATTTCAATCGCGACGGTGTTTCGATGGGCGCCGGTATGACGAACGTAGTTTACTATCACAACGAAGAACTCATCGCCGCCTCCGGCGGCCGGATGGCGGCAGTGCTACAGCAGGAGCAGGGGTTTTTCCAGACCGGATCCGCGCAGTGGTACTTGCTCGTGAACTACGGCAACCGTTCCTGGTGGGGCAGCGGTGTGGAGAATTTCAGCGTGTTCGTCTCCGGTCACACGCACGGGCCGGACTTGGTGAAAATTTATTTCCAAATGGCGACTGCGGACCGTATTGCCGATTGGGCGCGGCAACGGCAGGAAGACGTGGACCGGCTGCAACGGCGCATCCGCCAGGCCGCCAGCGAAGCCGCCGATCGCGCTGCGCAAGCCGCGCGCGACGCGTCAGACCGCACGTCGCGGGCGGTTCATGAGGCCGCCGACAGCGCCCGCCGACGCATGGCGGATGCGCACCGTCGCGCCAGCGAACTGTGGCACGAGTGGACGCCGTTTTAGCCGGCGAGGAAGATTATGGCCGAGAACTATTGTTACTTGTTTCGCCAGGCGGTCGAGCGCCTCGAAAGGCAGGATCAAACCACCGAGCCAGTGGTTGAGCAATATACGCGCACGGGCGTCATGCTCGTCGAGAGCACGACGGGTCTGACGACCGCCACGCGCGTGCTCACTGAATACTTGAGCACGGACGCGGAGTTGTCCACGTGGCGGAGGCGATCAGAAGTCTCGTTGGACGAGATGAAACGGCTTCATGCCGAGCGCGCCGCGGCTCGGCAGCTGCCGTTTGCGCCACCGGAGCAAACCGAAATTTTATCCGAACCCAATTACGCCGACGCGGTGTTGTCGGGCGTGCCGGTTCCCGTTCACGCGTTGCCGTGGCTGGGAGTTTTGCCGAGCCTCGCGGGATTGGAACCGAAGGTGGAAGTGAAGTGGGAATCCGCCGTCAGTCTCAGTTACGGTTTCGGTATTTTCAAAATGAACTATCACACCCGCGTGGCAGAAGTGTCGCATCCCCGCGTTCAACTCGATCTTCAGTGCAACGAAAAACCTGTGCAGGCGGTCGGGCAACGGGTGGTGTTGCGGTTACAACCCGGTGGCTCGGCGAAAATGTCGTTGAACCTTGTGGACCGCCAGCCGGAGCGTTACGAAGGGAAATTTTCCGCCAGCGTCTGGACTGATTGGCGCGAAAATCAGCAAAAGCATTCACTTGAATTGAGCCGGTCGGTGTGTTCTTTTCGTTACGTGCGAATCCGCGCAGCGTTCAATCAGAAAAATTTCCTGCCGACCGGCTGGACAATTTTAGGTCCAGACAATCTGGCCCAATGAATCCGAGGCATTTCCAATGTTTGGTCGCTGGAATCGGGGCGTTGGCCGCGACGCATTTGTGCGGTGCTCCGCCATCCGCCGGTCGTGTCGTGTATCGCTTCCAAGAAACCGTGACCCTGAGCAAATGCGACGCGCCAGAGTCACCGGAGAAGAAAACCAACTACATGCGCAGCGGCTATTTGCTGCTCGACAGCCAGGCTTCGGTCGAAAACTGGATGCGCATCCTTAGTGAACTGGAGACGGAGGGGACGAACGTGGCACTGCCTTCGATCCGTTCGGAAATGTCCGCCGTAGACGAACGACTGCGCAGTGGGCATGGCATCCCGTGGGGTGTGAACGCGGACGGGATTGCGGTTTCGAGTTCACCCGCGAACGATGATCCGATGGGCGAAGGCGTCCCGTTGGCGCCGGATGCTTTGGCGCTGCCGACCGTGCTGCCACCGCGCTCCGCGACGGACGGTGGCACTAACACGATCCGCCTGCGCTTTGCCAGCCGCGTATTTCCACTGGCATACGTGGTGTGTTCGAACACGCCGACCGCTCAGACAGTTTCGCTTTCGAAGAAAAACATCGAGCAACGCGGCGCGGCGGGCATTTGGCAATTGCAGTCGGTCGGTCAATGGACTGTAACTTGCGCGAAGGACGAATTCCCCGATTGCATCGAGGGAGAATTCCAACTCACGTGGCGTCAGCGCTGGAAATCCGACGGTGCGGAATACAACATTGTGATTTTTTCGGTGGCGAGCCGATTCGTTTATTCACGCATGGGGGGTGTAGATTTTGACAACGAACGCATTTTTGAGCGTGCCGCCCCGGACGGGAAGGATTTTCACAAACCTTGAATTCCAGCGTAGGAACACACCATGCCTAGTCCTAAAAGTGGAAGTGCAGGATCCGCTGTTTCGCCCGCCGATCCAGCCGAGGCTCAGGAAGCCGACGTCGCTGATCCCGGTGCGGTGGAAGAAATCAAAGCCGAACAACGCCAGGCCAAGGCGGGCAAATACGGGGCGGAGAAGGTGAAGCCCTACAAACCACCGCAGACCAATGAGGAGGAGGCGAAGAAGCCAAGCTGGATTGAGATTAAAATGGTGGACGAGGAAGATAAACCTGTCGCCGGAAAGGCGTATCGCATCACACTGCCTGATGGTGAAACGGTGGCCGAGGGGACGCTGGATGCTAAGGGCTCTGCCCGCGTCGAGGGCATCGAACCGGGGAGTTGCAAGATTACGTTCCCGGACTTGGATGAAAATGCCTGGAAGAAGGCGGGATAAAGTGCTTGCTCAACATGGCGCAAACGAAAATCGAACCGGGAGACTGTCTGCTGAGCCTTTCAGCCGAGGCGGGGCTTTTTTGGGAGGACGTTTGGAAGGACTCGGCCAACGCGGCGCTCGCCTCGAAGCGGAAGCATCCGACCATATTGATGCCGGGCGACGAGGTCCAGATGCCGGATTTGACCGAAGGCCAAATCGATGGGGACACGGAAAACCAGCACAAGTTCTCGCTGAAGGGGACGCCGGCGCGGCTGCGGCTGCGGCTACGGATCAATGGCGCAGCAGTGTCCGAGAAGGACGTGAAGTTGGAAGTTGACGGCGTGCCGACCACTGCGAAAACCGACCCCGATGGACGCTGCGAGGTATTGATCCCACCTAATGCCAAGGAAGCTAAATTGCGAGTGGGCGAAGACAAGGGCGAATACCTGCTTAAGCTCGGATGGTTGACGCCGATTGATTCAACTTCGGGCTTGCAGGCACGACTGTTCAACCTGGGATTCAATCCAAAAGCCATCGATAACGACTTCGGCTCCAATACGCGCAAGGCGATGCAGGCTTTTCAAACGGGCAAGGGTATGAAACCGACGCAAAAACCCGACGCTGAAACGCGGGACGCCCTGGAAAAGGAGCACGGGTGCTGAAAGAGTAATTTCATGGCGATCCAAAATGAATACCGCGTCGCGCGCAGCACCCCCAGCGATAGCACCTTCAACGCGCTGGATCTTAAACGCAGGCCAAGCCTCGCCGTCATGGAATTCCTGGATCCGGGCGATTCCCAGTATTTCGCGAACACCTTGAAAGGCAAAGAATGGCGCGATGTTACACCGGAACCGCACAAGTCGCGCAAGACGCTGGAGCACGTCGCCCCCCAGCCCGGGGAACTGGAAGCGTTTTTGAACATCGAGCCGGATTGGATGTACCTTTCGGGTCATTACGGCCGCAGCTATTATCATGCGCCGAACAAGACGCTGACCGTCCTACCGGCGGGCTTTTTCAACGAGCCATTTCATCTGGCCGATTGGGAAAGTGCGTGGACAAAAAAGGCGCCCCAGGGAATTTATTTGCAGGCTGAATCGCTGGAGGAGTCCGGGGCGGGGGTGTTCCGGAATTACATCAAGGCCCAACAGCTCGTCCATCAGGACCACGACTTCCATTCGCTTGACGAAAGGCCGGTGGCGGAACGCGTCGAGGAATGGGCCCAGGTATGGCGGGAGCCGATCAAGGACGGCCAGGTTTCGGCCCTACCGGTTTCTGGGAATCGCGGGCTGCTGTTCACTCATACCTGGGAAGAGGTCAAAGTGCTGTTGCTCGTCTGCTGCAATGCCCTGGTCTGGAACAAGAATTGTTTTCACAAATCCTTCCCCAACGCCCTGGTGCTTGGATGGGTCGGCAAAAACCCCGCCAACGCGGTGCCGATCATCAAACAATTCCTCGTCAACGCGTTTCGCGACGTCAAAGACTCCGCGGATCCCATCATGATGGATCACGATCATATCGCCGCCGCCTGGACCGACGTCCATTACAAACAAGGATTGTTCGGAGCGGGCGGGCTGGGTTATATGAAGCCCAGCGGTGAGGTGTTTGGGGTCACCAATTCCCCAGACAAAGAGAGCTTTATCGGGAATGCCGGACAAGTCACGGCCCATTGGGCGCGGAAGGACAATGTATTCGCCTTTGGCATCAACAACAGCGCCACCGACACCGAACCTTAACATGCCTTTCGAGTCCTTGCTCCTTTCCACCTTGCTCCTTTCCAGCCCCCCGCGACGGGTGATGGCCGCCGGTGACGGCGCTATGATGATCGAACTGGAAGACCGCGTAGTCGTCGTCCGCAAAGGCGACTCGGACCTCGAGGAGGTGTGCCGACCGGAGGAGAAAGGGGAGCGGCTTTTGTGGCCGATGGGAATGAAGAAGTGCGTCCTGCTAGGACCCAAGGGCGTTTTAAAGGTTTATGAAGCCCAAAATGTCATCGAGTCCCGGGCTGGTTTGTTGCTGGAGGATGATGAATTGGTAGATGCCTTAGACGTGGGCAATGGCACTTTTACCCTATTGGTGGGGCGGATGGTTGGGGACCAATTCCTTCTGCCGCTTCCAGAATACCGGTTTGTCTGCGTTAATTCGAAACTGGAACGGTTCGGCCGCCAAAACGAGGTGCTCAAGCGGCGACCAGTAGCGTGGGGTATCTATGGCATGGGCAAAGAGGTGTTGCTCGTTGCGAAGTCCCCAGAAGCAGACAAGCTGAAAGCGATCGCCTTTGAGACTGGTGACTCACGGGAGCTGAAGCGTCCGATAAACTTGGAAGGAAAGCGCATCACCGGTATGAGTGTTGATCCGACAACGGGGAATGCTGTCCTCACTGTCGAGTGGGACAAGGGATCTGAATTAGGCATCTTTTCACCGCGCGAGTTGAAGTATTCTTTGCTGAGTCCGAGCATGGTAGGCGAACCGCTGGATCGGCCTTGCCTGTCGCCGGACAGCAAACAAGTGATTTACCGAAAAGAATTGAGGGGGAAAAAGCTACTGGTGGCCATTGCGGTGGGAAGTGGGTCGGCTCGCGAGATCTGTGCGCTTGGCGAGGGAGACGAAGTGGTGTGGCTCGACAATGAAACCGTAGCCGTGGTCCAATGGGACAAGGTTCAGCGGCTCCTGCTACGAAAATAAGCGAAGACAGCATCTTATCCTATGCCTAGTCCCAAAGATGGAGCCGCCGGTTCCGCCGTATCGCCCGCGGACCCTAAAGCGGCTGAAGAGGCTGACCAAGCCGACCCAGGCGAGGTTGAGAAAATTAAGGCCGAACAACGACAAACCAAGAAGGGCAAATATGGCTCGGAAAAGGTGAAGCCCCACAAGCCCCCTCCGACCAAGGAGGAAAAAGAGAAAAAACAGAGTTGGATTGAGATTGAAATGGTGGATGAAGAGCAACAACCTCTGCCGGGCATGAAATACAAGATCATTCTGCCGGATGGTGAATCGCTGGCAGAAGGAACGCTTGATGATAAAGGTTTCGCCCGCGTCGACGGGTTTGAGTCCGGCACTTGCAAAGTGTCCTTCCCGGATTTGGATCAGGAGGCTTGGGAGAAAGCGTGAATGGGGATTTGCGCAGCTTGCCATGATTGCCCACATCGTCAGCCAGGGAGAGTGCGTCGGATGCATCGCCTACCAGTATGGGCATCTGCCGAAAACCGTCTGGGACGACCCCGCCAACAATCAGCTGAAAGACTTGCGCAAAGACCCGAACGTCTTGTTTCCGAATGACGTGGTTCAGGTTCCTGATCTGCGTGACAAGGCAGAGGAGTGTGCAGCTGAGCAAAAACACCGGTTCAAGCGGAAGGCCGTCCCGATCAAGTTGCATCTCGAGTTGCGTTTGCAGGGCCGCAAGCTGGCCAATGAAGAATTTGAATTGTCGGTCGGCAATCGACTTAAACGCGGACGCACTGATGGAGAGGGTAAACTGGAGGCGAGCATTCTGCCCAACGAGCCCGACGGCTGGCTTCGTATCCGCGGACGGAAAATTCCTTTCAGCCTTGGCGCCCTCGATCCCGTGGAAACCACCACCGGGCAGCAACAGCGGCTGAACCAACTGGGGTATCCATGCGGTCAGGTGGACGGCATCCACGGGCCGCTTACGTCCGCCGGTTTTCGTGATTTCCAGAATGCCAAGGGCCTGACCCAGAACGGCCAGGCCGACCGGCCGACTCTAGCCAAACTTAAAGAGGAATACGGAGGCTGACTGACCTCATGATCTCGATATCGCTAGCCCGTTCCATCGAGAACCTCCTGACGCGGAATGTTCTCGCATTGCGTGTCGTCAAACTCCGCTTTCAGATCGCGGGTGGAAATGGCGGGGACCTCGGGATCGCCGACGCTCCGTTTACTGTGTTTTTGGGAGATCTGCAGATCGGCTCCGGACAGACGGACAGCAACGGCGAATTGTCGCTGATTATCGCTCCCGGAGAATCTTTGCAAGTGCAGATGCTCGATACTATCTACAATGTGAGCTTTGGTCCTGCCATGAATGCTTTAACGGCTTTGCCTGGGCAGCAGAAACGACTTGAGGCTCTAGGCTATCTCACCGGACATTTGCTCGCTCCGCTAGCCAACGCCGTCCCCGATGACAATGTAGATGGTCCTCGCACCCAGCAAGCCGTCCTAAACTTTCAGTCCGATCAAAACCTTACTATCGACGCGAATATTGGTAATAATACCCGAAACGCCTTGAGAACCGCCGTGGGAGCCTGACCATGCCATTTGATATCCTTCTCGCGGGAGACGCTGCCGCTGATACCTTTCGGATCGTGCCCGCTCGGTTCGCTCGTGCGATCCGAGGCTTCTCGCAGATCGCCGCGCCGGACGTGGATGATCATGGTTACACACCCGCCAGCCCATTTGGGTTGGCTCACGGCGTGGCGGTCGGCGTGCTGCGCAACCGCACTATCCGCGTCAAGGTAGTGCGCGACCGCTTGGAGGACTCCGTGCCGCTGTTTGCCACCTCGGATGATCCATCCGTTGCCAGCATCGAGTTCCCGCCCGACGGCCAGGCCCTCGATCCTAATGATACACCGGCCAGTGGATCGGATCCCGGGCGCGCCGGCGACTGCGTGTTCATTCACGGGGATTCCACCGCGAGCAGCACCGCCGAAACCAAGGTCAAGATCCGCCACGGCAGCAAAACCGGTCCGGTCGTGGCCGAGTTGGCCGCGCTCGTATTTCCTGCCCTTCTCATCCGTGTGCAGGCCCACGAAGTGATCATCCGCGGTACCGGCCCGGCTGGCTTCAGCCTCGCCACCGTACAGACCTTGTTTGATCGTGTGAACGACATTTACGCCCAGGCTGGCATCCAGTTCCGCGTCAACGGAACCGTCTTGACCGAAAACCTGGTCAATGCCGGCGGCGCCCCTTTCGCTACCCCGGGGTTCGTCACTCTCACCGCGACTAGCGATGACCGAAACATTGAGTTACAGACGGTGCTCAACACCCGGCCCGCCGCCAACTCCCTGAACGCTTATTTTGTTCCTGGCTATCGGGACATAGCCCAGGCCCCTCCGCTCATCAATTCTACGCTGGGAATTGCCTTCAGTCGCAATGGTGCCAATGCCGCACCGCCCAATCCCGGGACCGGATTCCACGGCTGCGAAGCAGGCATCACGGTGCTGCTTTCCGGCAACATCAACACCGTTGCACACACCGCCGCTCACGAGATCGGCCATGCACTTACTTTAGAGCACTACAACAATAAGAATCCGCCCGGGGCAGGGGACAGTCACATTTGGGGGACCCGCTGCCTGATGCACAATTTTGTCAGTGTGCGTGGATTCGACATCGGTTACGGTGCCACTACGGTAGGTACCAACATTAGTGCTGGTCAGTTGCTCATGATCAAGAAACGCAATAAGATCTTCCAAAGTGACCAAGTAAACGTCATGCGTCGCGCCTTCCTAAACAACCAGCACCGCCCCTTACGCGGTACCTAATCGGAGACCCACTCATGCCAATCAACGCCGAAGAAATCATCCAGTGGATCAGGCGCGAAGATCCAGCGGCGTACGCCGCCGCCAGGGAAGCCGGTGAAGCATTTCCCAAGGAGATTGAACGTGTGCTCCCGACTCTTAGTCCGACTTCGCGTGAGATGGCAACCCATGCCCTTGCCACTAACAACACTCCGTGGGCCTCGCGAGTTCTGCTGAACATGACGGGGGACCAAGAACCTCAAGTTGCTGCGGAAGCCGCTTCCGCCCTTTCCGCTATGAGCAAGCCGCCAGCGGTTGCGGAACTCCTCGCGGTCGTACCCCATCGGCAGGAACCCGTTGTTCGGAGCACTCTTTACCGTTTGGTGGGACGAGTTGGCAAGCCCGAGGATCTGCGAGACCTCCGCAGTGTCCTAGCTATCGAAAAAGACGAAGAAGCTGGCGAAGACGGCCAAGCCGCCGCCGTCCGTCTCGGCGGCGCGCCGGAAAAGACCGCGTTCTTGACTCGTATTCGAGGCGCTACTCCCGACAGCGCGTTGCGAGTATGCAGTCAAATTCGCTATGCAGAACAGAAATCAGCGCTCAAAGCCCTGCTCCTTTGGTTGGGCAACAGTCAGGAAGTTATGCGACTTGGGAGTGACCGCTCCATTCGAATGGCTCGAATGTGTGACCTCGCTGTTTGGACTACCCACCAAATGGGTGTCCCGATCCACCCGGTACCAAGTTCCCTTGAGATATTCCCTCTACCTACGCTCGACAATGCACGAGAAGCTTTGCAAGCCTTGCGGGATTGAAATATGTCACGCGACGTAACAAGCCAGAAGAAGTTGAGGCGTTCCCAATCATGACCCCCGAATAACTATTGAGTTTTCTTTTTGTACATTTGATTGGCCAATTAGAAGTTTCTCCGAAAGAGATTGCGCAAACACCGAATATGACCCAGAAACTTCACTCGGAATTCATGGCGACGTTTTTGAAGTGTGGGTTCTATTTGTGTACTGATCGCCAGGAGCTTTTCTGTTATGGCCTTCTTTCAAAGTTTATTTAAGCCCGCCACGCCGGCAACGCCCGCGGCGCCGAAGGTTCAACCGGCGCCGGTGACGCCGGTGCCCCAACAATTACCCAAAATCTCCGCGCCGACGGCGGCGGAGCTTGCGCCGCATATAAATCCCAGTCCCGAGGCGCAGAAAATTCTCGCGGCGAATCCGCAGCAGACGCCTTCCCAATATCTCAACGCCTTGCAGGAAAAACAAATGGGCGGGGAAATGACCAAAACCTTGGCCCACGGCATGCCCGACCGCGAAGGCGTCATGTGGGCTTCGCAAAGTGCCGAAAAGGTGTCCGGCAACCTCCCGCCGGAAGATGCCAATGCGTTGAAGGCAGCCCAGGCGTGGGTAAAGAATCCGACGGAAGCCAATCAGGCGACGGCGGCAGCCGCGGCGGCCAAAACCAATTATCAAGGCCCGGGTGCCTGGGCTGCTCAAGGTGCAGCTTGGTCGCAGCCGGCCACACCAACGGCAGCGGCGTCGGCCGCCACGGTCCCTATGGCGATGCCGCGGCTGACGCCCGATGCGGTCGTCGGGGCCGTTTTGCTCGCCGCCGCGATCAAGGCGAATCCAGCGTTAGCCGCGCCGAAAATCCAAGCGCCGACGTTGCAAGCGCCCACGATCACGTCGCCAGTACTCGAAGCCCCGCAATTGGCGGCCGCTGTGCCCCAAGCTCCCGCGGTGGTTCCCCCGCAAGTCCAGGCACAGATGTTTCGCGAGCAGCAGCCGTTTATTGCTTCCGGCATCGACATCGCCAGCGGTAAGACTCCGTGTGGTTGATTGTGGGTTTTGAAATTCCGCGAAGCCTTGTCGCCGCCGAGGACCACATTTCGCAACTCGTTCGGCGCTTGAGTGTGGGATAACTCAGCGGCGAGTTTGGGAAGCCAGACGCGGTCCAGGGATGATGGGTGGTTGGAGACCCACTGGAAGAAGACAGTGCCGCCTCATTTCGGCGTCGCTGGCGCCGACGGACTCTCCGCCGCACTACACCGCTCGGCGACGACTAAATGCAGTTTGTAGGTCATGGTGCTGCGGTCGTGCAACCGCACCTGCCATGGCAGCTCCGTGCGCTCGGCCAGCAATTTCAGTGTGTTTAACGAGCTGGGATGCGCGCCTGGAGTTAACAAGGTACGTAAGATGGCTTCGCTATCGCCTGCCATGGGCGAGCGTTGCGAGTGGCCGCCCAGCCAGGCTTCCACCGGCGTGGCCGCTGGCGACCAGTCATATGGACACGTCAGGATGGCTTTGCCGCCCGTTCGCAAAACGTGCCCGAGCGAGGTGAGAAATTCTTTTGGCGCATAAACGCAATCCAGTAGATTCATGCTGACCGCCAGCGAAAATGTCCCGGACGAAAAAGGGAGCGCCGCGGCATCGCAAGCCCAGAAATCCACCATTTCCGAATGGGCGAAATGGGCCGGAAACTCGCGCCGTTGGAAAACCAGTCCGGCTCGCCGTAGCGGATAGCGCACCATTCCGTGGCGCAAAACCTCCCCGGCCAAACGCAGCATGGCGAAATTCAAGTCCACTCCCAAAACCAAGCGATCTCCTCCATCCGCCAAGGAAAACGAACTTCGTCCCACGGAACAACCGACATCAATGATCGGTCCGGCGAGTAACGGCCCGACCAACTCTCGGCCCCGTTCGAGCGTCCGCGTCATTGTGCCCGGCTGGGGATCGCCGATCCGCTTTTCCGGGTCGAGGTCGCCATAATGGTCCCAGGCGTACGAGCTCAAGTATTGCCGGGTGCTATCGAACAGGGACCCCGAGCCGCAGCAGTCACTCAAAATGCTTTCGGTAAAGTCGCTCAAATCTCGCCGCGCATAGATGGATAAAATGTTGTCACCCACGTATTGGCGGATGTTGGCGACAATGAGCGGAATCCCGTCCACGATCGGGTATTCCCGCAGGCAGTGCTCGTTGCTGCAGTGGAGCACGCCTTGAACGATATAATCGTTCTCCTCCTCGACCACCTGTGCCAGTTGGAGAGGAAACTCCGCCGTGGCAGCCACGCGGCAGACGGGACAAACGGGTCGCAGCGTTTCGAAATGGAGTCGCCTCACCTTGGTCAGCCCCCGATCATCACGGTCGGACAGCCCGGCGGCAGAATCTTGCCGGTGGGGGAAGGGATGGGCGCCACGCAGGACGAATGCATGGACATATCGCCCACGCGGGCGGCGGGCATGTTGCCGATCATCACGGTAGCCGAGGCTTTCATGATCATTCCCGGTCCGCCCGGCACACAACCCGCCAGCATGCAGGGCGTGGTGGTATCGAGCATTCGTGCCGCCGGCATGTTGCCAATGAGTACGGTCGGATCCCCCTTGATGATGGTGAGGGGCATGGGCGGGTGGGGGAGCGGCGTCGGGCTGGGCGCCGGTGGATGGATCGGCGCATGACAATGCGGGCCATCCTGAAGGACTTTGTCACCCATGCGTGCAGCGGGCGGCATTACATTATCCTCCGCGCGGGATAAGCGAAACCGTATGATTTCATGGCGGCAGCGTAAGCGTTTCCCAGGCACAAGCAAGTCCCGGATGGTGCGTGCAAACAAGGATTGCAACTGGTCGCCCGGCAGTTTTTCATCTGGGTGATGCAAGACCTCATTGCCAAAGCCGCGACCCTGCTCGAGGCGTTGCCGTACATTCAACGTTTCCGGAGCCAGACGTTCGTCGTCAAGTATGGCGGCAGTTTCATGGACTCGCCCGACGCGGCCGTCCGCAATGGGGTGGCGCGCGACGTCGTGTTCCTCGAAGCGGTTGGGATCAACCCCGTGGTGGTCCACGGCGGCGGCAAGGCCATCACGCGTGCCATGGAAGCCGCCGGTCTGCCGGCGCATTTTATCGAGGGTATGCGGGTGACCGACGCGGCGACGGTGGCGGTGGTGGATCGTGTTTTGTCGCGGGCGATTAATCCCGAGATCGTGAAAGGCATCGAGGACCTCGGCGGCAAGGCGCGGGGATTTTGCGGTGCGGACATATTCAAGTGCCGCAAGCTCTGGCTCGACGACAAACACAAGCCGGGTGGAAAAATTGATATTGGCTTTGTGGGCGAGGTGACTGAAGTGAACGTCGAGCCCTTGCGCGAGTGCATCCGGCGCAGTATCACGCCGGTCATTAGCCCCGTCGCGCTCGGCGAGGACGGCAAAATTTACAACTGCAACGCCGACGTCGCCGCCGCGCAGACCGCGATCGCGCTCAAAGCCAAGCGGCTCGTTTTTATGAGCGATGTACCGGGCCTGATGCGCGATCCGAAAGACCCGGCCACCCTCATCATGCATTTGCAGACGACCGAAGTTCCCGGTCTCAAGGCGGCGGGGATCGTGGACAAAGGCATGATTCCGAAGGTCGACAGTGCGGTCGCGGCTTTGCTGGCCGGGATTGAGAAGGTTTCGTTCGTAGATGGGCGAGTGCAGCATTCCGTGCTGCTCGAAATTTTTACGGACGCCGGGGTGGGCACGGAGGTGGTGTTGTGAATCGAAAGCAGTGGCCGGCCCGTGAAGAGTGGACAAGCGTCGAAAGGGTTCGTGGCATAGAAGTTCCCGGACATTCTTCTTGAAACCGGCTCCGGCGTCCCCGTACGGTTTCCTCATGCCCCTGCTGACAATCGCGCGCTTGTGAAGACTGCGGCAAAAACTTCCACCGGTAGTGCCCGGCCCGCCGCCGCCGGTCCGGTGCGCATCACGTCCATTGATTCCCTGCGCGGCTTCGTCATGTTCATGATGATTTACGTGAACGATCTTGCGGGCGCCGGAAAAATCGTTCCGGATTGGATGGTCCATTTCAGCGAGCGTCACTCCACCGGCAGCGGAATGACTTTCGTCGATCTGGTTTTCCCCGCGTTTCTTTTCCTCGTCGGAATGTCGCTTCCGTTCGGGCTGGGGGCGCGCATCAGCAGGGGTGAGCCGCTTTGGAAAACCTTGCTTCACATTGCCGTGCGCACACTCTCGCTCTTATTCGTTGGCATCCTCATGGTCAACGAGTCACCAAATTCCGAGAAGCTCGGTTGGCCGGCTGCCCTTTGGTCCACCCTGATGTACCTTTCCGCGATCTTTGCTTTCAGTTCCCTTTCGCCGCGACGGACCGATGCCGCCGGCCCGCGGGCGCGATTTTTCGCCACGATAACAGCAATCCTGCGCGTCGCCGGGTTCACTACCCTAATCTGGCTCGCGTTTGCGTGGCGCGGCGAAAACGTCCAACGCATTATCACGCTGTCGCCCTTTTGCATTCACACCGATTGGTACGGGATCCTGGGTCTCATTGGCTGGGCGTACCTGGCCGGCGCAATCGTGTTCCTGATTTTTCGCGGTCACCGCACAGCGTTGCTCGGTTGCATGGTTTTGCTGCTTTGCCTCTACCCCGCTGATAAGAATCATGCGTTTGACAATTTCTGGCTCGCCCACTACGTCGGCATTGGCGAGACGCTGGGGGCGCAGGCCGCCATAACCGTTGGGGGTTTGTTGCTCGCTTCGATACTCCTGGCCGCGGACACGGTTAGCGTGCGGGCGCGCGTGCGGTTCACGTTTTGTTTCATCGCGGGCACCGCCGCCGCCGCCTGGCTGGTGAATGGGCTTTACGGCATTAGTAAGAACAACGCCACGCCTTCGTGGTGCCTTTGGGCTTGCGCCATCACGGCGGCGTTGTGGTTGTTGTTTTATTTGCTTTCCGACGTCTGGCCGCTGGGTTTCGTGGCAAAGCCGCTCGCGGTGGCCGGACAAAATGTGCTGCTGGCCTATCTCCTCTCCGAGATGCTGCCTTCCGCGCTGGACCTCTTCCATCTGGGCGACTGGTATGGCCGTCTTGCCGCGCCGGATCTTTCGCATGCTGTGGCCCGTTCGGTTGGTTGTGGCATCATTGTGCTTGGTGCGACTGCCGGCTTGAATCGGTTGGGTTTCCGGCTAAAGCTCTGAACCGACATGAAAATCCCTTCCCCTTTTCGCGTCGTTGTCGGTTCGGCTTTACTTCTCAGCTCTGCGCGCGGCTTCGGAACGGACTCATCAAATCCACAAACTGCCGCAACGAAAACCTGGCAAGCAGCCAATCCCGTCTGGCGCGGCGTCCATTTAATGGTGGGCAACGATGCGCAGGCCGGCGAGCTGAAGGAGCAACTTCCCCGGCTCGCTGCCGCCGGGGTGAACGTCGTGCTCGTCGAGACGGATTATAACTTCGCATTCAAGTCGCACCCTGAACTCAGTTCCCCCGGCGATGTGACCGCGGCACGGGCCCACGAACTCGCGGCCGCCGCGCGTCCGTTGGGCATCCGCCTGATCCCCCAAATCAATTGTCTCGGCCACCAATCATGGAGCAAGAACACCTTGTCCCTGTTGACGAAGCATCCGGAGTT
>JANXWY010000101.1 GCA_025350905.1 Verrucomicrobiota bacterium
GCGGCTAAGCGCAGAACAAAAACTCACGACCTGAGCACGGCGCAGAAAAAATGTAGTGAAGACCTTTGGCCCTCACCCGGCGAAAACTCGAAGAAATCCCCCGGTCACGCAGAAAAACTCGCTCCAGTATCGAAAGTTGGGTTAAGATTGAGAGGTGGAGTATGAACTGGCGTCGCGCCGGGCCATGGTTCTCACTTCCGCCATGCAGAAGCCGATTGCAAATCGCCGGCGCCGCCGGCAATGATTCTGCCATGAAACTTCCCTGGCGTCTGCTTTCGCTGGCAGTGATCGGGACCATTTGCTCCTCCCCGGCCCAAGCCGTGAAGGACCGTGAGGCGGCGGTGCGTCAGGACCGCGCCGCGCTCGAGCAGGACCCGCGCTGGCTCTATAACGATTTCCAGCGCGGCCTGGCGGAGGCGCAGCGGACCGGCAAACCGCTGCTGGTGGTGTTGCGCTGCGTCCCGTGTCTTGCCTGTGCGGGCATCGACGCCGCGGTGTTGCGGCAGGCGGAAAGAGAGCTCGCGCCTTTGCTCGATCAATTCGTATGCGTGCGGGTAATCAATGCGAATGCGCTGGACCTCGCACTGTTCCAGTTCGATTACGACCTTTCCTTTTCCACGATGTTCTTCAATGGCGACGGCACGGTGTACGGGCGCTACGGGTCCTGGACGCACCAGCATGAATTCCAGAACACAACCATCGCCGGCTACCAGCGCGCCCTCGAAGTCGCCTTGGCGCTCCATCGCGGCTATCCCATCAACCAACTGGCGTTGGCGGGCAAACAGGGCGTAGCGCTTCCGTTCAAGACTCCGCTGGAAATCCCCCCGCTCGCGGGCAAATACAAAGCCGATCTCGATTGGGAGGGCAAAGTAGTACCCAGTTGCGTCCACTGCCACCAGATCGGCGATGCCATTCGCGCCTCCTATCGGGACCAGAAAAAGGCCATGCCCACCGAGTGGATTTACCCCATGCCGGCCCCGGAAACCATCGGCCTCACGCTCGCGCCGGATCAAGCCGCGCTGGTCAAATCCGTCGCCGCTGGCTCGGCGGCCGCGCGGGCCGGAGTTCAAGCGGGCGATGAAATCATTTCCCTGGCCGGACAGCCGCTCATTTCCATCGCCGACGTGAGCTGGGCTTTGCATCGGGCGCCGGAGTCCGGCGCGGTTCCGCTCGTAATGAAACGTGGCGGCGCGCAGAAAGTTTTGCAGCTCGCCCTGCCCGCCAACTGGCGCACGAAATCAGACATCTCAAAACGCGTCGGCACCTGGTCCATGCGTGGCATGGCCACGGGTGGTCTCGTGTTGCGGGACTTGGGCGACGCGGAACGCACCCAGCGTGCGGTCGGGTCAGATAAGCTGGCCCTGTTCGTCTCGGGCCTCGGCCAGTATGGAATTCACGGCGCCGCGAAGAAGGCAGGTTTTCTAAAAGAAGATGTAATCGTCGAACTTGACGGAAGGTCCGACCGTATCACCGAGGGCGAATTGCTCGGCTTCCTCCTGCAGAATCATCAGTCGGGAGAAATCGTCAAAGCCACGGTGCTGCGCGGCAGCGAGCGCGTGGAACTTTCGTTGCCGATGCAATAAGGGATGGGGGAAAGCTGGCCGACCGGTGTGCCCGGTTCGGCTTCGTGAGTCGCCCATGCACCGTTCCCGCGCAGCCTCGGCTTCTGGCTGCGGTCTAATGTCGAGAAGTTAGCTCAGGCGCGCTGGGCGGATGAAGGGATCTGTGATCGCCGATCTCTCGCGTACCCGTCCGCAAGCAGGCATCAAAACCAGGAGGCAAAATATCCCACCCACACGAGGGCCAAGGCCCCAATGATCCACGCTTTAACGGCGGCCGGCCGGAGCGGCCGACTGAACATACAAATGGGACTGGCGATTAAGAGGATGAGCAAAGCGGTGACAAACAAGGCAAGCATCGAACGCAGGAATGGTTCGCCAAATCGCAGGAGGCGAACGGAAATATGATCGGCCGTCCAGGGAATATGATTCTGGCTGTAAAAACGGTAACAAATGGCGCCGATGCTGGCGTACAAACAACCCGCCAGGGCGAGCCCTTCTGCGGTAAGCAACAGCCCCTTCCAAACCCGGTACGAATTTGATTCCGGGGCCCCCATTGCGGCCTAGCTTAATTTCAACGGCCCGCCGTCGCACAACGCGGGTTTGCCGAAGGTTTCCAGACGATGACCCACCGCATGGGCGAGCGCGAGGTGCAGACGATTGTGGGCGACTTCTTCCAGCTTGAGCGAGCGGCCCATCTGAAAACCAAAACCGCCACCGACCAGAACAAACGGAATATTCTTCAGCGTGTGGTTATTGCCCTTGCCCAACTCGTTGGTCCAGACGATGAGCGTATGGTCGAGCAGGCTGCCGTCGCCGCCTGGCTCGGGAGTGCCGGCCAGTTTTTCCGTCAGGTAACGCAACTCGCCGCAGAACCACTTGTTGATCTTGATCAATTTTGCCTGGGCCACCTCGTCTTTGTCGGGTTCGTGCGAGAGGCCATGGTGGCCATCCGTGATGTCCAGCCAGTTCATGCGGGCCGAACCGACGGACTTGGTATATTGGAGCGTGGCCACGCGGGCCATGTCGTTGACGAAACTGTTAACGAGCAAATCAATTTGCATCCGACTGAGCCGGGGAACATTGTCGTTCTGATCCGCCACGCCCGCTTCGAACGTCGGCGGGCTGACGCGCAGTTTCTGGCGGCTGGCTTCATTGATTTCCTTCTCCATCTGGCGGACGAGCGCCTCGTGTTCGGCGAGCATCCGTCGATCCTCGGGGCTGATCAGCGGGCGGACCGCCTTCAAATCCTCGCGTACGGTGTCGAGGATACTCTGGAGGTTCTCCTTGTCCTTCAACTGGCCGTAGAGCTTTTGATACATCTGATAGGGATCAGAGATGGGCGCGACGGGCTGGTTGGGTCCGGCGTACGACATGCGCGTCCAGGGATCGGCGCGGTCGGTGACGCCCACGCCAAATTCCAGCGAACCAAAGCGCGTACGCGTTTGCTCGCGGCTCTGGAAAAAGTTTTTGATCTCCTGATCAATCGACGGCCCGCTCGCCCAGCCCGCCGGCGTATCGGAACCGCCCTGAATGTTACCCGGAAACAACTCGATGCCCGTGAGCAAACAGCTCATCCCGCGCATGTGACCGTCGCCGTCGCCGCGCACCTTGTTGCACAGCCCGTGCAGAAAGAGCATCCGATCCTTGTAGGGTTCGAGCGGCGAGACGATTTCCTTGAGCTTGAAATCGGCGCCGGCTTCGTCGGGCCAAAAGGCGTTGGGGATCGTGCCGTTCGGACTGAACATGATGATCAACCGCTGCCGCGGGCGGGCCGGCGCGGCCAGGCCCAGACTGGGCAGGCCGACCAGAAACGGGAGCGAGGCGGCGGAGAGGCTCAGCCGTTGGAGGAATTGCCGGCGATAAATAGGGTTCATGGTTTTTTTCGCGGCTGGCCCGTGGGTTCGACGCCCTGCCGGGCAGCCAGCGTGGCGCTTTCCGCGAGGAGCTGCGGCAAGTTGAATTGCGACGCGACAAAAGACTGGCGCAAGTGGCTCATAACGTCCGAACCGTAAGCGAGCATGGGCTGTTTGGCAACCTGATGAAACAGTTGCTCGATGAATCCGTTTTGGGCCTGCTCGCTGCCGGCGGCGAATTCCGCCACGTCGCGCGCGCCGGCCAGCCGAATGGTTTGCCCTTCGTCGGTGGTGTATTCGCTCACCGCGTCAATCGGCCGGTCGTTTTCGCGCGTGCGGAAACGCCCCACGGCATCGTATTGCTCAAGGCTGAACCCCAGCGGATTGATGACCGAGTGACAGCCCTGGCAGGCTTGCGCCCGGGTGAGCTGGGCGACTTTTTCGCGCATGGTCAGGTTCGGTGCGAAGGTGGCGTCGTCAAATGTCTGGGCTATCGGTGGCGGTTTCAGCGCGCGACCGACGATGTTGCGCGTGAGGAAAACTCCGCGATGAATCGGCGAGGATTGCTTTTGATACGCGAAGGCGGACAGCAGATACGGATGGGTCAATACGCCGGCGCGTTGCCCCGGATCGAGCGTCACCTTCACGAAATCTTCCGTGGCGTTGGTGGCCACGCCATAAAAGGTGGCCAGCCGGTTGTTTAGAAAAACGTAATCGGCGAGCAGCAACGTGCGCTCGTCGGAAGCGCCGTTCCACACCGCTTCCTCCAGAAAAAGGTTCAGCGAAGTCCGCAGGTCGGCGACGAGCTCCGGGGTGAATCCGGGGTACAGTTTTTCGTCCTTGGCGAGGGGCTCCACGCGATCCATCTGCAGCCAGTGCTGCAGAAAAGTCAGCATTTTCGAGCGGGTGCGGGGATCACCCAACATGCGGTTCGCTTGTTGTGCAACTTCAGCCTGGGTGTGCAGGCGGCCTTCGGCGGCGAGCTTCTCCAAGGCCCCATCCGGTAGCGAATCCCAAAGCCCATACGCCAGCCGCTCGGCAATGGCGAAGTCATCCGGCGGGCCGTTCTCCAGGCCGAGATACAAAAAGCGGGGCGACTTCAAAGCCAACAACACGATGCGCGTCACCGCATCTTCGGTTTTCTTCGCCGACTTGAACTGGGCCGCCACGAAGAGGCGCTGCTGGGCGTCGGTCAGTGGCCGGCGAAAGGCCGCCGCCACAAACTCGTTGCAGAACGATTCCACCTGCGCCATGCGGTTGGTGTCATTCGGCTTGCTGCGGGACAGCCGATCCAAGTTCGCCACCACGAAATTGGCCACCTCAATGGCGGCCTGAGTGGCGGCTTCATCCCAGGCCTTGGAAACCGCTACGCCCCGTTCGTAGCCCACGCTGCTGTCGTCCGGCGGAAACCGGGTGGTGACGACAAAGGTTGGCATCGCCGAGGACGTGGAAAAATTGCGGGCCGGAATCACTTGGGACGGACCGTGCGGCGGGTGCCACTGCAACTTCACCGAAGCGCTCTTGTCCTTGACTTTGTAAAGTTGCAGACGCAGCGGATAAACGCGGCCGCCGAGCAGGCGGAGCGTGGCTTTGTGCTCATTGAGTTGGCCCGAGGCCACCCAGGCGTCAATCAACGGCTCGTCCGGATCATTGACCCAAAGCCGCGCGCCATTGGGGGTCTTCAGGATGAACTCGTAATCGCCAGTGTCATCCGCGATCACCGATCCGTTCCACTGGATGGAGAATCCATTGGTGCTGCTGAGTTTTGGCTCAAAGGCCGGGTCGGTGAAATCGAAATCAATCCGGCGATCCACCCGCTCCAGAACTTTTTTGTCGCCGTTGAAATCTTTCGTGTCGTAATACACGGCCCGCAAACCCCGTTCACCCGTCGGTGCGCCAGCGTTGCCGGCGAACTGTCGGAGCAGATCCGCCACCGTGTTGGCGTATTGCCGGTTGGTCAGGTGGACCAGTTCCACCCGCGGCGGGTGCGCACGGATGCGCGCCGCACGCGAATAAAAAGCGTCGTAGATGTAGCGGGCCACGGCGGCCGCGTCTTCGCCCACGCACTTGCCCGGATCATCCTCCGGCATGGCCTTGTCAATGTAACGGGTGAGTTTCTCCAGGGAGCGATCCCCGCGGAGCGCGTCCTCGTACTTGCCTTTCACCCCTTCGCCATTCCGCCCATGGCATTTGGCGCAGAGCTGCCGATAGATTTCGCGACCCGCCCGGTGTTGCTCGGCCGCCGCCAGCGTTGACGGAATCAACCCCACGCACAGCAGCAACCTTACGAAACTCCAAATTTTTCGCATAAACTTCATGACCCAGATCCGACCCGAAGCAAAACGAGCGCGTCCAAAGCCGGCCAAGGATTTATGCGGAGATTCTTAAGATCTCCAAGTCAATGTTCACGCAAATAATCTGCATGAGACCGGGCTTGAACTCAAAACCTC
This sequence comes from Verrucomicrobiota bacterium, assembly GCA_025350905.1. GTDB lineage: Bacteria > Verrucomicrobiota > Verrucomicrobiia > Limisphaerales > JADLHS01 > JADLHS01. The sequence continues at coordinate 5,866 of JANXWY010000101.1, forward strand.
CGGCTGGCTGAACAACCCAATTGAACCGATCGTGCGTTTCTGTTCATAGCGTTCCCAACGCGTCCGCCAGAAACTCATAGTCCGCCGGTGAATTGTAAATCTGCGCCGAGAGGCGCAACCAGCGGCGTTCCGGTCGGCCGAAACGAAACCACGGCACCTCGATCCCGTGGCGGTCATACAGGGCGAGTTGCTCGGCGTCAATTTTGCCGGACGCCGGCCGGGTTTGAAAACGCTCCGGCAACGGAATGGTCGCCAGGGAACCCAAGAATTCTTCCGGGCACGGCGGGGTGACGCCCCAACTTTCGCACAAAAGTTTCCGCGCCTTGACGGCCAATTGATGATTCCGCTCCCGCAGTTCGCGCCAGCCGCCGGGCAGTAATTCGCCCATCCACCGAATCGCCGCGGGAACACAAAGCCAGGCCGTGGGATCGAACGTGCCGGTCCAATCAAAGCGGTCCTGGAAGGCGGTGAATCCGGGTCGCGCGCGATTGTTGCCGTGACTGATCACCGCCGGTTGCAAGGCGGCCTGCCGATCCTCGCGGGTGTAAAGAAACGCGGCGCCTTTGGGGGCGCACACCCATTTGTGCAGGTTGGCGGCATAATACGCCGGACGCAGCGCCTGAAGATTCAGGGGCAGCATGCCCGGCGCATGGGCCCCGTCCACCAACGTATCGACGCCGCGGGCTTCGAGCGCCCGGATGATTTGCCGCACGGGCATTACCATGGCCGTATTGCTGGTGACATGGTCCACCAACGCCAGCCGCGTTCTTGGAGTGACGGCTCGCAGGATGGCTGCGAGGATTTCATCCGCGGACTGGAGCGGAAAGGGAATGTCGGCCACCACCACGCGGGCGCCGGCCTTCCGGGCGACTTCCACCAACGCATTCCGACAGGCATTGTAATCGAGGTTGGTCGTCAGGAGTTCATCGCCCCGCCGCAAGGAAAGCGAGCTAAGGACCGCGTTGATCCCGGTCGTGGCGTTCGTTACGAAGACCAGATCGCGTGCCTTGGCGCCAACAAATTTCGCCAGGACTTGCCGGGCCGGCTCCAATCGTTCCTCGTAACGGCGCCAGAGAAATTGCACCGGCTCCGCTTCCATCTCGGCGCGCAGCCGGGCTTGGTGGGCGAGGACGGATTTCGGGCAGGCGCCAAAGGAGCCATGATTTAAAAGCACTGTGCCCGGCTTGAGTCCCCAGCGACGGCGGTAGCGATTCGGCTTGGGCGGTAAAATCTTTCGTGGCATGGCGGGTGCAGCTTAACGATTCCCGGGCGAAAAGAAAATACTGGCGGGTGGGCGCCGGCAATTTGATTGGGCATCAAACCAAGACGCAATTGACCAGCCCGGCCCACAAGATCAAGGAATTTTCTTCGCCCGGGAATCCCGGCCATTTTGGTGGAGCACCAGTGCGGTGACGCGGCCCGGCCCCTCCTTGACGAAGGTGATCTGGGCATCCACGGCTTGGTAGAAGAATTCCGTTTCTGATTCCGGAAACAGCTCCAGGAAACTTTGGCCCGTGAGCCGGGCCAGGAGCCGTTCCCCTTCCTTGCGGATCGTGAACACCGCGCCCGGGGCCAGTTCGTATTCACCCACACAGGCGTCATACTTTTTGGCCTCGAGTTTGATGGCCTGACGTTCTTTGGGCGGTTCATCGGAAATCTTCTTCGCGGTTTGATCGATGCCATTCTGGTGCAAGACCAGTTCGGTTGTGCGCCCGTCCGCGCGGCGAAACGTCAGTTGTGCGTCCACCACCTGGTAGAAGAAATTGGTTTCTGACTCCGGAAAAATCTCCGCGTACGATTGCCCGCTAAGTTGCGCCAGCAAATGGCTGCCGTCACGGCGCAAATTGAAAAACACGCCCGGCGCGAGTTGATAGCGGCCCACGTAACGATCAAGGATTTCCGGCTTGAGTTCAACGACGGCGCGATCCTTTGCGGGTCGGGAATCCGCCAGGGGATATTTCGGTTCCAGGAGATGAAAGCCAATGTCGTCGAAGGATTGCGCGGAGTTGGCCAGCACCACGATGCCGCGCTTCGTTGCCGGATTGAAACCTAGGAAGGCATGGTAGCCGCCGGTCCCGCCGTTGTGCCACACCAGTCGGGCTTCATGCTGGTTTGCGATATGCCAGCCCAAACCGATTTCCATGCCCGCTCCGGCGGCATGCCGCGGTTGTTGCGCCAGGCGGATGGCCGGCGCCAGCTTCGAAGGCACCCGGGCGAAATTGGCCGCCAGGAAATTCAGCAAATCGTTCGCCGTGGACCGCAAAGCGCCGGCGCCGGCCAGCACGGGCAGGTCCCAGTTCTTGACCGGCGCACCGGATTCATTGTGGCCGACCGCCAGGTGCCGCTTCAACGCCGCCGGCAACGTGATCATTGTGTTCGTCATGCCGAGCGGCTGACAGATGCGTTCGCGCACCAGCGCTTCATAGTTCGTGCCGGCTTTCAGGGCGAGGATGTGCCCGAGCAGACCGACCCCGAAATTGGAGTATTCATACTCCGCGCCAATGTCACGAGGCAGCGAATAGTCGGACAGGAACGCATACATCTGTTCCACGGTGTAGTCGGCGTAAGGGTTCTCCGGGTCCTTCGGCACCAGGTTGTCCGGCATCCGCGGAAGGCCCGACGTGTGCGTGGCCAGATCCAGCAACGTAATCTGCCGATTGTTGCGTGACGGCACCTTCACCGAAGCCGGCAGGTACTTGGCAATGGGATCGTCCAGTTTCACTTCATTCCGGGAGACCATGTCCGCCAACAACAGCCCGGTGAAAACTTTGGTGGCCGAGCCAATTTCAAAAATCGTATCGCCGTCCCCGACGACCGGCCCGTCCACTTTGCCGCTGGTGACAATTCTCGTTCCGGTTTCGTCAAGGATGCCGACCACGATGCCGACGCCGCGACCGGCCTGCTCGCCACGCTGCTTGAGCGTGGACTGCAGGTCGGCCTCGCCCGGTCGGCGCGCCTCCGTCGCAACGGCGCACAGGAAGCACGCCAACCACAACGTGGTGACCAACAGGACGCGGCCGGGAAATTTCATAAAGTCATTCATTTGGTGTTTTGCGGTTGGTCGGCACAGAGAATTCCAAGTTCTTTATACTGATTGGTCACCGGACGCAGCCGGAAAATTACAAGGGTAAGGGATATTTTTACGAGACTGAATCAGCGAGGCCGGCGGTGAGGCGAGCGTCTTCGCGAGCCGGGGCTCGGCAGGGACCACGCGCTGCGCCGTGCTGGAGCGCGGCTGGGTCGCAGACCAGCCGCAGCGCTTGGAAAACCCGCAAGTCGTCGAGAAATCGAGAACACTTCGGCTGGTGCAAACGCACACAACCGCGCGCCGTTCAATTCCGCTCCGGTTTTGCGTGCGATTCCTCGGGCACGATCTCCAGGGTCAACCTCTCTGTGTGCCGAATCACCGTGAGCGCCAAGCGTACGCCGACCTGGGCGCCGGTGAGGTGCTTGTGCAAATCATCAATGCCCGCAATCGCCTGCCCGGCAAATTCCACCACGATGTCCCCTTCACGCAAACCGGCTCGGCTCGCCGGGCTGCCGGGTTCGACGCCGAGGACGAGCATGCCGGTCTCGTTTGGTAACTGAAAATGCCGCACCAGGCGCCGATGAATTTTTGCCGTCTGCCCCCCCACGCCGATATAACTGCGCCGGATCACGCCATCCTTGATCAGCCAGCCCGCGATGTATTTCGCCGTGTTGATCCCGATGGCGAAGCACAATCCCTGCGCCGGCAAAATCACCATGGTGTTCACGCCGATGACTTTCCCGCGCGCATCGACGAGCGGCCCGCCGGAATTGCCCGGGTTCAACGCGGCATCCGTCTGGATCAGATTATCCATGAGCCGGCCCGACGGGGCGCGAAACGACCGGCCCAAAGCGCTCACCACCCCCGCCGTCACGGTGTATTGGAAGCCGTAGGGATTGCCGATGGCAATGGCCAGCTGCCCGACCCGCAACTGGTTGGAATCCCCAAGGCAAACCGGTTTCAGGTTCGGAGCGTAAATACGAATGACCGCCAGGTCCGTGTCTAGGTCCGTGCCGACGAGATGCGCATCCGGCCGTCGGCCGTCGGCCAGTGTGACTTCCATCCGCTCCGCGCCGTGCACCACGTGACTGTTTGTAAGAATGAAACCATCCGGGGTAATAATGAAACCCGACCCGCTCCCGCCGCCTTCCCGCGAACCGCGCCGGTCGCCAGTACCGCCGGGCTTGATGACATCAATCTTGACCACCGCCCGACTGACCTGCTCCGCCGCGCGGGTGACCGCCGCGGAATACGCGTCCAATAATGGCGACTCCGAAACAAGCGGTCGCGGCAGCTCTGAGAGACCAGTCAAGGCATTCGTCTCGTCTAGCACCGGCACCGCCGTTAAAACTGGCTCGGTTGTTTTCATAAACCAACGATTGCGGGTTCAGCAATCGCAGCAACAGAGAATGGAAATCGGAAACTGTCAAATCGGGGTGGCCAACGTCGATCGACAGCCGGATTAAGATTAGGATTAAGATTAAGATCCGGACCGGGTCCAAACGGCCGCGGTGAATTGGATATTGAGACTTGCCATGACGGGCGGGGGCGCGCTACTTTTTTAGCAACGAAAGAATTATTTATGGCTGACGCAGCAAACCGCTATTCCGAAAACATCGCCGGCAAATATTACGTGGACAACCAGTGCATTGACTGTGATCTGTGCCGCGAAACCGCCCCGGACAATTACAAGCGCAACGACGACGGCGGGTATTCGTACGTTTACAAGCAGCCCGAAACTCCCGAGGAAGAAACGCGCTGCAAGGAAGCTAAAGAGGGCTGCCCGGTGGAAGCCATTGGCGACAACGGCGCGTAGGCGAACCCGAATCTTATCGAGCCCGCGACCGTCCGGTCGCGGGCTTTTTCATGGCCGGAGCGCTGACCGATAAATTTTTCTCGCCGCCAAACCGGGACCGACGACAATTCGCTCATCGTGAACAAGCGTCGGCAGGTTGGGTTGGCGATTCTGGTGGTGACGATTCTTGCCGGCGCCGGCTGGCTCGCGTTGCCCTCGCGCGAGCCGGTGTATCACGGCAAGCCATTGACTGGCTGGCTGCGGGCCATGGAAGCCGCTCCGGACCTGAAGTCGCCGGCGTGGCGGGAAGCCGTCGAAGCGGTCCGCGCGATCGGCACGAACGGTTTACCCACCTTGCTCACGATGCTAGGCGGCGACGACGCCCGGTGGAAGGTAGCGGCGGTTTCGTTGATTCAGGATACGGCGAACCTGGACCTCGGCGAGGCGCTGGCGGAGGCCGACCAGCGGCGGGCCCAACTTGGCTTTCAAGTCCTGGGCCGCGCCGCCCAGCCGGCCATCCGGAAACTCGGAGCCCTCGCCACCGCCACCGATTCGGCTCTCGCCGATCGGGCTTTGCGGGCTCTGCTGGAAATCGGCGGCCCGGAAACCATCCCGCCGCTCGTGAAAGTTTTGGCTCAAACAAATTCGGCGCGGCAAATCATGGCGGCGAATTATCTGGGGCAACTTCGCAGTCAGGCGCACGCCGCGGTGCCGGCATTGGTGCCGGCGTTGAACGCCAGCGATGCGGAATTACGCGCCAGCGCCGCTCGGGCCTTGGGCGGGATCACGTTGGACGCGCCGCTGGTGGTACCAGCGTTGACCCGCACCCTTTCGGACGCAGACGGGCGGGTACGGGCGGCGGCCGCCATGGCGCTCGGCGCTTTTGGGACGCAGGCGGAATCCGCGTTGCCGGCCATTCGCCAATTGCCGGACAGCCCGGATGAATTTGGACGCCGCGTCATCCCCCGGTCGATCGTCCGGGTCCAGTGCGAGTTGCAGGACGGTGGCATCATTCGCGGTCCGAAAGCGCAGCAGCAGATCGCCCTGGTCTTCAGCGGCCACGAATTTGCCGAAGGCGGCGGGACGATTTTGAACGCATTGGCGCAACGACAGGGCCGGGCTTCGTTTTTTCTGACCGGCCACTTCCTGCAAAATCCATCGTTCCAATCCCTGATCGCACAAATGGTGGCGGAGGGGCATTACCTCGGCCCGCACTCGGACAAATTTTTGCGGTACTGCACCGGGGACGCAGCCCGGCGCACGCTGGTGAGCGAGGACGAATTCACGGACGACCTGGTGGCCAACGCGGCCAAGCTCCCGGCGAGTGGTTTCGGTGAACGCCGGTTCAGCCGCTATTTTTTGCCCGCGTTTGAAACCTACAATCGCGAGCTCGCGGACTGGACGCGCCAACAGCGCTGGACGCTCATCAACTTCACCCCCGGACCGCGCGCGAGTGCGGATGCCACGGTGGAGGCGGACCCGAACTTCGTTTCCTCGCAGGCCATTTTCGACAGCATCGTGACGCAGGAACACCAGGATCCGCAGGGATTGAATGGGTATATCTTGCGCTTCCACCTCGGGAGCGGACCCGGGCGGGCGGACAAGTTTCATGCGCGGTTTGGCGAACTGCTCGATACGCTGGGACGGCAGGGCTACCAATTTGTCCGGGTGGATGATTTGCTTGGCCCGCGCCGCGAAACCAATGCGCCCAATCCGGTCGCCTTCCCCGCCCGCTCCCAATTCGGGCGTTGAAGTTAACTCGGGATGGACGACCGGGCCTCGGACAGCATAAGATTCCCCCAGCACAACCTCGATTAACCATGAAACCCCCAAAGCTCATTCATTCGCTCGCCCTCGTCTTTACCCTCGCGCTATGCGGGACTGCCCACGCCGCCGACGAGGCAGCTAAATTGCCCGCCATCTTCAACGGCAAAGACCTTACGGGCTGGAAGGTGCCCGAGCCCAATCCGTTCTGGAAAGTGGTGGACGGGGTCCTCGTGGGTGAAAACGATGAAGCCAAAAAGGGCAGCATGCTCTGGACGGAGAAGTCGTATGGCGACTTCGTCGTCGAGTGTGAAGCGCGCTGGAGTGGGGAGATTGACAGCGGCATCATGTTGCGCGCGCCGGAACTCCAGTTGCAGATGGGG
>JANXWY010000102.1 GCA_025350905.1 Verrucomicrobiota bacterium
GCACGCCGCGCTCGACACCGCCGTCCTCACCGCCTACGGCTTCAGCGCCAAAAAGGATTTGCTCGCCCAGCTCCTCGCGCTGAATCAAGAAGTCGCCGCGAAGATTGAACGCGGTGAACCCGTCACCGCCCCCGGCGTGCCCAAGAATTATCCCGACGCCAAGCAGCTCGTGACGGAGGATTGCATCCGGGCAATCATTCCTTGACCCGAATTCAGAAGCCGGCAGGGTTGGCGCGCGGTGGTGATCGCGCGCCTCGTAACCGGCGTGCAACGAGATTCAGCTAACATGTATCCACGCCCGTTCCGGCCGCCCGTCCGACCTGCTCAGGGACAGGCTGCGGCGCTGTCGCTGCTTCATTCGTGAATGGTTTGCCTTTGGCGTGTGGGTTAATGAACACGGACGATGGGCACGACTGGCACAATCACCACCGGGGCGGGGACGAGGATTACCGGAGGACCTCCGTGTCGGGCGTGTCCGTGACCTCCGCCTTCCGCAATCAGGCATCCAGTAGTGGCGAGGAGGCTGACAAGGCCAGTTAAGAACAGGATTTTTTTCATATTAAGTTTGCTTCGTTCTCTGGGGGAGACGTTAGGCGAGGTGCGTGGTCAGCTCTATGGGGTGTAACCCTGAGTGCCAGTTTGGTATCCCTCTCGACCTACGTGGCAGCCGAGGTAACGAGGCTCAAGTATTTCGATTTTTCATGGCGAGAAGCCAAGACGGTGCGAGCCTCTAGACGTTTGCTGCCAGTTTCCAAACCGACTTCAAGTCCGATCGGCGGTGTCCGGGTCCCCGGCCGACGTGGGCCGGAGGCAGCATTCGCCAACCGAGAATCTTCCTGAGTTGGCGTCCCGACTCCGTACCGGATTCGAGCCAAGCCCGCTGAAACTATGACGGGGCGCGAGCCACGACTTGCCAGGTCGAGTGGGAGCCAGCAGCAACGGTAGGGTTAGACCCCATAGCCCGGCGAGGGTCCATGATCTAGCCTCCTACCGGTGCTAAATCGAAAACCAAGCTTGGAATCATGAAACACAAAACTTTGCTCATCATCGGTCTCGCTGTCGCCGTTTTCACGCCGGCTTGCGAGAAGACGCAGCCCGTGGCGCAGCAACTCGACCAGGTCCAGGCCGCAACCAAACAAGCCGCGCAAGATTTGAAGGATTATACCTTCGCGCAAAAAACTGAGTTCACCGAAAAAATGCAGACCCAGCTGGCCGAAATAAACCAGGACCTGGACCAGCTCGCCGCCAAAATCGAAAAGGCCAGCGACGCGGCCAAGGCGGAAGCCAAACCAAAACTCCAGGCGTTGCGCGAGCAAGCGGCGAAGTTGAACCAGCAACTGGAGGAGGCTAGAAACGCCACTGAGCCCGCTTGGGAAAGCGTCAAAGCCGGCGCCAAGAAAGCCGTCAACGAGTTTAAGGATGGGTTTAAACAGGCCCGCCAATGGATGAGCGATAAAATCGCGCCTTGAGTGAGGTGGCGCGGGCGCGCCGAGTGTGGGCGTGGGAAGTAATTTTGAGGTTGTTAAACCAACGACCCATCAGGACGGAAAGGCAATTATGAATCTAACAACTGTAATCGCAAAAAAAAACCTTAGGCTCCGGGGGATTTCTCATCGGCTTGGCGGTGGTTGTGATATCCACACACCAGGACGTAACCGCCGCACAGTCGCCGGTAGCCATTGGATCGGCCGGCAATTATGTGATTCTGGCAAAATCCGGAATCAGCACGGTTCCGCCCTCGGCGGTAACGGGCGATCTGGGGGTGAGTCCCATCGACTCGACGGCCATAACTGGATTTTCGTTAATCCTTGATGGCTCGGGGCAATTTTCGACCTCGTCGCAAGTGACCGGGACAGTGTACGCCCCCGACTATTCGTCGCCCACTCCCGACAACCTGACCACGGCGGTAGGCGATATGCAGACCGCGTACACCGACGCTGCCGGACGAACACTGCCGGATTACACTGAGCTCGGGAGCGGGAATGTTGGGGGCATGACCCTCGCCCCTGGTCTCTACAAATGGGGTACCGGTGTTTCAATTCCAACGGATGTCACTCTCTCGGGCGGTCCCAACGCGGTCTGGATCTTTCAAATCGCGGGAAATCTCACCGTCGCCGGCGCCCAGGCGGTTATCCTGAGCGGCGGCGCCCAGGCCAACAACATATTCTGGCAGGTCGCCGGCGGGGTGGGGGTGAATTTGGAGACCACCTCACACTTTGAGGGAATCGTACTGTCGCAGGCAGGGATCAACCTTCAGACCGGCGCATCCATCAACGGCCGATTGTTGGCACAGACGGCGGTTACGCTGGACGCCAACACCGTTACCATGCCCAATACAATTACGGCGGGGTCAGTCATTTTGGTATCAGCGGCAGCGGTCACCGGCCCGTACACGGATGCCGTAGGTCAAGCGGTTGATCTTGAGACAAGGACCATCACGGTGCCCAAGTACGGGAGCAGGCGTTACTATCGTATCCGGTCAGTCACTGCCCTGACCATTACGAGCACCTCCGCCGTGGGGGGCAATCTGGTGATTACCTACAATTAGCCAACTTGACGTTCATGATACGCAGGAACTCCACCCGCTCAGAAATATTCGGCGCGAATGAGCGTCTGCCGGCGCTGCGCGTGAATCGTCGGAGCATTAACGCCCGCCACCCGGAAGAATTATTATGCCACCAGAATTTGCAAACCCCGACCCACCGACCAGACAGGAGAAACCCATGAAACGAACAAATTATTCAAGCATCCACTTCGCGTTCGGGATGGCGTTCTTGGGGGCGCTGACGGGTTGCATTGTCGCGCCGCAGCCCCGGACTGTGTATGTGTCGCCCCCACCAGTGTATGTGGAAGCGGGGGCCGGGTTCCAGGACGACTATGTTTATTACCCCGGTTACCAGGTCTATTACAGCAGCCACCGCCGCCAATATGTTTATCTGCAAGGCAACGCTTGGGTGTCGCGGCCCGCGCCGCCGCGGGTCTCGGTTGACGTACTATTCGCCTCGCCATCGGTGCGGCTCGATTTCCATGACGCTCCGTCCATTCATCACGCCACGGTGGTCCGGCAGTACCCGAAGCATTGGGCACCACCAGCCGCCGGTAACATCCACGGCCAAGGAAACGGAAACGACGGCCATGGAAACGACCGGAACGGACCCGGCAAATGACTCGCAGTAAACTGGTGCTGACAGGTTGCCGCGATTAAGCATCCCCTTATGAATGACTCGAGGATTTTTCCGAACTGTGGGGTGGCCACCGCCACGCGCCACGCGGCCACATGTTGCCTGGCAGCGGGGCTGGTGGTTTTCATTGGTGTCTGCGGGGACCCGGTCCTTGGCCAGCCCCAGCCGCCCGCCAACGATACGCCCGGAGCGGAAGTGCTTACCCGCGGGCCGGTGCATGAGGCATTTGCTGGCATGGTCACTTTCAATCCCGAGCCGGGGCTCGTGACCACCAAAGCCCCGCCCGAGATCATCGAAGAATTGCCCCCCGAGGAACGGCCGGAGGGTGACAACGTCACTTGGATTCCCGGTTATTGGGCTTGGGATGAAGAGCGAAGCGACTACCTGTGGGTCAGCGGCACCTGGCGCGCGCTGCCACCGGGGCGCGCGTGGATGGCCGGTTATTGGGCCAAGACCCCGCAGGGCTACCAGTGGACTTCCGGGTACTGGGCAGACGCCTCGGCTCAACTGACGAGCTATCTGCCCCCACCGCCGGCGACCGTCGAAACGGGACCCAATATCGCCCCGCCTTCCCCGGACTACAGTTGGACACCGGGTTGTTGGATGTGGTATTCGGGGCGTTATGCGTGGGGCCCGGGCTACTGGGCGCTGGGCCGGGCGGATTGGGATTGGTGCCCTGCGCACTATGTTTGGACCCCGCGCGGATACCTTTTCGTTGGCGGCTTCTGGGATTATCCGGTGGAACGGCGCGGCATTCTCTTTGCACCGGTATATTTTGAATCCCGGGTGTACGCCCAGCGCGGTTATTACTACTCGCCAACCATAGTGATTAGTCTGGGCGTGTTCACGGACCACCTCTTCTTGCGGCCCCGCTACCAGCACTATTACTTCGGGGATTACTATGCGGCGAGCTACTCACAGGGCGGGTACTACGCCTCCTTCACCTTCCAATCCGGTCGCCATGGCTATGATCCGATTTATTCGCATCAACGCTGGGAGCATCGCCAGGACTCGGAGTGGGAGCACCGCGCGGAAGCGTCCTACCAGTATCGCCGCGATCACGAAGCCGCCCGCCCGCCACGCACCTGGGCCACGCAGAAGAATATTAATCCGGGTGCGGCGGAATCCAAACAGAACCGCCCGATCGTGGCCACGACCATGGATCAACTGGCCAAAGGAAAAGACAGTCCCCTGCGCTTCCAGCCGGTGGCGAAGGAAGAAAGACAGGGGCTGGCCCAGCGGGGCCAGGAAGTTCAAAAGTCGCGCGAGCAAAGGCGAACGCTGGAGGCGACTGCGGTGGCCGCGACACCTCGAAAACCTCGCGCGGTGACTCGGCCCGCCCAAGTCGCAATTCCCCGCTCGCCGATCGTCGCCAAGCCGGTCGACCAGTTGAGCCGAAACCAGGCACCGCCCCAGGCCCAGCCGACACCCAAGCCCGAGCTTAAGCGGCCGCTTAAATCGGAACCACGGGAGCTTCAGCCCAATGCGGTTCCAAGCAATCCCCAGTCTCAGTCTCAACCTCAGCCGCGCCAGTCGGCACCGGGAAAAAAATCCGCACCTGGGCGCAATGAGTCCCCGGTGCTCGATCGGCCGGGGCAACCCGGACCGGACCGCAGGCCAGCACAATCGCAAAACCTGACGCCGGTGGAATCCCGGCCAGCCGAGAAGGGATTGGAAAAGTTGGGGCGGCCGGAAGCCGAACCACGGGCCAAAGCGTCAGTGACAACTACGGGAGCTGCGCAACGTGACGCCCAGGGACAATCCGAGCGAGTTCAGCCGGTCTTCGCACCGGCCACTCAGCGAAAGCGGGCAGCGGGTGAAAAAGGCGCAACGAAACTGCTGGACAACAACCATCCGAGGCCCGGCACCGGGCAGCCGGGGCCGCCCGATTATCCGCCGGCGATACCACCCACTGCCCCAAGACGATGAGCGGCCGGGGTTCGATGGTGAGCGCGGACCGAGACCGGACCAACGAGTGCACCGGTATGTAGCGCAAACGCGAACGCCGGATCTCCGCCGCAGGCAATCCGTCAACAAGCGGCAGCTTCAAGTCCATCCGCACCAAATCCGGCTGCCGGATTTCGGCCATTCGCAGCGCCTGATGGCCTTCTCGCGCGCCCATGAGTTCAATCCAGGTTGGCGCGTCAGACCCGGTGGCCCAGTCTCGCCAGCAAATCGGCGGAGTCGTCCACCAGCATCGCGCGGAAAAACGAATTCAAGGGCGCTTGCACAAACGGCAGGATCGGAACCGCTCTCATTCCGCCGAGTCCTGACTCTCGGTTGGTGCTGGTCGGCTACTTTATTGCTCCGCTCGCCGGTCACTCAAATGAACGGCTTCAACCTCCCCATCAGCGTCAATTATTTTTACAGGTTTAACGACCAGCAACCGCAAACTTGAATCAACCAATACCCTCATGACATCCGCTGGCCGAGGGCGCTGCGGCTCATCACTTCGTTGCCCATCCACTGGGTCGTTCGCAAATTCTTTGCAGCGGCACGGCATGCGGACGGGAAGCCCCACAGCCGATTGCAATGGTCAGGCCCTGCCGATCCACGAGAACCGGGCGCGTTAATGTTGGGTAGGGTAACACCCCATAGCGCCGACCAACCCTTCGGGCCTAACGTATCAGCAGGAACGGAGCACTCTTGGAACCGCAAGAGTTTACCCTACCAATGAAGGACCAGCCATGAAACAAAAGCTAAACCAAAATAACGCGGCGCGTCCCGGCCCCCAACCCGTGCCGGTGCGTTTCGAATTCACGCATCCGACAGCCGTCACCGTTTGCGTGGCGGGCACTTTCAACCACTGGCAGCCTGAAGCCAAGCCGCTGCATCCCATCGGGAGTGGTCATTGGCGGCAGGAGACCGCGTTGCCGCCCGGTACCTACGAATACTGCTTCGTGGTGGACGGCCGTTGGCTCCCCGACCCGTTGGCCCGAGAAACCGTGCCGAATCCCTTCGGCGGCCGAAACTCGATTCTGCAAGTGGCCAGCTCGCCCGCCGCCGCCCATCCGGTTGATGCGGAAAAATTACCCCTCAAGAACACAAACCAAACTAAGAGCAAGAAACTATGAACAAAGAAACCCAAGCAATAAGCAATGACATGGGCCAACTGGCCGACGATGCCCGCGCGTTAATGAACGCCACCGCCGAGGTGGCCGGAGAAAAAGTCGGCGAAGCCCGCAAGCGCCTCGCCGCCGCCTTGGAACGCGGCAAGGAAATCTATGGCCGCGCGAAAGAGAAGGCGATCGAAGGGGCCCAAGTGGCCGACGGGGCCGTGCATGAGCACCCTTATCAGGCCATCGCCATCGGCGTCGGCGTCGGCGCCATCTTCGGCTATCTCCTGGCCCACCGGGGCTCGCGCCGTTGCGACTGATCCGCCATGGAAACTGCCACCGACAACGCCGAGGCGATCACCCTCTCGTCTCGGCGTTTCGCGCGCCGGCTGTTAACCATCGGTGGCAATCGCCTCGAATTGCTTCTCGTGGAAATGCAGGAAGAGCGTGAGCGATGCCTGCACGCCTTCCTCCTGGGCCTCGGCGTGGCGGCCTTGGGTTTGCTCGCCACACTTACCCTCACCGCCGCCCTCGTGGTGGGTGGGTGGGCCTACTCGCCGGTGGCCGTCCTCCTGATATTGACCGTTCTCTATGGTGGAACGGGAGTCTGGCTCGGCCGACGACTTACCGCCCGCCTGCGTGAGTGGCAGTCACTTTCCGCCACCCTGGACCAACTTAGAAAGGACCGTGCATGTTTGGAAGCCACTCTCGCCTAAGTCAGCTGGAATCACGGAAGCAACTGTTGATCGCAGAAAGCGAACTAAACCGCGAACACCTGACCGAGGATCTGGTCGTGGTTGCAGCGGGCCTTCGCGCGCTCACCGGTCGCGCCAAATCCTTCGGTTCGATGGCCTCGTCGGCCGCAGTGCTGCTGGCGGGGTTGGCGGCGCTGCGCCATGCGAAATCCGTGCCGGGCGGTGCAAACCGTTCCTGGCTGAACACTATTTTCAAAGGCGCGGGCATGGCTTCCACCCTCTGGCTGGCGTTTCGCACGCGCGGGTCCGAACCGCCGGGCAAATAGCCGAACCCCAGCCGCAGGCTGGCCAAGGAGAGCGGCGTTATCCGGGCAACCGGCGCCGCCGTAACCCCACCGACTACTTGTGATTCCGCTGCAAAAAATTCTTTCCGTGATAATTGGCTTGGGGCTGACCAGCGCTACCATGGCCCGGGCCCAGGTCGATCCGTATCCCCGCAGCCTGTTGCAACTCGGGTACGATCAGTCCCTGTCCGGCACGGGCCCGCAATCGCTTTACGCCTACTATTACTTCAATAATCCCGCGTTTCTGCGTACCAACATGGCGCTCCGCCTGGCAGTGGCGCCGGTCTATTTCTACGGCGAACTTGGGTTTCGCCAAGTCCTGCCCCGCACAGACTTCGGCATCGGCCTGCGGGGCGGTGCCTTCGGTGAGAATTATTATGAAATAAACCAGGGTCAGTATATCAAAGGCGAGAGTTTCGATGGCAGCGGGGGCGGCGCTTCGCTGAACCTTTACCATCTGGTGGACCCCGGTTACTTGATCCCGCTAAACGTCATCGTGCAAGCGGGCGGTGATTACACGGCGTATTCGGCGACCCACAAAACGGATGCCCGGTTCCAACTGCCCGAAGACGGCCCGAGCACCTTCGCGCGCGCGGGCCTGCGATTCGCGGGCAAAGAGCCGATGCTCTACGCCGATCTCGCGATGGAAGTTTCCGTCTGGTATGAGCAACAGTGGCGGTTTAACGATGGCCCGTATGGCTTTGCGGGCGATCGAGCGGTCGTGCCCAGCACCGGACTGTACTGGCTTTATGCCGGCCTGAGCTACGCGTGGACCAACACCGGCAACCAATTCACGTTTGCGCTGACGGCGGGCGGCTCCGACAACGCGGATCGCTTTAGCGCCTACCGCTTGGGTGGGGTCTTGCCGCTCGCCGCTGAGTTTCCGTTGACGTTGCCCGGTTATTACTACCAGGAAATTTCAGCGGCGGGATTCGTACACTTGAGCGCCAGTTACGTCGCTCCGCTGTCGGCCGATCATCGCTGGCAGCTACGCCTGGAGGCCGCCAGTGCGTATGTGGATTATCTGCCCGGATTCCAGCAACCCAACCACTGGAACACTGGCGCGGGGCCGAGCCTTTCCTTCACTTCGCGGAGCGAAGTGTGGCGGGTGATCCTCCGCTACGGTTACGGATTCAACGCGCTGCGCGATGGTCGGGAAGGCGCGCACAGCGTGGGTGTGTTGTATCAATATAACTTTGAAAAACGAAAACAGCGGAATGCATCCGCCCGGCTCACGGCCGGCAGCGACTGAGCCTTTTGTCCTCGTCACGGAGCCGTTGATGCTGCGGCCGAAGGAAGCGCCGGGTGGCGAACGCCCGCCCGTTCCCACCAGCGCGGGCGTTGCGGCCAGAATCGCGCCAGTTCAAATCAGCTTGATCGTGCTCGGCACGATGGCCTTCCTCTATTTTGCGCGGCCCCTCGTCTTGCCGATCTTCACGGCGTGTTTTGCGGGCATGGCCCTGAAACCGCTCATCCGGTGGTTGTCCGGCTGTCACGTCCCGCCCGCGCTTTCCGCTGCGATCGTGCTGGGCCTTCTCGTGGCCGCGAGCGGGATCGGGTTCTTCCAACTAGGCCGCCCGGCGTTGACCTGGCTGAATGAAGCGCCGCACCACATGACCGAGCTGCGCCAACGCGTGCAGAAAATCTTCCCGCGGCTGGCGCGCTTCAACCAGGCGGCGGCAGCGGTAAACGACCTGGGCGCGACGGAGGAGGAAAAAAAAGTAGAACAAGCCAAGATGCCGACGGTGGAAGTCAAAGACCGGCGCGGCACCGGCTCCCTCCTGAACTGGACCGGCACCTTCTTGACGGGCGTGGGCGAGACCCTGGTGTTGCTTTACCTGTTGCTGGCCTCGGGCGACCTGTTCCTGCAAAAACTCGTGCACGTGATGCCGACGCTGCACGACAAAAAGCGGGCGGTCGAAATCAGCCACGAGATTCAGCAAAACATTTCCAATTACCTGTTCTCCGTTTCGCTCATCAACCTGGGGCTCGGAATGATCGTGGCGGGGGGGCTTTACCTGATGGGCATCCCTAATGCCGCGATGTGGGGAATGCTCGTGGCGGTGCTGAATTTTGTGCCTTACTTTGGTCCGGTCGCCGGCGTCCTCGTGCTGGGTACGGTGGGTCTGCTGACCTTCGACACGCTGGGGAAAGGCCTCCTGCCCGCCGCCTGGTACCTGCTGTTCCACCTGCTGGAGGCAAACCTCATCACGCCGGTGCTGCTCGGTCGCCGATTCACGCTCAATCCCGCGGTCATTTTTGTTTCCTTGATTTTTTGGATGTGGCTCTGGGGCGTGGCCGGCGCGCTGTTGTCCGTCCCGATCCTGGTTTCCATCAAGGTCGTCTGCGACCGCGTCCCTTCGATGTCGTCCGTCAGTGAACTTCTCTCCCGGTAGGGCGGCAAGCGGTTTGCGTGAGTTCCAACAGAACCCGGCTTGCGTCAAGATGGTACCTCGGAGTTGCGTGCCGGTTCGTTTGCGGCCGAACCCCTTTGAATAATTCACGGTAGGGTTACACCCCATAGCCCATCGTCCGTCCCCAATCTACCGTGCTGGCAGTGTTAGCCCAACTTTCGATACTGGAGCGAGTTTTTCTGCGTGACCGGGGGATTTCTTCGAGTTTTCGCCGGGTGAGGGCCAAAGGTCTTCACTACATTTTTTCTGCGCCGTGCTCAGGTCGTGAGTTTTTGTTCTGCGCTTAGCCGC
>JANXWY010000120.1 GCA_025350905.1 Verrucomicrobiota bacterium
CAGACCGCCGGTGATGCCGAAAAGCACAATCTGCGGCGTGGTCACAGTGCGCCCCGCGAAACGCTTGGCGATGTCCTCTGAGTGGGCGCGCTCGTGGGCGTCCTGAAACTCCTTGCTGCCGTCGTCCGCGTGGTCGTGGTGATGGTGGTGCGCGTCCTCGCGGAACTCCACGCTGGAAGTGTGACCGTGGCCATCGTGTGTGACCGTCAGCCGCGCGTCGAACTCATGCGGCTCCGGGATGTCGTCGCGTGACTGGAGAAAGTCACCCTGCGCGATGAATTGGAACGTCTGCCGCGCCCCATCGGGGCGCACCGTTTCGAGCGCGACTGCCGCTGCCTCCGGCAGCGTAGCGCCGCCTGCGGCACGCAGCCGAAAGACCGGCGGAACACCGTCCTCAAAGACGCTCAACTCCACCGAGCCATGTCCGGTATCGAGGACGAATAACTCACTGTGCGCGTGGTCGTGATGGTGGTCGGCTGCCTCGCGCAACTCACGGCGCGTGCGGAAAAACATCCACGCGGCCAGCGCGAGAATGGCCGCCGCCGAGCCAAGCTGAAGATACGGCTCGACAGTCTCGGCATCCCACCGGCTGCCGTAATGAAGGGCAGTGGCGGCGAGCACCCAAATGATGAGCGAGTGCGAGATCGCGGCGGAAAGGCCAAGTAACACCGCCTGTCCGATCGTGCCGCGAATGGCGACGATGAAAGCCGCCATCATGGTCTTGGAGTGGCCCGGCTCCAAGCCGTGCAACGCACCGAGTAAGATAGCGGAAGGGATGAAAAGCCAGAGGCTCGTGGAACCGCTTTGGAGCGCGTGGAGAAAGTCAGGCATCGGCTAAAGCTGCGTTGTTTCGCGCCCGGTTACAAGGGAGATGCTAGAATTGCCGAACGACCCCAAGCTCAGCGACTGCGGAGGCTGGAAGCAGCCAGCGTGACAGCCGGAGCAGTTCGCCACCGCGAAAGCTTTCCCCAAGGAGTCAGTTTTAAGGCCGCTCGACCGCGAGTCGTTCAACCACCGTTATCATTGCGGCTTCGCGCGATGATAATCATCTTCGTTAGGCGAGGGTTGCATTTTAAGAACACCTAAATTCCGAAATCATCAGGACTGCGGGTCGAACCCGAAGACGTGTAGTTCTTGTTTGCAGCGGCAGGCTTTGGCGATGCGCGCGGCCCACGCGATGGCCTCCTCGCGCGAAGGGAGTTCGAGCACGGTAAAGCCGCCGTTGAGCGGGGGTGCCCAAGGGTAGCCGCCCTCGGCAACCGCGCCATCGGCGGAGACGAGCACGGGTGGCACGGCTTCGTCGATGCCGCCGCCAAAAACGTAAGCGCCGCCAGCCTTCGCTTCTTCGATAACGGCGTGCGCGTCGCGTCCCACCGCCTCCCATTCACCGTCGGGCACGACCATAGCCGCGCTGGGAAAGGAAATCAGGTATTTGGCCATGTTGCTCTCACTTTGAGGATTGATGTTGGGAGTAAAGCGGGTGAGTCCGCCGGTGAAGATGGCGGCGTAATGCCAGTTGGCTTCCAAATTCGCGTCGCCAGTGCAGGCCTGCGCTCCGTTGGCGCTGCGAGCACGGTCGGGGTGGCGAGGCAGGCATAGGGACAGGTAAATTGTCACGACCCTCAAACCCAGACGCTTATGTAACCCTCAATGCCCCGCAAAAAAATATCCCAAAGGGCTTTCACGCTTGACACTATTCATAGGGATTAGGCGTTGTTTGGTTCACTCCATCGTGTTCGCTTGGCAGGTCTATGGGGAAACACAAGGATCATGAGCACTGCCAACCCAAGCAAAGCCGCAGAAGCAGAATAGCGACTCAAAGCCAGGCCGCCGTGATCGTGCGGTTTATCAAGGAAGTCGCCGACGACGGCCCCAAGCGGGCGTGTAAGGATAAATGCAGCCCAAAACAATGCCGTGTGCGCTAGCTTCGTCCAGTAATAGGCCGCAGCAACAACTGCCAGCATCGTGCCAAACACCATCGCCGCACCGGTGTAACCAAAATCGGCGGTGTCCGCCGTCCAATCTCCCAAAGCCGTGCCAAGGGTCTGGGAAAACATGATCGTAACCCAATAGAACACCTCAGATTTGGACGAACTAACGGTGTCCACTGCCACTGAACCCAAAATGCGATGCCAGATAAATAGAGACGCCATCAGCAACGCAAACAGGATCAAGCTACCACCCGCATACCCGATCCCGAGCGAGCGAGTTGCGAAATCTGCCAGTGTTGTGCCGACTGTTGTGGTGGCGATAATCGTCGCCCAGTAAAGAAACGGATGAAATTTCTTGGCGCGCACTTGGGCGAAGACGGCCACCAAGAACAAGACCGCAAAGATACCTGTGCCGACAAGGTATCCCAAGTTCATCGACATCGAAACCGCATCGCCGCCAGTCTCGCCAAGCGTTGTCGCAAGGATTTTGATGATCCAGAAGACAAGGGTTACTTCCGGCACCTTGCTGAGAACGTCTTGCTTGTCGGTGTTCATGGACTTTGTGTTTTCACGGGGCACACGCAGATACGAATCTCTTGAACCGTTCTTCGGCGTGGCGAGGCATAGGGAGTGCATGAGATTCTTCGACTGCGTTCCGTTCGCTTGGGGCGACATGCGTTGGTGTCATTCTGAGCGAAGGCTGGGCGGAGTCGAAGAA
>JANXWY010000122.1 GCA_025350905.1 Verrucomicrobiota bacterium
GGCTTTGGCGCCTGTGGCGGCGGCGACTTCTTTCGCACCGGTCTGGTTCACGTCGAACACGGCCGACAGATGGAAGGGGAACTTGCGTTGCAATCGCGGCACGTAAGCCCACCGCGCGATGTTACCCGCGCCGATCAAACCCGCGCCCAGTGCTTTGCCAGTCGGCGCGGCGGGCGCATGGTTTTGGCCGAGCTTTTGCGCGAGGCGGCGTTTGACGAGATTGAGAAACGTGCGCTCTTGAAGTTCGGGGATGTTCATCTGCCAAGTCCCACTTTGCTGAGGATGCCACGTACTGCGCCCTTGGCTTTCTTCTGAAGAATATCCATCCGCAGCTCGCCGGCGTTGGCTTGAACTTTTTCAAACGCCGCGGCAATGTCATCCGCGTCAGTTGCCGGGCCGAGAAAGATATGATGCAAAATCACGATGCCGGTTTCGCTCGCGACGCGTTCAGTGACGGGGCATTTGGATTTGAGGCCGAGCCGATCCTCGGGCTTCACGCCCGGTTCGCAACGCACAATATCCTTGCCGGGCGTCCACAGCGGTGAGAGGTAAACTGGCGAATACGGAACCTGCGTTGGGATGCCTTCGGCCTTGAGTGCCGAAACCAATATGTCCTGGGTCATGCCGGCAAACGCGTCCGGGTCGTAATTCAGCGAAACGCCGTAGAGTCCCTGCCGCGTGACCTTGCTCTTCGGTGGGGTAAGCTTGACCCCGGGCACTTTCGCCATCTTCTCACGGAAGCGCGCGATGCTTGCGGTCTTGATCTTCAACTGTTCCTCAAACCGCGCGAGCTGCGGGAGGAGCAGGGCGGCTTGCAGTTCCGTGATGCGGTAGTTGCCGCCAAAGCCACACTGGCCATTCTTCCACGGACGGCCGCAATTCTTCAGGCCGTAAATTTTCTGCGCGAGCGCTTCATCATTCGTCGTGAGTACGCCGCCTTCGCCGCTCGTCATGGATTTGCTTTGTTGAAAGCTGAAGGAGCCGATGTTTCCAATCGTGCCAACGCCGCGGCCGTTCCATTGGGAGCCGTGGGCATGTGCGCAATCCTCCAGGATGACGAGCGAATGTTTCTTCGCGATCTCGACCAACTCGTCCATCTCCGCGCACTGGTTATAAAGATGAACGGGGACGATCGCTTTGGTTCGCGGCGTGATCTTGCGGCGCACGTCTTCGGGATCCAGGCACCAATCCACTTCACGAATGTCGGCGAAGATCGGGGCGGCGCCGACTTGAACTGCGGCCCAAGCGGTGGCGAGCCAGGTGAGGCCAGGCACGATAACCTCGTCGCCGGGGCCGACGCCGAGGGCGCGCAGGGCCAGTTCGAGACTGATCGAGCCGTTGGCCACGCAGAGGGCTTCCTTGGCGCCGCAGAACGCGGCGAACTTCTGCGCAAACTCAGCTTCGCGCGGGCCGCTGAAGGCCCACACCCCGCTGTCGAAAACCTCGAGCAGGAGTTTGCGTTCTTCGTCGCCGATGATGGGCCAGGAGATAAAGGGTTTGGTGCGAACCGGGGTGCCGCCTTTGACTGCCAGTTTATTTGCCATAATTAGGATGCTGACCGCGCCAGAAATTGTCGTTGCCCGACTTTCCTTCGCGCCGCGACCCTGCGTCCAGCGCACGCCAGAGTCTCTACGCCAGAACCGCGCAAACGCAAGTAGTAAGCGGGCGATTCTATTCCGGGCCGTTTCCCAATCGTTGTTTCGGCGAATCCCCGGTGCGGGGTTTCTTGCTGTGGGAGCGCCGATTTGCCAAGCTTTTCACCGGATGAGGCAACCGGTTACCGAGCACGCGGCGATCAAGGCGGAGCAAAGAATTCTGCACATTCCGCGGCGGTTCGTCGCTGCGGAATGGGGCGGCACGGAAACCGTAGTGTTGGAAATCTCGCGTGAACAACAAAGCGCCGGCTGGCAGCCGGAGATTCTCACGACCAATGCGCTGGCCAGCCGGCCCGATGAAATCATCGGTGGTATTCCCGTGCGCCGGTTCGGGTATTTCTATCCGTATCTTGGGCTTTCGACGGCGGACAAACTGGCCCTCGACAAGAAAGGCGGGAGCGCGGTTTCCCTGGGCCTGTTTTCCGCGCTGATGCGCGCGGAGAACGTGCGGTTGTTTCATTTGCATACGATGGCGCGGCTCGGTGGCCAGGTTCGGACGGCGGCCCGGCTGCGCAAAAAGCCCTATGTGCTTTCCTTGCATGGCGGCGCGTATGACACTCAGGCAGCGGAATTGAAGACCATGTCCGACCCGACACGTGGCAAGCTGGAATGGGGCAAGGCCTTGGGAGCGGTGTTCGGTTCGCGACGCGTGCTGGGCGACGCCGACTATATCATCTGTGTCGGCCAGGCGGAGTTCGAGGCGGCAAAGAAAATAGTTCCGCACGCCCGCGTGTCGGCTCTGCCCAACGGCGTGGACCCGGAAAAATTTCGCCATGGTGACGGTGCGGCGTTTCGCCGCAAGCACAACATCGCTGCCAGCGCGTTTGTGGTTCTATGCGTCAGCCGGATTGACGCGCAAAAGAATCAGCTCGCGTTGGTTGAGGCGCTGGGGCAATTGCGCGTCACACAACCAGACGCAGTGCTGGTGTTGATGGGGCCGGAGACGATGCCGGATTACGCGGCGCAAATCCGGGCCGCAGCGGAGAAAAAGGGCCTGAATCCGCACGTGCGAATTTTGCCCGGAGTGCGGACGGATGACGCGGACCTGGTGAATGCGTATCATGCGTCCGACGTGTTTGCGCTACCTTCGAACCATGAGCCGTTCGGCATTGTGGTCCTGGAGGCGTGGAGCGCGCGCCGCCCGGTGGTGGTCAGCCGGATTGGCGGCCTGAGTGCATTGGTGCGGGACGGCGAAACGGGCCTGTTCTTTGATCCCCGTGCTCCCGATGCGGCTGACCAGTTGGCTGAGAAACTCAGGCAGCTGGCGGCACAGCCATTGCTCTGTCAGCAGCTCGCCG
>JANXWY010000177.1 GCA_025350905.1 Verrucomicrobiota bacterium
TTTTGCAGGACGAGCTCGTCCTGGCCGCCCCCTCGGAAGACTCCGGCCTTGAACGAACGTGAATCGAGCAGCCAATCCGGCCGCTTCGCATCAGAAATTGCCGGCGCTGATTCGAGTTGTGGCAACGCAAAATCCTGCGCGAGGCTCCCGATGGCAAACAGGCACAGCAAAGCCAGCAGACCTGGAAACCTGAGCGGGTTGCGGTTCCACACGTCGTCCCTGTAACCGTAACTCGTCTTAACTCTAATAAGCACCGGTGGAAGTTGCGTCAAGGGCTGGGTCGACGTCAAGGATTCGCGGGATTCACAGGCCGCAGAACGTGAAGGTGCTGATGGGTGGCATGTCCCGCTCCGCTGGCAGCTCGCGGCGGGGACTGCAAGTCCCGCGCGTGCTTCCAGGGAAGCAAATTAAATTAGGCGACCTCCAGCCATTTACCCTGATGTTGCCCTGCTCGGGCCAGGAGCTCCAGGATGGCTTCGGTGCCCACAGCGACGTCTTTCGTGATGACACCCGCTTCGTCAATCAGGTAGGCGATGGGCGTCGCAAACATGGCGTAGCGACGCGAGATTTCCCATTGCTGCTGCAATACCACCGGAAACGTCAGTCCGTGCGCCTTCACCTTCGGGCGGTTTTCCTTTGGCTCGCCGCGGCTGATCATCACCACCACAACGGCGGGCGAAGGTTCTCCCTCTCCTGGGGGAGAGGGTAGGGGTGAGGGCGGACGTATGTTTTGCTTGTTCTTACGATGAAACTTCTCCAACTCCGGGGCCAGCGCATTGCACGGACCGCAGTGTGGATCGGAGAAAACCAACAATACCCGGCGACCACGCAGTTCCTCCAGCGCGAGTTCGCCACGCCCGTCCAGTCGCGGCAGGCGGAAGTCGGGCGCCGGCGTGCCAGCCTTCAGGCCATCGCGCTTGATCTTGCTGCGCGCCAGCGAGCGGTTGCCAAACCGACTGATGTGCCCGTCTCCATTCGTAGCAGCCGAGGTGACGAGGCTCTGACTAAGTTCTGAATTTTGAATTCCGACTTCGGACTTCAAATCTAGCGCCTCCTCACTCAAGTAACTATCGGGTTCGCCCACTTCCAGTTCATCGAATCTCATTTCTAGCTCCTCGACGCGCACCAGCAGCCGTCCGTTTTGGCGGAGCAGTTGCCAGCCGAGCCAACTGCCCATCAGCATTACGAGGCTGGCGAGCGCGATGGCCGCAATAATAAGCTCCTGCATAGGTCTCCTGCGCAATTCACGTCAACTCAGAACGGCCTGCAAGGACCTATGCAGGCGGCGTAGCAGGCTCTATAGAGCGGCGAACCTACAGCGAAGTTTTTGCTGCATCGAGTGCTGCACTTCGTCGCGCAGTCCGATGCCTCCGCGTTGTTTGCCAAGCCGAAGCAGGCCAGCGCCATGCCCGCGAGCCCGATGCCGAATTTCTTCAGCGCCGCGCGCCGGGTGACGGATTGGGCGAGACCCCTGGTGAGTTCATCGAATTTATTGCTCATAACTTTCCTTTCAGTTGGTTGATTGTGTTTTTTGTTTGTTGGTGTTTACTCAAAAGCGAGCCGTTTGGCTGTGGCTTTGCTGCCTCATTTGCGCCGCGGTTTTTACCAATTTCCCAACGAACGAGGATGAGAAGGCTCGTCGGATTCACCTATTACGGAAATCCTCCTCCGCAAAATGGTCTCAAGGTGCAGACTTTGCCGTTTCGGAAGGTGCAGCACACATAGTTTTTCCCCAGCCGCTTGCAATCCACGTCACTCTGGCATGGGATGGGGCCGGCCTCCGCCTTGTTCGCCAGGCCAAGGCAGGTCAGCGCCATGCCCGCGAGCCCGATGCCGAATTTTTTCAGCGCCGCTCGTCGTGTGACGGATTCGGCTAGGGCCTTGGTGAGCTCATCGAATTGGTTTTTCATAAGTTTCTGTCGTTCTTCACCTCAAGTTCGTTCCTAGAATGGGCGGCAGGGGAAACCGCAAATGTTTCGGCAAAATACATACGCCGGATGGTTAGTTGGCAGGGTCGTCTTGCAATTCTTGCAGCCACAAATATTCGTCTGTTGCTGGGCAGCAGCCGATTTGTTCGCCAGCCCGAAGCAGGCCAGCGCCATCCCTGCGAGGCCGACGCTGAATTTCTTCAGCGCCGCGCGCCGCGTGACCGATTGGGCCAGGCCCTTGGTGAGTTCATCGAATTGGTTTTTCATAACTTTCCTTTCGCTGTGGTTGTTTGTTTTTGTTTTGTTTGATCTCACCGGCTGACCCGGCGAAAGAAAATGCTGGTGACGTTGTCGCGATCCACCCCGTTGAAAGTGGCAACAAAATCATTCCCGATGGCAGTCAACCCCTCGTAGTCACCCACGAAGTATTCGAAGGTTGGCGACCACGCTTGCTCCATGTCAAACGACTCGGGCGTCAATCGCACTTCATCGCCCCAGTTGGAGGGATTCGTCGCGGGCAACCGCCGTGAGGGATGGTATTGAACCAACCAGTGGTCCGTGGGCAGGCCGGGCCGCCGGTCGTTGAAGCGGAAGTCATAATAGCTCACGCCAATCGTACCGTCGGCGGCGACCGCGATGGAGGGGAGAAAAGCTTGTTGGTTTCCTTGCGGAATCCGCCGCGGAGTCTGGTTGATCGGGATGGGCGTTGACCAATGCAGCCCGCCATCGGCCGACATTGAGAAGGCGATGGAATTATTTTGGCCATGGCTGAACCTTGAGTCTTCCCAGACCACATAGAGATTGCCATTACGCGGGTCCACGGCGAGCGAGTGCAGATAGCTGCGAACCGTCTGGCCGTTCTCCAAGTCCGTCACCGGTTGCCAGAATTGTTGGGCCAGGCTGATACGAGCGGACCAGGTTCGACCCCGGTCTGAAGAGCGGATGACCGCCAAACTGAACTCCGGGTCACCGGTGGTTTTGTTGACGCTGCTTTCAGAGATCAGGCACACCAGCGTTCCGTCGGGCAGAACCGCGATCTGGGGGTCGGTGTCATCGTTGTCGAGAGGCGGCGAGAAGATGGTTCGGGCTGCTTCCCAGGACTTCCCGCCGTCGGTGGTCCGCGCGAAGACCGTGTGGTCGCCGACGCCATCGGAACTGGCATAGACCTCCCAAACGGCGTAAACAAATTTCGGGTTCTTCGGATCAGCCGTAATGGATGGCTTGTCCCCGGCAGTAATCTCATCAGGTGGCACGTAGATGATGCTGGCGGCGCTCCAGTTCAATCCGCCATCGGTGGACTTGTTGACCACGACGCTGGGATTGTCGAACGAGTCGCCAGCGACGGCGATCGCGTAGAGGTCGCCATTCGGTGAGAAAGAAAGCCACGGATCGCCCGCTCCCAGGTATGGGCCACCGGAACAGGGCGTTAGGGGAATGGCCCTCTGTTGCCAGGTTCTGCCGCCGTCGAAGGAGGCAGCCGAGACGATATTCTGGAAGGGGCCTTGAATCCAGGCGGCCACGATGTTTCTTGGATTGATCGGGTTCGCAGCCACGAATGGTTCGGCTGCGTCATCGAGCGTATAGGCTCCGGGCAGAGCCAAGCCGTCGTCACATCCGGCCACTGCGTTGGGTCGTGAGAGCTCAACGACCGGGCCGAGCCGCAGATCGTTGGCGACTGCCGGAAGCGCCAGCAGTCCAGCCAGCGCAACGCCGGCGAGGCCGATGCCGAATTTCCATAGCGCCCCGAGCCACGTGCCGGACGGGGAATGGCTCTCCGCCAGTTCATTGAATTGAATCTTCATAACTCTCGGTTCCTTTTGTTTTTCGGGCGACCTGCCCATGGGTTTGGTGCTATTGATGTTCATTCAGCATTGGCTGTTACCCCTTACAACAGGAAAACCGGGAAAACCTTACAGAGAGTTTGTTCCGCAGGTCACGGCGAGCGGAGGCGGTAAAATCGACCGGGATAATTCGTCCACTGAGGATCGCTGAAATAGGACACGCCACCGGTGAGGGTGTTGGTTCCCACTGGCGACCAGACCGGACTTACCAGGTCTGTGCAGGCTTCCACCACAACGACCTGACCGCTGGCCCAAGTCATGTTGAATCCAAACCGATTCGTTCGCACCCCGAAGCTGCCATCGCTGGTTTGCACCTGCGGCTGCCACAGCGCGGTCGAAACGCCGTCGAACGTCGAGCCCCAGCCCGCGCTCCCCGGAAGGTAATAGACGATCAGGTTGTTGGCACTGGAGAGGATAGAAGAGACAACGCTCGGGGCGTCACCTTGGAAATAGACAGCGGTCAGGTTGGGACAGCCCCAGAACGCACCCTCATCAATGCTGGTGACGCCGTTGCCGATCGTGATACGGCTCAGGCTGGTGCAGGAATAAAACGCCTGGCCCCCGATGCTCATGACACTGTTGGGGAGCGTGACGTTGTTCAGATTCCTGCAATTTTGGAATACATAGCCTCCAAGGTTGGTGATGTTATTCCCGAACGTGACGCTGCTGAGACTCGTGCAGGAATCGAACGCAAAATCTCCGATGGTGGTCACGCCGTTGCCAATCGTGACGTTGGCAAGGCGGGTGCATCCGGAGAACGTTGAGTTTCCGATGCGGATGACGCTGTCGGGGATCGTAACACTGCTCAACCTTTCGCAGGAAGAGAACGCGAAATCTGCGATGTTGGTAACGCCGGCGGGGATTCCGTAGCTCCCAGCTTTGCCCCAGGGGCACAGAAGGACCGTCGTCCCGCTCTGGTTTAGCAAAACCCCGTCAGCACTGCTATAGACGGAATTGAGTGCATCCACCGTGATTGCCGTCAGGCTGGTGCACCGATTGAAGGCCCCCTGCCCGATGCTTACAACGCTGCTGGGAAGTGTCACGCTGGTTATGCCCAGGCAATTTTGGAACGCAAAATCGCCGATGGTGGCAAGACTGTTGCCGATCGTAACGCTGCTAAGACTCGTGCATTGATTGAACGCCAAATCTCCGATGCTCGTCACGCCGTTACCGATCGTGACGTTGCTCAGGCTCGTACACCGGTTGAACACCTCGTTCCCGATGCGGATGACGCTGTCGGGAATCGTAACACTGCTTAAGCTTTCGCAGGATGAGAAAGCGAAATCTGCGATGTTGGTAACGCCGTCTGGGATCCCGTAGCTCTCAGCTTTGCCCCAGGGGCACAGGCGGACCGTCGTCCGGCTGTGGTTTAACAAGACCCCGCCAGCACTGCTATAGACGGAATTGAGTGCATCCACCGAGATTGCCGTCAGGCTGGTGCACCAGTTGAAGGCACTGCCCTCGATATTGGTAACGCTGCTGGGAAGCAGAACGCTCGTCAGGCTGCGGCAGTTTTGGAAAGCGTAATTTCCAATGCTGGAGACACCGTTGCCGAAGATGAAGTTCGTCAGACTGGTGCAGTAATCGAAGGCAAAGTCCCCAATGCTAGCCACACTGTTGTCGATCGTGACGCTGTTCAGGTCGGTGCAGCCTGAGAAGGCTGAGCCCCCAATGTTGGTGATGCTGCTGGGGATGGTGACACTGCTCAGGCTGGAGCAGGCAGACAACCCGTAGTCCCTGATGCGAGTGACGCCGTCGGGGATCGCGTAACTTCCAGCTTTACCCCACGGACATCGGATGAGTGTGGTCTGACTCTGGTTGAACAAGACCCCATCCAAACTGCTATAGACGGGGTTGAGCGGATCTACCGCGATTACCTTCAGGCCGGTGCAGTAATTGAACACCCCGTCTTCGATATTGGTGACATTCTTGGACAGCGAAACACTCGGCAGGCTGGTGCAAAGTTGAAACGCATAACTTCCGATGCTGCCGACGCTGTCAGGGATTGTGATGTTGGTCAGGCTGGTAAGGCCAGAGAACGCATCGCTTCCGATGGCTGTAACCGGCCGATCGCTGATCATGTCCGGAATCGTCACATCACCGCCCGGGCCGGTGTATCCCGTGATGGTGATTGTACCGTTATTTGTCGTGTAAGTGTAATCCTCGGCTTGTAGCACGGCGGGCAGCACCAGGAGCAGCAGCGCCACGGGTTGCGTC
>JANXWY010000141.1 GCA_025350905.1 Verrucomicrobiota bacterium
GGAGACGACCGTGAAAGTCTGACGCGGAAAGTGGCCACGACCGCCCGGCACACGCTCGCTTGCCGCGAAGTTTCCGTCTGGTGGTTCGAAGGCGAGAACCTGGTGCGCCAAGGTTGCACGCGCGGCGGGAAGGGATGGGAAACCCAGGCTCGTGAAACCAGGCCAGGAACGGAACGGCTCGCGGCGCTCGACCAGACGCCGGTGCTCAGTTTCGCCGATGCTTCCCAAGACCGTTGCGCGGCGCATTGGCGAACTTCCGGCACCGCTTCGGCGAACTTGCAAGTGTCACTGAGGCGCGGCGGGGTGCTCACCGGGGTCATGGTTTGTGCGGCGGAAGATGCGATTCGGACCTGGCACCGGGATGAGGAATCCTTCGCCGATTCATTGGGTGCCACCCTGATGCAGAGTTTGGAAGCCCGGGACCGCCGCCAGACCTTTGCTGCGCTCGAAGCCAACCAGAAGAAACTCGCCAAGGAACTGGCCGAGGCCTCGGCTTACGTGCAGGCGCTACTGCCCCCGGCGCGCTTCGCCCAGCCCATGGTCGATTGGATCTTCGTTCCGTCCGCGGAATTGGGAGGGGACGCGTTCGGGTATCACTGGATTGATGAGGATCATTTCGCCATTTATCTGCTCGACGTGTGCGGACACGGTGTCGGCGCCGCGTTGCTCTCCATTTCCGCGCTGAACGTATTGCGCAGCAGTTCGATTCCCGGCGTGGATTTTCGGTGCCCTGAGCAGGTTTTGGGCGGCATGAACCGCGCTTTCGACATGGAAAAGCAAAACAACATGTATTTCACATTGTGGTATGGCGTTTGGAACCGCCGCACCCAGATGATTGCGTGCAGTCGCGGGGGGCATCCGCCCGCGTTGCTTTTTGGACCAGCGGCGGCGTTGCAGCCACAAAAACTGGGCAAGGCCGGCAGGGTGGTCGGAGCCATTCCGGACACCGCCTACACTTCCGAAACCATTTCCGCGCCGATCGGCTCCACGCTGTTGGTTTTCAGCGATGGCGTTTACGAAATCGCCAAAAGGGACGGCGGCACCTGGACACTGGAAGAATTTGGTCAACTGGCAAGCCAGCGAATACTCAAGCCGGGAACATCCCTGCAGGTCGTGGCCGACGAGGTCAATGCGCTGTATGGAAAGCCTGTGCTGGAAGATGACTTTTCCCTCGTCCGCATTGTTTTTTGAGCCGGAGTTTGTTTCACGTTGGACGCCGCACGGATTGACGTGCCCTTCCATGAAGCGCGGACACACCTGGAGTTGCTGACTATTTGCCCAGCGGCTGCATCGTCATCGGATCACGCAAAGGGACTTCCGTGAGTTTGCCCTTGCTCAGTTCCGTCAGTTTCACCGGATGATCGGGATGGCCTTTCAGGATTTCGTCCTTCTGGCCCACCACGAGAATGCGGAACTCTTCCGGATGCAGGAGCCGCCTGGCTACCCGCTGGATATCGTCCTTCGTCACGGCGTCGAGGTGCGCGCGGTACTTCTTGTAGTAATCCGGATCCTGTTTGAAGCGTCCGGTGTATTCGTCCTGAGCAAATGTACCCGCCACCTGCGCCTTGGAGGCGAAAGCCCGCGGGAAACGCTCGATGAATCCTTTCTTCGAGGTGGAGATCTCTTCGTCCGTGACCGGCGTAGAGGTCATCTTTGCAAGCTCCTCCATCACGATGGAGACGGCATAGGCGACCGTGCGGGATTTGGACTGGAAGCCGGCAGTAAACGTCAGCGGATAATAAATGCCGCCGGGAAGCGAGGAACCCGCGGAATAGGCGAGCCCTTCATCCGAGCGAACTCGATTGACGATGCGCGACGTGAAACCGCCGCCGCCGAGGATGTCGTTCATGATCACGGCGGAGAAATAATCCGGGTCGGTGCGCAGCAGACCCGGCAGCATCATCGCTACGCGACCCTGGTTCACGTCCTTGTCCACTAGATAAGCTCCCGGCTCGCTCATGCGGGTGTTGGTGGGTACCGGCGGCGCCGGGTCGCCGGTGAACGGCCAGTCAGCGAAAAGGGTTTCAAGTTTCTTGATCATCGCGTCCCGGTCAAAATCCCCGCTGGCGGCAACAATGAAATTGGCTGGATGAAACCATTTCTTGTGGAAGGCTTGAAGGTCTTCTGGAGTGAGGCTGTTGATCGAAGTCTCGGTAGAATAACGGTTCCCAAAAAAAGCATCGCCGAAGGCAAGGAAGCCGCGCTCCCTGCCTTCGATGGCGGCGGATTCGTCGTTGCGTTGCTTCATGTCCTGAAGCATCTGCTGTTTGCGGAGCGCGAAGCGGTCCTCCTGGAAACGGGGCGCGGTGAGGACTTCGCGCAGGATGGCGAGGCCTTCGTCGAGGTCCTTTGAAAGCAGATTGAGGCTTACGTTGCCCTGGTCCGCACCCACGCTGGTATTGAGATTTGCGGCGAGAAAGGCCAGGC
>JANXWY010000211.1 GCA_025350905.1 Verrucomicrobiota bacterium
GTAGGAGTGTTCGCGCTGCGAACACTCCGCCCGCGCAGAGCGGGCGGAACGTGCGGTGACTCGGACGTGCCGCTGGACGCGGCACGACGGCTCGCAGCGCGAGCCGTTCTACCACACTGACCGCCACTTCCAGTCGCACCCGCCGACCGGCGCAACCTCACACCGCCCCCGCTCCTTAATTGCTTGCGGAACACCGATCTCCGATCCGGTTGGCAACGGCGTCGTTCTGGTTTAGCCGGGAAAATGCAGAAGACATCTAACGCCAAGGCGCAAAGCTGCAAAGGCGCTAGAGTTTTGAAACCCATTGCCGGCCGTGCCGGGGCGTCACCGCTTGGTGAGAGGTAAGTCGCTCGCCATCCAGGTTCCAATCTCGCGATTTTACTTTGCGCCTTCGCACCTTTGCGCCTTGGCGTTGAATTCCGACTGAGAGACTCTCCGCGCTGCCGCGTGAACGCGGCGTTCCGATTCCGCCCCGGGCTTGTAGCTTGGGGGGCGGTGTCTGGCGGCGGCTCCTGTGGGCGGCGGATTGGATGCAGGCTTGTCTCCGATCAAGTCAGACGGCTAATATCTCCACACAACGATTTCGCGAGGCAACATGGTGCAGCGGGGAATTGCGGTTGCTTTTGATGTCTTGGAAATTTGATTACGTGATTGTCGGGGCCGGCTTTGCTGGCAGTGTCCTGGCTGAGCGGCTCGCCACCCAGTTGGGCAAGCGCTGTCTGATCGTCGAAAAGCGAAATCATATCGGCGGGAATGCCTACGACCGCTACGATCCGGCCGGCGTTTTGATTCATGACTACGGCCCGCACTATTTCCGCACCAATTCCGACCGGATCATTGAGTACTTGAGCCGGTTCACGGAGTGGCAGCCGGCGGAGTACAAAATCCTTTCCTGGACTGACGGCAAGTATTGGCAGTTCCCCATCAACCTCAACACCTATGAACAATGGGTGGGCCACCCGGCCACGAGCGCGGAGATGGCCGCGGCTTTGGCGCAATGGCGGATTCCCATCCCGAACCCGCAAAATTCGGAGGAAGTCATCGTTTCGCAGGTCGGGACCGCGCTCTACGAAAAGTTTTTTAAGAACTACACGCGCAAACAATGGCAGCACGACCCGAAGGACTTGGACCCCAGTGTGTGCGGCCGGATTCCGATTCGCACCAATCGCGATGACCGCTATCTTTCCGAGAAATTCCAGGCCCTGCCCCAGGCCGGCTACACCGCCATGTTTCACCGGATGCTGCACGACCCGTTGATTCATATCCTGCTGAAAACCGATTATCGCGCGGTCCTGCCGCACCTGCAGTTTGGCCATTTGATTTATACCGGCCCGATTGACGAATACTTTGATCATTGTTTTGGAGCCTTGCCGTACCGCTCGCTCCGCTTCGAGCCGGAAACGCTGGAGTGCGAATTTTACCAGCCCGCGCTCCAGGTGAATTATCCCAATGACCACGCTTATACCCGGATCGTGGAGCTCAAACACGCCACCCGGCAACGGCTGCCCGTCACCACCATCGTCCGCGAGTACCCCGAGGCCTACGGCCCGGGCAAGGAGGCCTATTACCCGATCCCTGCCCCCGATGCCCAGGCCCTCTACCGCCAATACGCCGAGCGCGCCGCGACCGAAAAACAGGTCTCGTTCGTCGGCCGCCTCGCCACTTACCGCTATTACAACATGGACCAGGTCGTGGGCATGGCGCTGGCGGAGTTTGATAAATTAAGAAATCGGCAATCCTGACAAATATGTTTTCATCGCTTGCTGGCATCCTTGGTGGAGAGGCTATTCGCTTCCGACTCCTCCGTGCGCTTGTTAGGCGCTGGCCAGGTGTCTCGCTCGGTGCAAAAATTCGCTGGGATGCTTTTCCTCGCCCGCACTACGCCTACGGAACATTTCGTGCCGCAATGGAGGCGAGCCAACTAGGCGTTAAGAAAATTTCCGTCATCGAATTCGGCGTTGCGGGAGGCAATGGACTCCTGGCACTTGAAGAAATATCGCAGGAAATCAGTCGTGAACTCGGAATTGCGATAGACGTATATGGGTTTGATACGGGACAAGGCATGCCGCCGCCAAATGATTTCCGTGATCTGCCACATGTGTGGGAAGCAGGCTATTTCCGAATGGACGTTCCTGCACTGGAACGGCGGCTCAAGGTGGCCAAGCTGGTTATCGGCAACGTAACTGAAACAGTTCAAGCTTTCTTGGAGCGAGCTGACATAGCACCGATTGGCTTTGTTTCTTTCGACTTGGACTATTACTCGTCGACCGTTCAAGCTTTCAAACTTTTGGAAGGAAACCATAGTGTTTTTCTCCCAAGAGTTTTTTGCTATTTTGACGACATTGTTGGTAACGACTGGGAGCACCACTCCGAATATGCGGGGGTTTTATTGGCAATCAATGAATTCAACAATGCCCACACCTCCCGCAAGGTCGCCCCCATTAATAACCTTCGTCACAAAAGAAAAATCCAAGCCGCATGGAATGAGCAGATGTATGTTTTTCACGAATTCCATCACCCGGCTTACTGTCGCCACATTTTGCCCGACAAAAACTGGCAGCTACCCTTGGTGCCGGATCGCAATGGCAGCGGAGCAGTCTGATATGTGGTCGAACCAGTGGATTTTGTCGTATGATTGCGCCTCGCCCATCAATCAACGCCCTCTTCGATTGGAAAGGCACCATCGTGGAAAGGTGGTTGATTTGTTGAACGCGCTGACAGGCCTCATCGCGCAGATCGAGCAGCACCCGGCCAGCTTGGCGTCCGGAGGCCCGCCGTGATGCGAGATCGAATTTTCAAGGGCTTGGTCGCCCGACTCCTGGGTTTTGGCGTCAGCGTCCTGGCGGGGTTGGTGGTTCCGTCGCTGTTGTTTCGCCATTTCCCGGCCGACACTTTGGGGGTCTGGTATCTCATCGCCGGCACCACGATGGTGGCCGGGCTCATGCAGTTTGGGTTTCCGGAAACCTTGACTCGCTTCGCCGCGTTTTCGATTTCCAAGGCTGGCGAGCCCGCCAGCCGCCGTCCGTCCGAGGAAATTCCTCTGGACCTGCCGGCGTTGGTGGGGGTGGCGCACCATGCAACCCGCTTCATCGCGGGCCTCGCCTTCGTGGTCACGGTGCTATTCAGTCTGGCGGTGCTTGGGCCGCTACACCTGCGACCGGAGGTGCTTTGGAAAGCGCTGCAAGCGGTGGGCATGGTCGCGCTGGGATCGGCAATCATGGCGCGTTACCGATTCTGGGATTGCATCATCATCGGCGTGGGCGATGCGCATCTGACGATTACGGTCACCACCTTCAACGCGCTGTTCTATTCCTTGGTCCAGATCTTGATTGCCTTTGCCTGGCCGGACATTCGGGGCCTGGCCCTGGCCTTCCTCCTGCAAGCCATTTCCGGCGGCATCCTGCTCGGCTGGCTCGCGCAACATCGGTACCGCGACTTGATCGCGAAGCCCAAAGGCCCCTTCGACCGGGGGTTGTTCCGGAAATTGCTGAGCTTGTCGCTCCAGCAATGGGCCACGACGCTGTGCGCCTTTGTGGTGCTCCGAACCGACCAGTATTTCCTGGCCATTTTTTTCACCGAACGCGATGTCGCCCTCTACAGTGTTGCGTTTAGTCTGCTGGCGTTTCTCGCGAACTTTGCGTCGCTGGCCACCACCATTGCCAACCCTTTCCTGTCGCGGCTATGGGCGGAGGGAAACCTCGACCAGGTCCGCCGGTTGGTGCTGATGCAAGCGCGGTGTTCCATCCTCGTATTATTGGCGGGCGGCGCGGTGGTGCTGGCCGGCGGCGAACGGCTGTTTGATGTCTGGCTGGGCGCGGGCAAATTCATCGGCTACCCCGTGGTGACGCTCCTGTTTTTGATGAGTGTTTTGGAACTGCACCACGGCATCATGGTGGGGTTCCTGAATGCGATCAACCGGGTCAATCTCTATGCGCAGGCGGGCGTCGCGGCGGTGCTCAATATTGTCTTCACCCTGGCGCTAGTTAAACCGTTTGGCGTCCTCGGCGTTCCGTTGGGAACTTTTGCCGCCCAGGTTTGCGCCAGCTATTGGTATGGCACGTACCGGGCCCTGCCGGAACTTCAGTTGCCGTTCCGCTCCTACCTGTCAAAAACCTTGGTCCCGTTGTTCAGCTTCGGGATCGGTCTGGCGTTGGTTGCGTGGTTGCTCAACTTCCTGAATGTGAACCCCATCAACCACCTCGTACTCACGGCTGTTGCTTGTATTGGGATTGTCATACCTGGGCTTTGGTTTTGGGGCTTGGATTCTGCAACCCGTCACTGGCTAACTCGCATCCTTGCCCAAGGAAACTTAAAATAAATCGTGATTGGTTTACTCGAGTAACTAAGTAAGTGCGCAGCTTATGGAAAAATTAAAATACATCCTCAAATTTGCCGTTGGCCTTTTCGTGCCCCACACCATCGCCGTCATCGCTCGTGATCACCTCCGGAAACGTCGCACAGCAAAGGAGCAAGCAGTCCGCGCAACTCTGCTTCAGGGGTATCGAGCGAATTGTCAAACGGCTCAGTTTAGCTTTGAAGATGCAGTGGCCTTTCTCGCCAAGGAGGGGTTGGACGAGCATCAGGTCCGAGAAGGCTCCATTCCCGAAGCGGCTTTGGCGTATTGCATGGTAAAACTTGCTGAATTGCTCGACGCGAAAAAGCCTTTGGTTGGCCTCCATGTCGGAAATTTCGTCGGCATTTCCTTGGGGGCGTTCGCCGCCGCGACTCGGTCATTGCACCCGGCGTCGTTCGTCGTCGCCATCGACCCCAATATTCCCTGTCGGGGCATCACGCATCCCCAAGACAAAGTAGCGAAACTCTTGAACTACTTCGGGCTCCAGGACCATGTGCTGTTGCTCTGCGGCTACACGATGGAAAAATCCTTGAGTAACGATGGCAAGCCGTACACCGACTACGACCCGGCGGCCAGTATCGCGCAAGAGCACGGCTTCGAAAAAGTGCTGCCCAAACTGAACGCCTTGAGTCCGCACCGCTTCGATTTCGCCATCATCGACGGCAACCATGAACAGGCCTACCTCGAACAGGAATTGCGCGAGGTCAGCCGCCTGCTGCGCCCGGGCGGGGTATTGATCATCGACGATGTTTGTGATCATTGGTTTGGCGTCAAGGCCGCGTTTGATAAATTCAAGCTGTCCTCCGCGGTGAAAGTGGTGGGGGAAAATGGCCGGGTGGGAATTGTGCAATTGCCATGACGGTCAACGCCCGACCCGGACCGTGCGCGAGGTCGCCAATTCAACCCGACGGCGCCAGGAGTGGAAATGTTGGTGAAAACAACGAAGCGACCATGGAAAAATCATGCTGACCGGCCGCCTCAAGATTTTAGTCAGTGTCGTCACGCGCAATCGCGTGCCGCAACTGGCCAAAGCCCTAGAATTGATCACCGGCCAGACGTTGCCGCCGGAGCAAGTGCTGGTCGTGGACAATGCCTCCGAACCGCCGACCCGCGACCTGATTCACCAATGGCAGGCGCGGCATCCCCGCATTGTGTACCGCAACACCGGCGGCAATTGCGGCAGCGCGGGCGGACAGAAACGCGCCATGGATTTCGCGGTCAGCCAGGGCTTCGACTTGATTTACACGATGGACGACGATTGCGAGCCGCAGTTGGACGCCTTGGCGAACATCGTGGAGACCTGGCGCGGGCTGGCGGCGACGGAAGCCTGGGTGCTCAACAGCGTCGTGAAGGACCTGGCCTCGGAACGGTTGAGCTTTGGGCTGTGGCTGGCGGAGGAAGGTTTGCCGCGGAAGCCGCGCGTGTATTACCACACCCTGGAAGAGATTCCGCCCCGGTTGAAGCAGGCGAACGTCTATCCCAACTGGGGCTGTTTATTCAACGGCACGTTGCTCCCGGTGAAACTGATTCAACAAGTCGGCTTGCCGCGCGAGGAGCTTTTTATTCGCGGGGACGAGGCCGAATACTTTTACCGCATCGCGCGACGTTTCCGGGTGGGCACCGCCCTGGCGAGCCTGGTGCGGCATCCCTTGGGCGAGCCGCCGACGGCGACGCTGCCGGCATGGAAGACTTATTTTCAGACGCGCAACCACATGGTGATCGACCAGGTTTACTTTCCTTCCTTCCGGACCCACCCGGCATTTCTCCAAGTTAAAGTCCTCAAGCACCGCCTGCTCGCCGTGCTCGACGCGGGCAACAAGGCTCACCACCACGTGACCTGCCTGGCCATTCAGGACGCAATGCGGGGCAAGTTTGATCGCGACGCGTTTGCGCTCGAAAATTAGGCGGCGCTTTCCCGCGGCTGGGGCGGAGAGCAGCGCTCCGGCGCAGTGTCATCAAGCTGCGCTTGAGAAATGGGTACGACCGGAAGGGTCGGTCAACCAAAGTAGCGGCCAGGCCTCCGTGCCTGCCGTAGATCCGTGGCTTCCAGCCCGGCGGCCACGCCTCGCCTCGTCCGCCGCGTTGGGGCTTTCGGCAGTTGGCCCATCGTCGCAAGGTTATTTCCGGGCGGCCGGGATGCGCGCCGTCTACGTCCGGCCGGGAGGCCTGGCGCTACGCTGACCACCACTTCCGGTCGCACCCTTGAGAAAGTAAGCCGTTCGTCTTTCCGCTTGCCGGCCCCCGCGCCGTCCGGCGACTATCCTTCTGCGGATACCTGAATCGTCATGAATAGTCCTGGTCCTAGAGCCATCCTTCCCCAATCGCCGATGAGCGCCGTGCTGGCCACTTTTCCCGGTGCGCAACGGGCGTTGTTCCGCCGCTACCACATTGGTGGGTGTAGCAGTTGCGGCTTTCAACCGACGGAAACGCTGGCGGAAGTTTGTGAACGCAACGGGGGACTGGCCGTTGGCGAGGTTCTGGCGCACATCCAGTCCAGCCATGAGCAGGACGCCCGGATTTTCATCGAACCACAGGAACTGGCCGAATGGCGGCGGCAGGATCCGTCGGTGCGTTTGGTGGACATTCGTTCGCGCGAAGAATTCGAGGCCGTGCAAATTGCCGGCTCGCTGCTGCTCTCGCAGGAAGTCATGCGGCAGATTATGGCGGACGGTTCGAATACGCGGCCGCTCGTGATCGTGGATCATCAGGGCCGGAACGGATTGGATGCGGCGGCGTATTACCTCGGGCACGGCTTGCAAAACGTCCGTTGCCTGCGCGGCGGCATTGATGCCTGGGCGCAGGAAGTGGAGCCAACCCTGCGCCGGTATCGCGTTGGGCCGTAACCCGCTGACCGCCCTGGGAGCGCCGGCAAGGAGACCGACGCTCCCAGGGCGGGTTCATGGATGGACTCCGACTTTTGAGAAGAGCCGTTGGCAAATATCAGGAAATTTGAGCCGCCTCAACTCGGCGGCTCCTACCAAGGTTGGAGTCGTCTCTCCGACGCTAAACAAACTTGCCGGGATTCAAAATCCCCTTGGGATCCAGAGCGTGCTTTACAATGCGATGAAGTTTCCGCGCCGGTGGGGAAACCGCCAGTGGCCACCAGCGTTTCTTGGCGATCCCGATGCCATGTTCCCCGGTGATCGCGCCGCCCCAGGCCAGCACCTGGCGGAATAGTTCATCCAGCGCGGCGGTGGATCGCCGGTGGGCACCCGGTTGGGTAAAGTCCACCATCACGTTCGTGTGAATGTTGCCGTCGCCGGCGTGGCCAAAGCAGGCGAATTGCAATTGGTGCTTCTTTTGCAAACGCGCCGCGAAGGTGAACAGCTCCGCTAGCCGGCTGCGCGGCACGACGATGTCTTGATTGAGTTTAGTGAGGCCGGTGTCGCGCAGGGAATACGAAAACTCCCGCCGGATCTTCCAGACGGCCTCGCATTGTTGGTCGCCCAGACCGGTCTCGATGAACAACGGTTTTTGAACGCGGACGATTCGTTGCAAGGTCCGAATCTCGCTCTGCACCGAACGGCGCTGTCCGTCCAGCTCAACAATCAGGTGGGCGCGACACCCGCGCAGGCGTTCGCTCTTCGTCCGCCGGTACGCGGCGGCGAGCGTGAAGGCATCCGCCAACTCCAACGCGGCGGGCAGGAAGCCGGCACCGAGAATGGCGTGCAGCGAGCGGATGGCGGCGCGCATGGTGGAAAATCCGATCGCGAGATTCGCCCGGTACGGGGGCCGGGGCAGCAGCTTGAGCGTGGCTTCGGTCACCACCCCGAGCAACCCTTCCGAACCGACGAAGAGCCGGTGCAGATCAAAACCGGTTTTGTTTTTGTGGGTGCGACTACCGAGGCGAACAATGGTGCCGTCCGCCAGCACCACCTCGAGCCCGAGGACATAATCGCGGGTGACGCCGTATTTCAAACAGCGCGGCCCGCCGGCATTGGTGGCCAGGTTGCCTCCGATGAAACTTTCGCTCCGGCTCGCGGGGTCCGGCGGGTAAAATAAATTCTGCCGCTCGACGGCCGATTGCAGCGTCGCGGTGATGACGCCGGGCTGCGTCACGACGACGAAATCGCCGGCGTTGATTTC
The DNA here is from genome assembly GCA_025350905.1 of Verrucomicrobiota bacterium. Lineage (GTDB taxonomy): Bacteria > Verrucomicrobiota > Verrucomicrobiia > Limisphaerales > JADLHS01 > JADLHS01. Next base: position 8,441 of record JANXWY010000211.1, read on the forward strand.
GAGGATGCGATTCATGCGCTCCAGGGAAAGCACGATGCCGCCGCGCAACGGCACGCAACCCCCGACGTAACCATGACCGGCGCCGCGCGCCGTCACCGGAATGCGGTGGCGATGGGCGAAACGCAGAATCGTCGCGACGGACTGGGTAGAGCGGGGGCGGGCGACGGCCTCCGGCGAATGCGTGGCGAACCATTTATCGCCGGCATATTGCCGGAGCACGGCGGGCGCGAACGTGATTTCCCCGGGCAGCAGTTTCTGGAGCGCGGCGAGGAAGCGCACGAGCGATGGTTTCATGCGTCGGGAGCGGCGGGGGCGTCGGGAGCGGCCAGAAATTCACGCGCTTCGTCCGCCTCGGTTTCGGGCACCTGCACGAGAATGCCACCGACGGCGAGGCCATAACCGTCCATGCTGAGCGCCGCGAGTTCATTTTTCACGACGGCGTGAAAACCGGCGGCCTCCAGGCGTGACCGAACCAATTGGGCGTCGGCCGGATTGAAGGCAGTGGAGATGGTGGTCAATGGCATCTTATTTATGGTTGGCGCCCCACGGGACGCGATTTCCTTTAACTGGCGGTGGCGGGCCGCAAGTCGGCAAAAACAATCACGCCCGCGCCGGTTTGCAACAGGCTCTGGACCTGAACCTGCACCGTTTGGCCCATTTGCGATTGGCCGTTGTTGACGACGACCATCGTGCCGTCCGGCAGATAGGCGATCCCTTGACCTTTGTCCTTGCCCTCCCGCACGATCTTGAGTTCGAGCAATTCCCCCGGCAACAGAACCGGCTTCAAAGCCTTGGCCAACTCGTGGAGATTCACGTGCCGGACATTTTGCAGCGCGGCAATCTTACCCAGGTTGTGGTCGTTGGTGTAGAGCTTCGCGCCGAGGTTGCGCGCGAGGCGGACAAGTTTGGCGTCCACTTCGGTTTCTTCCGGAAAATCGCCGTCGTGGATTTTGACTTCGTTGCGCTGGTTTTGTTGGACGCGATTCAGCATCTCCAGGCCGCGGCGTCCGCGCGCGCGCTTGATCGGATCGTGCGAATCCGCGACTTGCTGGAGCTCCTTCAAAACAAAGCGGGGCACGACGATGACGCCTTCAAGAAAATTGGCTTCGATCAGATCGGCGATCCGCCCGTCAATGATCGCACTGGTATCGAGCAGGAGCAGATTATCGGGCTTGTTGCTCGCGGCAAACCGGACGTACGGGATGATGAGCGAGAAATCCTCCTTGTTGCTGCGCATGGCCAGGACCATGCCGATGTAACTGAAGCCGAGGAACAGGCCCACCCGTACCAACTGCCGGCTGGCGTCGTCCACTCCGTCAAAGAGGCCGGAGCGGTCAATCAACGTCGCCACCAGCGCGCCCAACAACAGGCCGAACGTCGTGGCGGAGAAAGCGCGCAGGGAAAATCCCTTGAGCATTTCGTCCACGGCGATTAGCAATCCGCCAAAACCGAAGCCAATGATGACGCCGATAATCCCGCCGTGGTTCGCCGTTACAAAATCCGGCCGGACTTGGCTGATGGCGAAGCCGCCCATCGTACACAGGCTCAGAAACAAAATCCGGATGATCCAAAGGTTCATAGGGCTAATGCTGGGCGCCGCGGGGTGACTCCACCGCCTCCGCGGGGGCGTCGCCGCGGGGCGACTTCTTGCTCCACAAGATGCCCCACAGCCCGCTGCGATTCAGGTTGCTCGTCGTCAGGGCGAGGTTGCTGGTCGTCAGGGAAAGATTGTGGGCGATGGCCGCGACGTCGACGGCCATCGTCTCGTCGCGCATGAGCCGGCCGGCGACGCCGCGGCCGTTTTGCAGGTCGGTCAACAGGTTGGTCAGGGTGGCCGAGCCGCTTTCAAAATTTTTCAGGGCCAGCGAAAGCGCCGCCCCATTGCTCTCCGCGAGCGCATGGAGGTAGTTGGCGAGCGGCGGCAACTGGCCGGTAAACAAGTTCAAATTGCTCACGGCGGTGGTAACCGGTTGCGAGTTGGTGGCCACCAGGGCGTTCAAGCTGCTGACGGCCGCCTGAGCCTCGGCCGTCATGGCGGCAAACCGGTCGAGGGACGCACCGAACTTGCCCAGCGTGGCCTCCGTCAAGACCAGGCGGCGCACGTCGCTCACCGCGGCGTCGAGATTCGTCGTGGCCTGGCTGATTTTGGTAATGGTGGTGGTCGCGGTGGCCACCGCCTCCTGCATGTTAAAAGGCGTGCGGGCCTGAACTTCATCGCCGTTGACCAGCGGTTGACCGTTGTTTTCGCCCGGGTAGATCGCGACAAACCGATCGCCCAGAAATCCCGACTGCTCAATCTCGAAGCGTGCGGTGTTGAAAAGTTGGTGCCGGGTCTCAATCTTGAGCAACATGGTGACGCCCCGGCCATCGGGGTCGAGTCTCGTCCCTGCGACGTTGCCGACTTTCACGCCCCGCAGCAATACGCTCGCGCCCGTCTTGATGCCGCCAACGTCGCCGGACTTAAGCCGCAGTTCGTAATGATTCCGATAAAACGTCGTGCCGGAGCTGAAGAGGATGGCCAGGGTGGCGAGTAGCAGCAGGCCCACGAGCACGAAGAGGCCGACTTTGATTTCAATTCGCAACTGGCTCATTTCAGGTTCAGAGGTTCTACGGATCCGCGACGCCGTCAATGAATTGCCGCACCACCGGGTCCGTCGAAGCGAAAATATCCTCCGGCGGGCCCGTGACGTAAATCTTTTTGTTGTGGAGCAACGCGATGCGATCGCCAACGCGCCGGGCACTTCGCATGTCGTGCGTCACCACGACGGTGGTGACTTTCAACCGTTCGGTCACCCGCCGGATCAGGTGATCAATACTGTCCGACACGATCGGGTCCAGGCCGGTGGTCGGCTCGTCATAGAGGACGATCGCGGGCTGGTAGATGATGGCTCGCGCCAGCCCGACGCGTTTGCGCATGCCGCCGGACAGTTCGGACGGCCGCTTCTGTTCGACGTTGGGCAGCTCGACCATGTCCAGCGCCTCCGCGACTTTGTGCGCGATTTCCTTGGCGGTGAACTGCGGTTGCCGGCGAAACGCGAACGCGACGTTTTCAGCCACGTTCATCGAATCAAAGAGCGCCGCGCCCTGAAACACCATGCCGAACTTGCGGCGCACGCGGATCAACTCACGTTCATTCATCCGCGTGATGTCCTCGCCGTCAATCACCACCTGCCCGGAGTCGGGCTGGAGCAGGCCGATGATGTGCTTGAGCAGCACACTTTTGCCGCCGCCACTGCGGCCGATGATCACCAGCGCTTCACCCTTCGCGATGTCGAAGCTCACGCCGTTGAGAATTGGCTGCGGCCCGAAGCTCCGTTTCAAGTCGCGCACTTCGATCATGTGCCGTGTAACAGCTTGCCCAGCATCAGGGTCAGGAAAAAGTTGGAGATCAAGATGGTGATCGAAGCGAACACGACGGCTTCCGTGGCGGCATGCCCCACCCCTTCCGCCCCTTCCTGACAATTCATTCCCTTGTAGCAGCCAATGCTGGCGACGATGCCCCCAAACACCACGCCCTTGATGATGCCAATGCTCATGTCCGCCACGGTGGTGTAGCGGAGCAGGTTGTACCAGGAATAGGCCGGATCAATGCCCAGCAAAAAGACGCCCACGATATAACCAGCCCCGATGCCGACAGCAATGGCTTCCACGGTGAGGATCGGCATGACCAGCAAAGCGGCGAGCAGCCGCGGCACGACCAGATAATCCACCGGATGCGTGGCGAGCGTGCGCAGGGCGTCAATCTGTTCGGTCACCCGCATCGTGCCGAGTTCGGCCGCGATGGCGGCGCCGACCCGGCCCGCCACCATCAAACCCGTCAGGACGGGGCCGAGTTCGCTGCACATCGAAACGCCCACCAACGCGAGCGTGGCGGTGTCCATGTTGATTTTATGAAACTGAAAGTAGGTCTGCGCCGCCAGCACCATACCCGTGAACGCCCCGGTGATGAGCACCACGGACTGTGACTTCACGCCGATGAAATGCATCTGATGGAGCAGGTCGCGCCCGGCGACCTTGAAGGTGAAGAGCGAGGCGACGGATTCATGGACCAGCAGGCCGAAACGGCCCAAGCCGCCGAGCCAGTCGGAGAGAAACTTCTTGCCCGCCGCAGTCATGTGCCGCGGAAGCTAACAAGAGGGGCGAGGATTGGCGAGAATTTGATTGCGCGCCCTCCGAATACCGGCGCATGACTTCAGACTGCTCCCGCGCGTCATTTGCTTGCGGAGCGCCGATCTCCGATCCGGCGGGTTCCGGGCAATACTGAATCCCGCCGAGTTGGAGTCCGGAGGTCCGGAGAGATTGATCGGCCGGCGCCCCCGGGTAAATAGAGATAGAGCGCCGGCGCTCGGGCGGGGAGCGATGGGTTTCGATTAATTGAACTTGCCGGCGGGGTAGATCGATTCCAGGACTCGCCTTCGGCTACGAAACCGCACCGAACGGATTGCCTTCATCTTTGATTGGGTTGAACGCCGAAGAAAAAACCTTCCGGCAAAACACGGGCGAAACTTATTGGAAATGTGGCCGATTGTCCCGATTCCATTGACTCGCCGCTTTTTGTCGCGCGCCCAGATCTTTATTTAGCTGACCAATTATATCGATCCGACGTTTTGCTTCCACGTGGCCGTCGCAGTAAGCGATCTCGGCGCGTTTACTGTGCAGATCCAGTGGCCACTGCCGTTCTTCATACATCCCAATGAAACCGCTCCAATCCCGGTCGCCCGCCTTTTTCAGGTCCCAGTTGCTATCGCCCAACGAAATCATTTCGGACGGCTTCAGCACAGCCGTTTCCTTGGTTTCACCCCAAATCGGATCCCCGAGATAAACGCCGAGACCGGTATTCGGATTGTTGCCCGCAAACGCGCCCCACACGTTGTAGCCGTAACTCATGAAGAAGCTGCCGCCGGGCTTTAACCGTACTTCATCCTTGAGATAACCGAGGCGGGCGGCCAGTCCGCTGCCAAATTTCGGGATCCATTGCGAGGCCGGCGGGGCGGCCGGGCAATGGAAAACTTCCGTGCTGCTACTCGTCCGGTACATGGTCTCGCGCAAAAGGGCGGGCCAGATCCAGGCCGCATCGTTCGCCCCATCAATGCCGACGGGATAAACTCCTTGTTCGCCGATGTAGATGATGGTGGCGAGCGCCATCTGCCGGAGGTTGCTCATGCATTTGGTTCCTTGGGCCTTCGCCTTGGCCTGGCTCAAGGCCGGCAGAAGCATGGCGGCCAGGATCGCGATGATGGCAATCACGACCAGAAGTTCAATCAGCGTAAACGCTGCGCCGCGCTGACGGGACAACTGCGGAGGAGGTCCGGAGCTTGTGCCCGGCCGGAATCTTCCGGCCACTGCACACGGGCATTGATTCGATGGGGGGAGTTTGGCTAGGGGCGTGGTTAGCTTCATGGTGACTCCTGCGGTTGGTATTTTCCGCACACAAATATCAGTGGATGGCTTGGTTTTCGGGCGTCGTTGGTTTTTGGTGCGTTGGTTGCGGTGCCGGTCTGAATTCCAGTTGCGTTATCCGATGACTTCGGGGCAGTGCTGCTTCCACACCTTGCAAACCGAGGGCCGTCCAAAAACATTCCTCGTCGTGGCCAAGGGGTGAGTGTTCATGGGTCGGACAGTAAACTTGATTTCTGGCGGCTTCCAGCTCTTTCTCAGCCGTCCGGAACCAGGAGCGCAGCTTTGACACAGCCCCCGGAGCGCTGGTCTCGAACCAGGGGGATGGTGAATCGTCTGGCAACGCGCCGGATCGGAGTTCGGCGCTCCACCAGAAAAAGTCGAGCGGGGCAGGGGCAGGCGGCGGCCGGAACAATTCATCCGGTCGGCCGGGCTGCCCGCTCCGGCAATTCGTCCAGCAGCGTCAGCTTTGGCTCAGGCGCTTGACCGGGGCTTCGTAGAGCAGCCGGTGGGATTCTGCGAGGATGGCTGGAATTTTTTCCGCGAAGGGACTGGCGGCCAGCGCCGCGGCCAGTTTTAGTTCGCCCAGGCGCGCGGCGTTCTCACCGGGAAACCAGTGTTCCGCCTGGCCGAGCAGGTTGTAACGCATTTTGCCCCACGCGACGAGGTCGAGGGATTTTGCATACGTCCACAGGCGCAGAATTTCCGTCACGTTGATCTCCCCGGGTACATCCACGTAATGCGGCAATCCCTCGAACCAGCGCGCGCACCAGTCCGCGCCGAGCGTGCGAAGCATTTCCTCGCGCAACCGTTTTTCAATGGGCGCGATGGTCGCGGGAATCTGGTCGTAAAATTTCAGTGCGGCGATGTGCTCGTCGAAATCCGCCGGCTGGGCGACGCCGCAACTGAGGGTATGAACCTGCGGGCGCGCCAGGCAGTAGAGGTCGTTGAACTGCATCGGCGGGAGCGGGGCGCAAAGTTGCACCAGCTTCGGGGGCGGCGCATAAAGTTTCCCGCCCTTGTCGTTCGGGCTGATGATGAACACGCCCATGTCACGGGCGGCGGCGGCTTCGACACACGACCAGTTCAGGTC
>JANXWY010000320.1 GCA_025350905.1 Verrucomicrobiota bacterium
TTTTGATGTTTGAGCCGGAGGAGCTCGTGAATTTGACGCATAGTTAATTTGGTTCGTGCCATGGGGTATCTTTCCCGATTCATCTGAATCGAACGGTCACCCTGACACTTATTCCAGCGTCGCTCCACTCCTCCGCCACCGAGATTCCGGGCTCTGTCGGACAGCATTCCGGACCCGTCGGACACCATTCCAATGTGGCCCAAAAACTGTCCGACCTCAGCCCGGAACACTGTCCGATATGAATCGGAACGGTGTCCGGCTCAAATCGGAACGCTGTCCGACAGAAATTGGAATCAGTGTCCGACAGCCCCCGGAATACGCAGGAGCGGCTCCCGGGCGGAATTCGAATCCGTCCGGCAGTTTCATTCTATGCAAGGAAAGCGGGATTCTGTACTGGCTCGACACTTGTGCCGTGAACCGGCAGCGCGACCGTCGCCCCCTGCCAGCAGAAGTGGCAGCAAGCTCGGTAAGGTGCTCGTGCAATCGGGGGGTTCCGGTTGGAGCCGTGGCCTGTTGTTTTTATCGTTGACAGTCACGGCTGAACCGCAGAAAATTTTTTCGTGAAAAATAATCCTCCCCCAACCTCGCGTCGTGAATTTATCAAACAAACCAGCACTTTCGCGGCCGCCTCCGCCCTCGCCGGCGTGGCGTTGCCCCACGTCCACGCGGCGCCCAATAGCACCATTCAAGTTGCGCTGGTCGGATGCGGGGGGCGCGGCACGGATGCCGCAGTGAACGCGCTCTCGGTCAAGGGCGGGGGCACGAAGTTGGTGGCCATGGCCGATGTGTTTTCGGAGCGACTCGAATCGAAGTACAGTGCCATCAAACAGCGCTTTGCCACACAGGTGGATGTGCCCGCGGACCGGAGGTTCCTCGGCTTTGATGGCTACATGAAGGCGATGGACAGTCTCAAGCCCGGCGATATTGTGATCCTCACGACCCCTTGCGCGTTTCGTTGGGTGCATTTTACGTACGCCATTGAAAAGGGCTTGAATGTCTTCATGGAAAAACCGTTGACGCCGGATGGTCCCAGCAGCCGGCGCATGCTGAAGCTCGGCGAAGCCGCCAAGGCCAAAAATCTTAAAGTCGGCGTCGGATTAAACTCGCGCCACGCGCGGCACCTGCAACAACTGGCCGAGCGGGTCCACAATGGTGAAATTGGCGACATCATTCTCGCGCGCGGTTACCGGATGCATGGACCGGCGGCCTATTTCAACTCCCTGCCCAAGCCGGAGGGGATCAGTGATCTCATGTATCAGATTCAGCGCTTTCACAGTTTTATCTGGGCCAGCGGTGGCAACTTCAGCGACTTTTACATTCACATTATTGACCACCTGAGCTGGATGAAAAACGCCTGGCCCGTCAAGGCCCAGGCCTTGGGTGGCCGGGAATACCGCAACAGCCCCGAAGGCATTCCCTACGTGGATCAGAATTTCGATACCTACTCGGTGGAGTACACCTTCCCCGACGGTACTAAGTTTTATTTCGACGGGCGTTGCATTACCGGCTGCTACGACAACTTTTCGAGTTACATTCACGGCACGAAAGGCAGTGCGATCGTTGCCAAGAGTGGCGATTGCGGAGGGCCCTCCAGTATTTTCAAAGGTCAGACACCGAAGAGTGCGGACCGAGTCTGGACATCGCAGACTCCTCCGGGCGAGGATAATTGGTACCAGAATGAGTGGAACGATTTGATGGATGCCATCCGCAACGACCAGCCCTACAACGAGGTCGAGCGCGGAGTGATCGTGAGCACCGTGACCTCAATGGGCCGCATGGCCGCGCACACGGGTCAGGAGGTCACTTATGACGAGATGCTCAACTGCGAGTTTGAAATGGCGCCGGGGATCGAGCATTTCACGATGGACTCGCCCGCGCCGGTCATGCCCGATAAGAATGGAAGATACCCCGTGCCGCAGCCTGGTATCGTCACGAAGCGGGAGTATTAACCGGAAGGAGGAGCGGTTAAAAGTTTCAGAGCGCGGACCGCTTGGTCCGCGCTCTTTATTTACGGTCTTCCGTCGCCGCGGGGTTGGGATAGGAATGGTCGGCTACTTTACTTTGCCGCGAGCGCGGCCTCGATGGCGGCGGTCACTTCCGGCGAGTCGGGGGTGTCGCTGGATCCAAAACGTTTGAGGATTTTGCCATCCTTGCCGATGAGAAATTTGCCGAAGTTCCACTTGATGTCGCCGGGAAACGGTGAGCTCTTGCCGGCGAGGGCGGTGTAGAGGGGCGACCGCTGGTCGCCGTTGACGTCAATTTTGTCGAACAGGGGAAAAGTGACGTTGAACTTGCTGGAGCAGAATTGTTTGATCTCCGCATTGCTGCCGGGCTCCTGCCCGCCGAACTGGTTGCAGGGAAAACCCAGCACGGTAAAGCCCTGCTTTTGGAACTTCTGTTGGATGGCCTCGAGGGCGGTGTATTGTTTGGTGTAACCGCACTTGGAGGCGACATTCACGATCAGCAGCACTTTCCCTTTGTAAGCATCCAACGAAGTGTCCTTCCCGTCGATATCCTTGAGTTTGAGATTGTAGATGGATTCAGCGGAGGCAGTGATGGCGGTCATAAGCATCAGCGAAGCGAGTATTAAGATGGTTTTCATTTCGTGAAAACTAGCTGGAACGGGCCCGTTGTCAAATCCGCGTGTGGCGGAGGCGGCAATGCGGTCGCGGGCCGCGGCACCCACGACGCCAGGCGTTGGTCTGGGACGAATAAACCGCGCAAAGTGTTCGCTGCGATCGGCCACGGACCACACGGTGCCGAGCGCGACCGCCGCTGAGAGGGGAGGCGAATGCTGCCCGATCGCGTGGCGTTGCGCCGGCGTTCGTCCGGCAGCTTCATATTCCCGCGGCCAGGTTTCGCTCGGTTGGCGTTAGCCGATGCCACTCGCCGGGGCGCAGCTGGCCCAGGGTTAATCCCCCAATCCGCACGCGGAGCAGGCGCAGCGTTGGGTGTCCGATGGCGGCGGTCATGCGGCGCACCTGACGGTTCTTGCCTTCAATTAGTTCGAGGCCGAGCCAGCAGTCGGGCACGTTTTTGCGAAAGCGAATGGGCGGCTGGCGCGGTGGGATTTGCGTGGGGACACCGCCCACCGCGGCCAATGCGCTAGCGAGGGCGTTGGAAGTACGGCGGAACCCAGCCTGGCCGGCCGTAGGTAGGATTTCCGCCGTTTTCGCGGCAAGTTGGAGTCTCGCCAAGTCGTCGACTGCAATTTGCGGTTGCGGTTCCAGCAACCACGCGCGGCTCCGTAAAGTTTTGCGGCCTTGGACCAGCACCCCAGCCGCGAGTTGCGCCAAGGCTTCCGTTGTGGGAATGCGCTCAACCTGCACCCAGTATTCCCGCTCGTGGGCGTTACGCGGCGCCAGAATTCGCGCGTTCCACTCCGGTTCATCGCTCAAGAGCAGCAAGCCTTCGGAGTCCGCGTCGAGGCGGCCGACCGGGTAGACCTGCTGCGGAAATCCAAATTCGGCCAGCGACCGGTTTTGCGAGCCATCCGCCGTGAACTGGGACAGCACGCCGTAAGGTTTGTGAAATGCGATGAGCACGTGCGCAGGGTAAAAGGGGAACCCGGTCTGTCGAGTTGATTGAGAAGTTTACCGCCAATCCCATAATTGTATTGAAACCGGCGGTCCGGTTACCGCACCTACAGGCCAACCGTTCCACCGGCAGGCCGGGGCGATCGGTCCTTCGGTGGAGTAGGCGACTTTCTCCCGCACTCGCAAAAGTCGAAGACTCCACCGCGGAACGAGCTTCGTCTTCAGCAACTGAGGACGGTCGGTTCGTACATCCGGCGACTCCCTCGGGGAGGCAAAGCGCAATCGATCTTCCCACTGGCTCTGGCCGCGTTGCCGGGATCGTAAATCGTTTCCGAAAAGCGCCGGCGAACCTGCGGCGCAATTTTGGCGGGAAATTCTCCAACTGGCGTGCCGTCGCTTATGCGGAGCGGACCCACTTGCGCCGCCTAACTTGCGGGGTGAGCTGCGGGCGCGTGCTTGATGAGATGGTAAATGTAATCCTTTAGCTTCGCCCGGCGCATCTTCCGTTCCTCGATTTCCTGGTCGGTGGCGAAGTCAATTTCTTCCTCGATGCGATAAACCTCGTCGTCCAGCCGGTGATATTCGTCATAGAGGTTGCGAAAATGGTCATCGCTACGTTGCAAGCGTTTGATCGTGTCGCGGTGTTCCGGGAATTCACGCAAGATGGGATGATGCAATTCCATGGGCTGTTCTCCTGGTTGACGGTTGTCTAACGGTTGTCATCGTTACTCCGGTCTGCCGCCAATAAACTCCCCCGGCGGGCCGGACGCCAGTCTTTTCTTGGCGGAAGCTTATCCCAACTTGATCGGAGGGCTCCCGCGGTATTCCAGGCCCACGATGCAAACATCATCATCAAAAGTATGGTCGGCGGCGTACTCACGAATCTCGCGCAGGAGCGCATCGAACAACTGCGGCGCGGGCGAATGTTGGAGCCGGGCGCAGGCGGTGGCCAGCATCTCCTGCGTGTACAGCTGGTCATCTGGCGCATGGACTTCGAATAGTCCATCGGTGAACAGCATGAGCAAGTCATGGGGCGCGAGCCGAACCGCGGAGCTTTCATACGGCGCGTTTTCAAACAAACCGAGGGCCGGTTGACTTTTCTTCACGGCGCTTTTCAGGGATTCGACCTGCCCCTCCGCGCGGCGCAGCAGCAGCGGCTTGGGATGCCCGGCATTGGCGTAGCGCATTTGGCCGGTGGTGGCATCCGCCACGAGATAGAAGGCCGTGGTCAACACGGGCGAGCCGGCGTGTTTCAGGATCGCAAACAAATCGGAGTTCAGCTTGGTCATGAACCGGCCCGGGTCGTGGGCGAGCGGACGCAGTTCCTCGACCAGCGCGCGAATCATGGCGGTGATGAGCGCGGAACGGACCCCGTGGCCCGCCACGTCGCAAATGAATACCGCCACTTCCGTTTCGGACAGCGCGCTGATGCTGAAAAAATCGCCCCCGACCGTGCCGCTGGGCTGATAGCGGTGCGTAAACTGGAACGCACCCTCGGCGGGGGCGGCGCCGCGCGGCAACACCGGATACTGCTGGGGGAGCATCGTGACCTGGATCTCCCGCGCCATATTCAAATCTTCCTCCATCTGGTCGTTCTTCACGCGCAATTCCTCCCGGCTGCGCGCGAGCTCGGCGTTGGCCTGACGGATGCGCTCATCGGCCACCTTCTGCGCGGTGATGTCCCAAAAGATCCCCTGCAAGCCAATCACATTTCCATTGGTATCGTGGAGCGGGGTCTTGACCACCTGCACGTAGCTTTTGTCCCCGTCGGCCCGGCGATTTTCCTCCACCGTTTCGAAGGGACAGCCCGTGGCCATGATCCGTTGATCGTCCAGCCGGTACTTGGCCGCGAGTTCGGCGGGGAAAAAATCGGCGTCACTTTTCCCAATGACTTCCTCGAGGGGGCGGCCCAGGGCCTGGCAAAACTGCTGGTTGGCGAAAGTGAACCGGCTGTGCACGTCCTTGCGGAAAATGTTCTGCGGCAGCGTCTCGACCAGCGAATGATACAGGGCCTCGGAATTGCGCACGCGCTCCTCCGCCAGTCGCCGCAGCGTGATGTCTTCCACCGTGCCTTCGTAATGGAGCAGCCGTCCCCGCGCATCCCGGATGGCGTGGCAGTTTTCGGCAATCCAGATCGTGCTCCCGTCCTTGCGATAAATCTGCGACTCGAATCCGGTGATCGTGTCATGCTCCTCCATGATGCGTTTGAACTCCGTGCGCCGCCCCGGGGCCACGTATAACCGGCGCGCGATGTCCCGGACGTTGGCCATGAGATCTTCCGGCGAAGCGTAGCCGTAAATATGCGCGAGGGCTGAGTTGGCCATCAGGTAATGTCCTTCAGGCGTGGTCTGAAACACGCCCCCGACCCACTTACCAATCCGCTTGCGGGCCCGAAGCGGGCCTGTCATTTTTCATGAAATGACCGACGGATGCAGCGCTTGATTATTATGGTGGAACGCGACACAGAACTCATCTCCCGGCGTCATGCCTTGCGGGTCCTGTTCATCGAGCACGATGAAGCCTTTGCCCGCGCGATCAGCGGCATGCTTGATCAGGCCCGGGCGACAGCTGGCAGCGTGGTGGTGGCCGCCACGCTCGCGGAAGGACTGGCCCGATTGGCGCAGGAGCCGTTCGGCGTGATCCTGCTGGAGTTTTTTCTCCCGGACGGGGCCGGACTGGTCAACATCGCCGTGTTACAAGCGACCGCCCCGCAGGTGCCGATCATAGTGGTGGGCGCGACCGAGGACGAAGCCATTGCCGTCGAGGCGGTACACGCCGGCGCGCAGGATTATCTGGTCAAGAACGACATCAACCCCAGCTGGTTGCGGCGGTCGATTCATTACACGATCGAACGCCACGAGGCGGATCGGGCCTTGCAAATGGCCGAGGAAAAGTATCACGGGATTTTTGACCACCTGGTCGAGGGCGTGTTTCAGACCACGCCCGAAGGCCATTACCTGATGGCCAACTCGGCCCTCGCCCGCATTTATGGCTATGACTCGCCGGAGGATCTCATGGGCCATGTCACGGACATCGGGCGGCGATTGTACGTGGCCCCGGGCCGGCGCGCGGAGTTCAAGCGCACCATGGAGGAACACGACACGATCACCGGGTTCGAGTCGCAGATTTTCCGCAAGGACGGCAGCACCATCTGGATTGCCGAGAACTGCCACGC
>JANXWY010000152.1 GCA_025350905.1 Verrucomicrobiota bacterium
CTGGCGAGCGCGCGCCGGATGGCTTCGCAGACCATCGCCTGGTCGTCCACGAGCAGCACCATCACATGATACTCGGAGGGTTGGGGGGCCGGTCCGGCGGAGTCCGGCAGCATCGCGTTGGGTCGTTCGTCGGCCATGGTGGTTATTTCGATCTGGCTATATTCGTGAGGCGGGGAGCGATTTTGTCCAGCGCTAAAATGTCCTTCGCCGCCTCCAGCGCGGCGGCGGCTTTGGGCATGCCGTAGACGGCGCTGGTGTTTTTATCCTGCGCAATGGTGTGATGACCGGCGGCGCGTAACGTCCGAAGGCCTTCCGCTCCGTCGCGGCCCATGCCCGTCAGCAACACGCCGACGACCGCGCCCCGCCACTGGTGGGCCACGCTTGCGAAAAATACGTCCACGGACGGACAATAGCAGGCATCAGTGGGCAGGGCGGTGTAACCTAGCCGGCGCGGGCCGGATAAAATCAAGTGCAGGTTGCGGCCGGCGAGGTAGATCGCGCCGGGTTCAATGCGATCGCCTTCTTCCGCCACGGACACCGGAAGTTTGGCGCGGGAGTTGAACCACGCGGCCAGGCCCGGGGCAAATTGTTTGTCCATGTGTTGCACGATGACGACCGCGCCGGGAAAGCGGGCGGGCAGCGCGGCCAGGATCGTCGCTACAGCCGTCGGCCCGCCCGCGCTGGCGCCAATGGCGACCAGCAGGTTGTGCTCGACCGGCTTGGGCGCGGGCGGGAGATTTTTGCGGCGGTCGAGGCCCAGCAAGCGGTTGATGGTCTCGATTTTTGCGAGCAGGGGCTTGGCGCTCTCCCGCGGGTCCGTCCCGCTAAAAGCCGGCAGGCTCACCGCGTCGAGCGCGCCCGCCCCCATCGCTTCAAAAACCTTCCCCATGTGTTCCCCCACCTTCGCGGTGGCGACAATGATGGCGCACGGCGTGGCAGTCATGATGCGACGGGTCGCCTCCACGCCGTCCATCCCCGGCATGAACAGGTCCATCAACACCAGATGCGGTCGGTCGCGTTGACAGCGCGCGACCGCCGCCGCCCCACTGTGGGCGATCCACGCCACGTCATGCTTGCCGCTCCGCAGGATCACCCGGCGGATCGCTTCCGCGGTCTGCTCCGTGTCGTTGACAATGCCGATTCTCATGGGTCCGCTTCGCCAATCAAATCCACCACGGCGCGCAACAGGGTCTCATCATGAAAACTGCCCTTGGTCAAATAATAATCTGCGCCGGCTTCCAGCCCCCGCCGCCGATCCTCCTCGCGGTCCTTGTAGGAAACGATCATCACGGGCAGCGCTTTCAGCTGTGGATCTTGTTTGATCAGGGTGGCGAGTTCAATGCCGTCGAGCCGCGGCATATCGACGTCGGTAATGATCAAATCAAACCCGCCGGCGCGTACCGCGTTCCAGCCGTCCATGCCGTCCACCGCCACCTCGGTCGTGTAGCCGGCGCCTTCGAGTAATTTTCGTTCCAACTCCCGGACCGTGAGCGAATCATCCACCACCAGCACGCGTTTGCGCGGCGAGAGAGTGGCGGTCAAGGTGCCCTGGCCTACAAACTCCAGGGTGCCGGTGGCCGCGAGTTTTTCGATGGAGCGCAGCATGTCATCCACATCCACGATCAACACCGGGGCCCCGTCTTCCATCAACGCTGCGGCACTGATGTCCTTGACCTTGCCCAGGCGCGGATCGAGCGGTTGCACGATCAGTTCGCGCTCCCCGAGGAAGCGATCCACCACCAACCCGTAGCGGGCGCTGCGCTCGCCGACGACCACGATGGACAGCTCCGCCCCCGGGTTGATTACCTCGGGACACGCGAATACCTGATGCGCGGCGAGGAGCCCGACGTGTTGGTCCGCGAGTCGGAAGTGGTGGCGGCCTTCGAGAATTTCGATCCGGTGGTGCGCGAGTTTGAGGGTGCTGTCGATCTGGGCGAGCGGAAACGCGTAGGGCTCGCCGCCGATCTCGACCAACAACGTGCGGAGGACGGAAAGCGTGAGCGGCAACTGCAATTGAATGCGCAGACCCTGCCCGGGCTGGGTCGTCAACCGGGCGGTGCCGCGGACGCTGCGGACCATGTTTTGCACCACGTCCAGGCCCACGCCGCGGCCGGAAATCTCCGTGACCGAATCCTTCATTGTGAAACCCGGGAGAAACAGGAATTGCAACAGTTCGCCCTCGTTCATTCTTTTCGCCACGGCCGGAGTGGTCAGTTTCCGGTCCGCGATCACGCTCCGCACCCGCTCGACGTCCAGGCCCACCCCGTCGTCGGACACAATCACCTGTAACATGCCGGCATGGTGTCGGGCTTCGATGCAAATGACGGCTTCGGGCGGTTTGCCCGCGCGCTGGCGGGCGGCGGGAGATTCGCAGCCATGGTCCACGGCATTGCGGAGCAGGTGCGCCAGCGGGGCTTCGAGGTGACCCAAAATGTCCCGATCCACTTGCGTGCCTTCGCCTTTGATTTCCAGGTGGACGCGTTTGCCCAGCGTCTGGGCGAGGTCCCGCACCATGCGGGGAAAGCGCTGGACCCCGTCGCCAAACGGTCGCATGCGCGTGCGCAAGACTTCGAGATAAAGCTGATTGGAGAGGTTGGCCGTCCGCCGTTCATATAAATCCAACTCCTGCAAACGGGCGTTGAAAAAGTGTTGCGCCTCGGCGACCTGCCGGAGCAATCCGGCGACCTGTTCCTGCACCGGCTCCGTCAAGTTTTCGCCCTCCATCGCCTGGCGCAAACCATCCAGCGTGCGCTCCAAATCCGTCTGCATCCGTTTGAGTCGATGCAAGGATTCCGCGAAGGGCCGCAACCAGCGTGACTCGACGAGCGCCTCCCCGGCGAGCCCCAGCAGGCGATTCAAATTCTCGGCGGTCAGGTGCAGGACGCGGTCCACGGGCTCGGGTTGGGCGGCGACCGTTGGTTTGCGTTCCGGGACGGTCTCCAGCGCGGCCCCGGCAGTAGCATTGGTTTCCGGGTTGGCGGCGGGCGATGAATCCGGTGCGGTCAACAAGGTTCGGAGCTTGGTCAGCCAGGCTTCACAGGCCGCGCCCTGGACCGCTTGCCATTGCGGGAGGGAGTTTTCGTCGTGTTGGGCGATGGTCACGAGCCAATCCACTCCGTCCAGCAGGGCGTCGATGTGGGCTTCACCCAAGTGGAGCCGGCCCTGCTGCGCCGCCACGAAGCAATCCTCCATGGCGTGGGCGATGTGCTCGGCGGGGAGCAGATTCACAATGCGGGCCGCCCCCTTGAGGGAGTGCGCGGCGCGCATGAGCGCTTCGAGTTGCTCGGGCCCGGCGGGGGTGCGTTCCAGTTCCAGCAGGCCGTTCGTGAGGAGCGCCGTCTGGTTTTTCGCCTCCACGCGAAACAATTCCTGCATCGACAGGTCGCGGGGATTGGCGTGCAGGATTTTATTCACGACAGATTCCGGTTGAAGGCGGCGAACACGGCGTCGGTATCCAGCAGGCCAACGGCAAAGTTGCGCCAGGGAAAAACCCCGCGGGCACAGGCCAGGCTGGAGCGGGCGACGGTGGCGGGCGGCTCGCGCAGGTCGGCCTGGTGAAAACGATGTACGCCGTGAACTTCATCCACGGGAAACGTGAACCGTTGCCCCTCCCAATCTGCGACGAGCAGGCGATCGAAGCTGGTGCGCAATCGCTTTGCCGGCGGGGAGGTTTCGAGGCCGAGCAGGCGGGCGAGGGAGGCGCAGAGGAGCAGTTCGCCGCGCACGTTGACGAGGCCGAGCACGATGCCTAGGCGGCGATGCGGCAGGCTGTGCAACACCCGGCGTTCGGCGATTTCCTGAAAGGCGCTGGTCGGGAGCGCCAGCCATTCGGCGCCGAGCCGGAAGAGAAGCGCGGAAGTTTTCGCCGGCGCGCTGAGTCGTTTCTCGTGGGCGTAAAGTTCCGTCCAGGCCCGGCGGTCTTCGGCGCGAAGCGGCTGATCGAGCAACCGGGCGGCGGCGGCGGAATACACGGGACAATTGTGGCAATGAATGTGCCGGGGCAGTTCGCGGCAGGACTGGTTGCCACTCACCCCGATCTGATTCCAACAATCGTGCAGGGCGAGCTCGCGGTCATACGGGACCGTCACGGTGACGTCCGTAAAGGTGGTCGGATTCGCGCTGGGTTCGGGGTGGCTCACGTTCGGGAATGGGCGCGTTCCGCGCGGCGTTGGTAGAGGCGGGCGGCGTCCACGGCGCCCGTTTTTTTCAACACCAGCGCAATTTGGACCAGGGCTTCATAATAATTGGGCTCGAGATAAAGCGCCTTGCGATAATAGGTGATCGCCTCCGGATCGTTGCCGGCGTCTTTGACCAGGCCCAGGAGGTAATAAGCCTGGGCGGACGGGCCGGCGCTGGCGAGCTGCGCCTCGCAGATCGCGGCGGCTTCGGCGAGGCGACCGGCGTCCGCGTGCTGGCGGGCGACTTCCAGGGGCTCCGGGATTGCGGCTGACGTTTCGCGGCTGAGTTTGGGGGGCGGCGATTTTTCCCCGACGTCCGACTTGAGACTTCGAACTGGCGCTGGCTGCGTTCGGCCGCCCGCTTTGTGGCAGGCGAAAGCCATGGGCAGGCCGGCACTGACCAAGCCTCGAGCCACCACCGCGGGCAATTCGGCCGGACCGACGAACAAAATCCCGTCATCCGCGAGCAGTTGCTGGAGTCGGTCCAGCGCGAGAACTTGCGTGGCGGAGTCAAAGTAGATCAACAGATTTCGGCAGAAGATGAAATCGTACGGTGGACGCTCGGCGAGGAAACCGTCGTCGAGCAGGTTGCCGCGCTCGAATTTGACATTCCGGCGCACGCGGGCACTGAGGGCGTAGCCTTCCTTCGTGAGCCGAAAGTGGCGATCACGAAAGGCGAGCTCGCGCCCGCGAAAAGAATTCTTCCCATACACCGCCCGTTCGGCGCGGGCGAGGGCGAGGGCGGAAATATCGAGCGCATCGATGGAGAAATTCAGATCCGATGATCCCGCATCCAGCAACGCCATCGCCAACGAATAGGGCTCTTCGCCGGACGAGCAGGGGAGGCTGAGCACCCGCAGCGTGCCCGCCGGATGGCGCGGCCACCAGTCCTCCAGCGCCAATTGGGTAAAGATGTTAAAAGATTGGCGATCCCGAAAAAACCAGGTTTCGGTGACGACCACCGCTTCGATCAATTGCATCAATTCCTCGCGGGAGGTGGCGAGCAAGTCACGATAAGTGTCCGGCTTTTCGAGCCCATATTCGCGCATGCGCAGCCGGACGGCGCGCTCGATCAGTGCCGAGCCGACGGAGGCCGCATCGAGGCCGATGTGGCGGCGGAGCAGGGCCTCAATGTGTCTCATCACCGGCCTCCACGGAATGGGTTAATCGGAGTTGGGGGCCGCCCGCATCCAGAAGTTTCTGCGCGTCCAGGAGTTGAATGACACCCTGGTCGTCCATCAGTACCGGCCCGAGCAAGGGCGGCGAAGCCAGCGTCACTCCGGCGTCGACGAAATCCTTAGCTTCTCTCCGCAACGTACCGGTCGCGCGCTCGGCGATCAAACCAATCAACTGTTTTTCCCCGGTCGCTTTGTGGTGCTGGACAATGAGGATGCGCGTGCTGAGCTGTTCGCGGGCTGGGCGACCCAAGGTAAGTTCACACAAGTCGAGCGCCAGCACCGGTTGGCCGCGATAGACAAAAAAGCCGGCCACACCCCGCGGCGACTGCGGAAAGGGCTTCAATTCGAGCAGCGGCACCACCTCCACGACGCGGCTGGCTTCGAGCGCGTACCGGTTTTTGCCGAGTTGAAAGAGCATGAAAAGCATGGTCTAAATTCTAGTCTGCCCACCCCCTTCAACTCTCCACCCCCGTTTGACCCATGCGTGAGGCGGGGGCAGGGAAGAGGCGAACGGGCCGCATGCTACTTGGTCTCCAGCTTAAAGCGGGCGACACCGACTTGCAGCCCGCGCGCGGCTTCGTTCAACTGCTCAATGGCCAGGTTGGAATCGCGCAGCGAATCGGCGGTTTGATGGGCCGCTTCACTCAACTGAATGAGCGTCTCGCTGATCTGTTGGGCGCCGGTGGATTGGGCATGCATGCCTTCGCTGACGGTCGCGAAGCGCGGCGTGAGCGTCTGCACTTGATGAATGATCTGCGCCAGGAGCCCGCTGACCTGCCGGATTTCTTCCACGCCCCGGCGCACTTCCTCGGAAAACTTGTCCATGCCCATCACCCCGGCGGTGACGGCCGACTGCATTTCTTTCACCATTTTCTCAATGTCGTAGGTGGCGACTGCGGTTTGATCGGCCAGCCGGCGGATTTCCATGGCGACCACGGCGAAACCCAGCCCATACTCGCCGGCTTTCTCGGCTTCGATGGCGGCGTTGAGGGAGAGCAGATTGGTCTGATCCGCCACTTTCGTGATGGTGGTGACGACCGTGTTAATGTTGGCGGTTTTCTCGTTCAAGATGGCGAGTTTGCCGGTGATCGCGCTGGAGGCGTCCATGATCTTGCGCATCGTGCTTTCCATGCGGCCGATGCCGGTCTGGCCGCTGCTGGCGAGTTCGGCGGTGTCTTGGGCCACATCGCCCACCTCGTTCATGGTCTTGTCCAGTTCCTTGGAGGTGGCGGAAATTTGCTTGGAAGTGGCGCCGATCTCGGCCGTGGTGGCGGCAATCTCCGTCGTCGTGCTTTGCTGTTCCTTGGCGGTGGCGGCAATCTGGGTGGCGGTGATGTTCACCTGGACCCCGGACTGTTGCACCTGACCGACGAGCATGGAGAGATCATCGGCGAGGCGGTTCAGCCCATCGGCCAGGACGCCGAACTCGTCTTTGCGCTGGAGATTGAGGCGCTTGGTGAAATCGCCGTTCCGCATCAACTCGATGGCGGCCACCAAATGATTGAGGGGGATGGTGACGGCGGTGGACTGTGAACGCATGACAAGAACGGCCCCGAGGAGCACCACGCCCATTCCGGCACAAGCGAGGACCGCGGCATATTGGCTTCGATTCAAGGCCTGCTGGCCGACGCTGTGCGCCTTCTGGCTGAATTCCTTCAACAGGTCATTGCGTTGGCGGGCGGTTTCCGACTGGGCTTTGGCGAAGGTATCCCGTCCCACGGCCGGGTCGGCGCCGAATTCTTCCAACACCTTGGCTTGAAATGGATCGAGTATCACCGCCACCCATTCGCTCAGGGTTTTCAGCGGTTTGGTTATTCTCGGCTCGTTAATAAAATCCGGATCGTTCTGCAGGTCATCCAGGAGCTCCTTCAATTTTCTTTCGGCCACCTCTAACCGCTGCTTATCGGTCCGGCTCTTGGGATTGGAGAGCAGGGAGCGCAACGCATCGTTCATCTCGAGGAAATAGTATTGCAGTTGCGTGGTGTCGCGCGCGAGCTGGTCCCGGATGTGCAGGCCTTCCGAGCGCGTGCGCTCAATCCACCAGGCCAGGCCGCTTGCCACGATCAGCAAAGCGATCAGGATGACCCGGGTCGTGTTCAGCCGCTGCCAGATGGACTTGTGCATGGGCATAGATTCTTGGGGCATCATCAGGCGCTCCGGCTGGAAAAACAAGAAGGTTTGTTTTCCCCCGGGCCTGTCCCTAGACTGC
>JANXWY010000336.1 GCA_025350905.1 Verrucomicrobiota bacterium
CGGTGTCTCCGGAACGATGCTGCAAACGTGGCTGGACGGCATGAAGGCCGGCGGGCGAACCAAGCGAAACTATCTCGCGGTCATTTCCGCGCTATTCCGCTTCTGCATCAAACGCAAGTATCTGCCCAAAGAGGCCGTGGAGGAAATTGAAGCCGTCCAGCAGCAAAAGGAGGATACTGGCGAGATCGAGATTTTCACGCCCGGAGAAATGCGCGAAATCCTGGCAGCGGCGCGGCCCGAGATGTTGCCTTGGCTGGCGATTGGAGGTTTTGCCGGTTTGAGGACCGCCGAGATTCGGCGCTTGGATTGGAGTGAAATCAACCTGGTGGAACGGCATATCGAAATTAAAGCGAGCAAAGCTAAGACCGCCGCGCGCAGATTGGCACCCATCACGGACAATCTTGCCGAATGCCTTGCCCCCTACGCGAAACCCTCAGGCAAATTGACGGACTTCGACAGTTGGTGGAATCAATTTTCCAAAGTTGCGGCTGCGGTGAATGAGCAACGCAAAGCAGTAGCCCAGGCCACAGGTAAAAGCTCTTCCTTGATCCCTAAATTTGTCTGGAAGCACAACGCACTTCGCCACAGCTTTTGTTCCTATCGGCTGGCAATGATAAAGAACGCAGCGCAAGTGGCACTGGAAGCAGGCAACAGCCCCAAGCTGATTTTTGCAAACTACCGGCAGCTTGTCACGGAGGCCGAAGCCGCGAAATGGTTCGGTGTGTGTCCGCCCAAGCAGGCCGAAAACGTCATCCCCCTGCAAATAGCCGCCAACGCATGATGCCTGCGACGGCCACGATCAGCGGTTGAAATCTCGCAGACTTACCCAAGGCAAGCCTTACCCCTTAGCTGGCTAAGGATTCTGCGTCCGCGAAATGGTCGCGGATTGGACGCGGAATCTCCACGCAATAATCCATCCTGGCCGACATGGCCTTGGGCAGTTCATGCCCGCGCCCAGTCCGCAGTCAGTCCGTAATCGTGTCCCGTCCGCGACCGCAGCCGTGTCCGGGAACTGTCCCTATCCGCGAACATTCCGCGACCGCAATCAGCCCGCAGTCGCGCATCGTCCACGGTCAAACAGAGGCCGCGTTCAGTCCACGACCAGTCCGGGGACATGACGCGCGGAAACCGGCTTAATGGTGGGTCGGCGGCGGTCGCGTCAATCTCTTGCTCGCCCCGTCACCCTTCTGTGCTCCAAATTGACCCGCCCGCCGCCTCCCGGGTTTTTGCCTTTAGGTTTCCGCGTGTGAACCTGTGGCATCATCAGGTGAAGCCATTTGATGTATGTGATACATCTTCGCCAACTAAGCTTGTGTCAGAGTGCTCGCCAAAAATGAGGTGCGAGCATGAACCCCGAATCGAATGAAATCGCCGCATTGCCGGATTACGAAACCAAGTCACAAGTCGCCCGACGATTGAACGTCAGCCGCCGGACCATTGACAACCTGATGCGGCAACGCCGCCTGCCCTTCATCAAACTCACTCCACGAATCGTCCGCTTCCCCAAAGCTGAAGTGGACACCTTCCTCGCCCGCAATTTCCGCGTCAATGGTTTCAGTCAGGACGCCGGCCACAAGGATTGAGCAGCCGAGGCGCAGATTGCGTTCGCCACGCTCCCGGGTAATATCGGATTGTGATTTATGGCTCATGCGCCACAACACCCGCACAACCCTTGCTCGCTCGGTGCGAACGAGCAAACCCCAGCGAAGATTTGGGAATTGATCCGCCGTAACGACCATTTCACGAAAGCAGTCGCGCGGCTCGAAGCCCTCGACAAACGGCCCCGCGTGGAGCATGACAGCCGACAACGCCATCCGCGCGAAACCGCCTCGGCGATGGTGGATCGCCTCGGCGAAATTCATGGTTTTGCTGGTGCTGCGATTCAATGGCTTGTGCCAGAGCCTTTATTTGAAATCCATCACGTCGCCATTCCTGCCAATCTGGATTTGACTGGCAGAGCCTCCGCTCCGCTCGTAACCGTGAAACTTCAGGAGGGGGTGACTGCGGACCCGAACGACAAAGCGCACTGGCGAACTTTTGAAGCGCACGGCGACCAGGACGCCCAAAGCGTGGCTAACGGCTGTGGGCGTCCGTGGCGACGTGGCCCGCACCTCCAACTTCAAACCAGTGACGACCCGCGTTTTTGTAGCAAAGTTGATCCAGTGCAGGAATGGCGTGAATACTTCACGGACGGGCGTAGGTTCACCTTGGATACTCCTTGGCGCGACGCTCCGCCGCAGTTCAAGCGGGAATTCTGTTTCCTTTGGCGCTATCTCGACAGCCGCACAACCAATCCGATCACAGGCACGCGAATTGACGCTCCCCGTGAGCACGAGACGGACTTTTTTTCGGGCTGGAGCATGATGTCCATTTTCAGCAACCATTCTTTTCAACAGGAAGATTTGGTCCGCGCCATTAGGTTCGATGACCTGGCAAAGCACTACCGCGTTTTCGCTTTCCCCAAGTCCATCCGCTCGCGCATGGAAGCCCGGCGCATGGGCAACTGGCTTGTCGAGAAACTCAGCCACCTGCCGGACAGCGGCAAGCTCCCAGCGCACGAGCCGGAGAAATACGGGACGCCGCTCCAATGGGACGTGTTTCTGTTCGCTGGGATGTGCGACGACGAATCGCTCCTAAGCGCTTACCGGCAAGCCAAACCGCAAATCCAGCCGATTGAACGGCTGCAAAAGTGGCGGAAAGAACGCCTGAACTACATTGAACACTTCCGCGCCATCGCGCATGAAGTCGCGCGGATTTTTCCTGTCAAGATGCAGCCCCTTCAATCCTGAAAGCCTGTCCTCCCTGATTGCCACTGTCTTACCCATACTTGAAATTGGTCTAGGACGCTTTCTTAAATCCGCAGGAAAAGCAGCCCCATAGTGCCACCACGCAGCGCGATGAACGCGTCCGCATGTGAACCACTATGAGCACGAATCAAAATCCTGAAGCCGGCGCGAGCCAGACGCCGGCGCCGGACTTCGAAAACAAACGGCAACTCGCCGCCCGCCTCTGCGTGTCCGTACGAACGATTGACAACCTCCTCGTTCGCGGACTGCCGCATGTGAAATTGACCCGCAAGCTGACGCGATTCCCCCGTGTTGCCGTGAACGAATGGCTCGCCGAACGTCAGGTCCGCCGAGGTTGAACATGGTTGAGAATCCCTATTTCCAGTTTCCACTGTGCGCACTTTCATTCGGACAAACGGTGAACGCGCGGCTCGATGCAATCCTTGATTACAGCGTCGTCGAAGCCGGGTCGCAATTATTCCGAAAACTCACCGCCGAACAGCAGCGCGAATTCCTCGTCGGGTGGCGTCAACTGGGAAAGTTGCCCGAAGGCTTCAACTCGAATAATTGGTTGGATCGCGCGACCCTCTACGGCGCGAAGATCATAGGCGTGACTTACAACCACCTTGGTTCGGTCATGAGGCGACATCACGCCTTGCATGTCCACATCACCGAATTCGAAAAACATCACGGTCGCGACGCCAAGGTGCGAATCAAGAGGGACTGGTTGTTTGACACTCGGGATGGCCACGGCATTACCTACCGCGAATTCTCCGTCCTGTGCGCCATCTACTCGGCCATCGGGGACAAGGAATTGGCTATCGTCACCCGCGATCGCATTCGGCGTTGCGCTCTCGGCTATCGCACCGCCGCAATCATGGATTCGGAACTTCCTCGCCGTGCGGACAAGGCACAACCACTAAGGAGACGCTGAATAAAGCGATGTTTTCAATTTTCCCGGATTGCTGACGGCGCATGATGGTCAAGCGACCCGCGAAACTCGCCTGACGGCTTGGTTCGGCGTCGCAGTTCTGGTTCGGTGGCGGTCTTGAACCGCC
>JANXWY010000387.1 GCA_025350905.1 Verrucomicrobiota bacterium
CCACCGACAAATATATGTAATTTAAAGCTATTCATCGCCGGGGCGGTGGGCCACTACGCTCAGGGTTAACTACATTCCTTCAGGTGTTCGGCATATCATTGCTGGGGCAGCAGCAACGAATAGTGGTTCGCCACCAACTGCCATCGATGTTGCCGCTCTACCCATACTCTGGTGAAGCGATTGTCACGGGGAACGGCTTTCCCTCGGTCTTGCCCAATCATGGTTGAGCGACCAGTCTCCACCGCCGTGTCTCTATAGACGCGCCAGCGTACGTCGGCGGCGGTGATGGACTGAAATTTCAAACTTCCCGACGTAAAATCTGCAATCACTTGGGTCTTGGTTCTCACGGTGCCGCTTGAGCCTATGCCGATGAAATCCTCAGCGTAGAGGCGATCGAGGGCCGCCGCATCAGCACCAATCTGCGCTTGAATGCGTTCTTGATCCAGTTGCCGCAGGGCCGTGACCGGATCGCTCTTGATGCCCGATGCCGGTGAGACGCAGCCGGTCACCAGACCAGCGAAAAATGCCA
This sequence comes from Verrucomicrobiota bacterium, assembly GCA_025350905.1. Taxonomy (GTDB): domain Bacteria; phylum Verrucomicrobiota; class Verrucomicrobiia; order Limisphaerales; family JADLHS01; genus JADLHS01. The sequence continues at coordinate 530 of JANXWY010000387.1, forward strand.
AGCTGAGTAGGGGGATTTTCATGTGAGCAGAGCCTTTCTTTTCCAAGGCAAGGGACCGTGGAAATTTTTCGCCGAACGAACAAAACTCAGCAACGGCAACCACGTGACGCGCCGACTGCAACCGCGCCAACCCGCCGCCGTTCGCTGCAGAGTATGGTTGACCACGTTAATGAGATGCAATCTCTGCCTAGAAACCTACCCATGACGCGTGCGGCTTAGTCCTTTGGTTGCACCGCTCACCATAGGGGAAGCAGGTCGTCCGGTTTCGCTTTCGCAGGATCATACGTTGGCTTTTCCCGCGGTTGGTATGCCTCAATACTGAACTGGCAAAGTTTTTCAGTCTCATCCGCAAGGAGAAGGTCGTGCAATTCGTGTGAACCGATACCTCCAAAGCAAATTGGGAGTGGTGCGCGAAGGCGTTGCTGCAGCGATTCCTGATCATACTTCCTTGCGATCCGCCAGATCACCCCGGTCTCGATCTCAGGAATAACGTAACGCAACTCAAAGGAGGCCAGCAACGCGAGCAGGCGCGCAGGATCATAGATTTCCTGCACGATGACCGCGTAACGCTTCCGTATATCATAATCCGGGAAACGTTGGCGCACGAACAATTCTTGCTCGTCCTCAATCCTTTGGCGCTCAAGCAGTTTTTCCAGCGAGCCCAAATTCCAATTAGAACCGTAAGCAAAAACCTGCCCATCTAGCTTTCTAACTATCGCCGGCCCCGGTCCAAGGAGGGAGTACCGCTGATCCATTGTTTCCGCGTAACGTCGCGAATTCCATTTAAAGACGAAATACGAATGATCCTCGAACCAAGAACTGGTAAGGACCGCACAGTTCGGTCCTCGCGTATCAACCACCCATCTTTCGGCAATAGCCTTGGCCTCCTGCGGAGTCATCGTAGTGCTTCGCCGTGATGAATCGTGGCGAATACTCACCAGAAAGTAAATGCACGCGACCAGACAGAGCATGCCAAAGACAATGTGACCGTTTTTGTCGGCTGGGGTGATTTCCACGGTGCGAACTGGGCCGGACGGTTCTCCGTGTGGAGTCTGATTCCGGGTCTGATAGCTGTCGAGTTTTGAAAGACCGAAGAAGCCAATCGTGAGAAGGGCAAACAGAATGGCCATGAACTTATTCATGTGCCGCGACTCTAGGCTCGGCCAATGTGCGCGTCAACTTTAGAGGCCTGTTCCTGAGCCGGCTGACCGCTCAATCGTCCGAGCTTTCGATAGAAATCACGTCGGAGCGATCGTTCCCGAGACGCTAAAAGGGAAAAGTAAACTTTTCCGCAGAGGAACTATTGTGCCAGTTGACCGCTGGGGTTTGATGGGAGTTAGGCCGCTCCGGTGTGTTTGCGCTCATGGCTTGGTCTGGATAAAGCGCAACGAATTGCCGTCAGCATCCCGGACATACATCTCTCGGTTGCCCCAGCTTTGGTCATAAGGCTCGAGCTGGATGGTAACTCCACGCGAGGTGAACTCCGTGAACAAAGCGTCAACATCCCGGACGTAAAACGCCGCGACACCACCGGCGACGCCGTCACCTGAGAACGAGGACAGATGCAGCGAAACGCCGTCCCGCTGAAGACCGAGGTATGCAGGGTCAAGTGCTGGAGCCGCCGGTCGATAATCCCATTCCTTGGTGAATCCCAGCTTGGCGCAGTAGAAATCCTCGGCCGCTTTCGAGGATGAAACGTGCATCAGCGGAATCGCAACGAGAATGTTTGTCGGTGTCATGACGTGGTCAGCGGCCTATCGTAGCTGAGCCACCGCCGACTCGCGACGTGAACCGCGAAAGAGCAACGGCGCTGGCCAATAGGCTCCGGCGACTGGTTGAACGATGCCGCCGACGCTGCTTGGCCGGTGTCGAACGTATTACCACCGACCCGCGGCGAGCGGGCGCGAACGGAACGCGACTCCGAGCGATGGCTTCGTGGATCAGGCGCGCGACTGCCGGACGAGCGAGTGTGGGTGCGGTCTCCACGTCAATCAAGCGCGTCTGTTTGCCGGACCCCTGCAACAAGTTCGCAGGATCCGACAGTTCCTTACCACGATTGAAGTAGAGCTTAACGCCGTTCGCGCTCGCGCGGATTGCAAGAACGCCCTCGTACCCGCGCTCGTTTGGTGAATAGCTGATGACGAAGAAGTCCTGATATTCATACACCACTTCATGGGCATTGGGCAGGCGCTTTCGCAGCCGCCGTCGCATTGCGCCAACGAGGCGTAGATGCGCCGGAGCGAACTTGGCGATAAGAGTGCACAACTCGGCTTCTGCCGAGCGTCGGGCCGCCGCAGACTGGGTGCTCAGTTGTGAAGTGCTCACGACTTTAAGACCCGCCTAGTCAGTATGGCTTTCGCTGGGAGCGAGAGCGGTGTCGGCTCTGCGGCGAGAGCGTGGGTTGCGTCGGCTTCATGCCGCGACTTTAGGCCGGGGCGGAAAGCCCGTCAACTTTAGAGGCGTGGGGCTGGGCTGGCTTGCCGCTCAGCTGTCTCGTTGCCAATCAGAATCGAGTCGGCGCGGTCGCTCCTGAGATGCAAAATCGGAAAAGCAAAATTTCCAGCAAGAAAACCATTTTGCCGGTTGACCGCTCGGGTTTAATAGATGTTGGACATGTTACACACAGGCCAGAATTAGAGAAAACAAAATCCCGAGACCACTTGCAATAAATGACGCACCGGCGGTCTTGCGGGAACTCCGCATCAGCGCCAGCGCACCGGTAACAACAATCAACGCGACCAGCACCCAAAGAACTGTCATGCTCGGCAGCGGATTTCGGATAATCGGATTGTGCGGAACATCGCGCATCGAGAGAAAACAAAAACAAAGCGCAACCGCACCAGCAATACAATTGGAAATCTTCAAGGCCACAGGCGGCTTCAAACCCACGGTTGCGGTGGCGGGAATCGGCCAAGCTGCATCATCAATCCGAGAGCATCCATAATGATGCGTGTGTCCTTAATCTTGCCGCCTTCAAGCCGGTCAATGGCGACACCCCACACCCTGACTGGGCGTCTGGTGGCGGGCACACCAAAAAACTCCGCCTTGTGCGTGCCCGCCCACTCAAAGCGTGTCATCACCTTCTCGCCTTCGGCAATCTGTTCCTCGACCGTCCAGTGCATGTCAGGAAACGCAGCACGCATTCCACGCAAGACATCCTGCAAACCGCTGAGGCCCGGGCCTTGGCCCGGCAGCGGAACTTGCTCCACCATGTCTTCCCAAAAAAACTCGCCAGTGGACTCGATCTTGCCTTGGTTCAAGACTTCCGTGACGAAGTGGCGGACGAGGTTGCTGTTGCTTCGCATAAAATGGTGGCGCGCCGCCTAACTTGAAGCAGTGTCTCCCGCAGGCCGCCGCGAGCAAGTGTGGCTTTGTGTGAGCGGCCGTGCGGCGGACGCGGTCTGACGCCGGGCGTATCGAGTTGATTGCGACGGAAGACCAAGGTCAATGTCCACCGGTGACGGTATATCCGGCCCGGCGCAAATCCTCCGCCAAATCCACTTCCTTCTTCACTGCCGCCTCGAACGGCATCGGGTTTAAGTGTTGGTAAAGTTCCGGCAGCCGGCGAAGACCGTAACGTGTCACCACCGCTGCGGCTTTGATCCCCGCTTTGTGGTTGGTGATTCGTTCCTCGGGCGACTGCCCCGTCATGCCGAAGTAAACGCACGGCTTTCTGGGAACGCGCTTTGGATTCCCCCCATCCCATCCGGATGGGGGTGAAGTCAAGCCGCTCGCCGCTCGCTGGAGTCGGCGTCTTGGGTCAGCCCTAAGATTCGCCGACTCAGTTCCGCCTGAACAATGCCCAAGTGTGGGATGCTGCGCAGTGCTTTCAATCGTTCCGAAGCAGCCCGAGAACTGTCTCTAGCGACCGCGTTCGCTTGCTCCATCATTATCCCTCTGATCTGGAACGCATCCAAGCCCACGACCGCCGCACACGTCAGTGCAATCAGCCGGCACGCTGCTCGATCCGGTTTCCGGGTGTTATCCTCCCAACGCCGCAGCGAATGCGCCGGCACCCCCAGCAGGCGAGCCCGCAAAGCCCGAGGCAGGCTGGTTTGCGTTTCCAACTCGATCAACAGTCCCCTTGCTTCGTCGGTATCTGGGGCGCAACCGTCCAGCATTGCTCGAACAATCGCCTTGCACGGTTTGCCGCGCTTCCGGTGCGGCTTTGGCGATCCGTTAGGCGTGGCGGCTGGAGCATGGCCGGAGCAAATCGTCCCGTTAATCATCCCCCACCGTGCCACGGCATGATTGCGCCATCAACCGGAGAAAGCCTCTCACACGTAAAACCCCCCGCGCTGAATCAGCCGGGGGAAAACGCGGTGAGTATACGTTTGAGTATACTCAGAGTCTGCGGGGAGATCGAAAATCTTCGTAAGGGGTTGTCAGAAATGGTGCACCCAGCAGGAGTTGAACCTACAACCTGCTGATCCGTAGTCAGCCGCTCTATCCAATTGAGCTATGGGTGCGTCATACCGAACCACCAGCCTAGAAAACACCCGCCGGCCGTGCAAGTTATTTTGCCGGGCCGGTCGGGCAGCAGGAGTGCAAAAGGCAATTTCTGCGCCTTCCAACGCGGACAACTCACAGGGATCCTAGTCCCGACGGCTGTCCTCAGTCCGCAACGTATATATTTTTCAATTCGGTATAGCCTTCCATCGCGGCCATGCCAAGATCGCGGCCGAGGCCGCTCTGTTTGAAGCCGCCGAAGGGCGCCTCGACGTGGACACTGCTGTGGGAATTAATGCTCAACACGCCGCTCTCGACCCGGCGGGCCACCCGCAACGCCCGGCGCAGATCATTCGTCCAGATGGAGCCGCTCAGGCCGTACGGCGAAGCGTTGACTTCCTGTAACATCGCCGCTTCGTCATCGAAAGGCGTGAGGCAGACGACCGGACCGAAGATTTCCTCGCGCCAGCAGCGATCGGTCTGGCCGACGTCCAGCAGAACGGTGGGTTCGAGATAGAAACCCTGGGGTTGCGGCCGGCCGCCGCCACAGGCGAACTTGCTGCCGCGCGTCCGGGCGTCGGCAATAAATTCCTCCACACTGGCACGTTGGCCGGCGGAAACCATCGGGCCGAGTTGGGTTTCCGACCGGGCCGGATCGCCCACCACCAATTTTTTTGTCGCCGCGACAAACCGCTCCACGAACTTGTCGTAAATGCTCCGCTCGATGAACACCCGACTGCGGGCGCAGCAATCCTGACCGGTGTTGGCAAAGACGCTCATGGGTGCGGTCGCAGCGGCCTGGTCCAAATCCGCGTCGGCGAAGACGATGTTCGGGGACTTGCCGCCGAGTTCCAAGGATACGCGTTTGAAATCGCGCGCCGCCAGTTCCATGGCCCGGCGGCCGACTTCGGTGGAGCCGGTCAGGGAGACTTTGCGGATTTGCGGATGGGTGATCAATGCCTCGCCAATCGCCCGGCCCGGCCCGGGCACCACCTGCAATACGCCCGGCGGCAAACCGGCCGCGTGGGCCAGCTCGCCGAGTTTGAGCGCGGTGAGCGGCGAGAGGGATGCGGGCTTGAGCACGACACAGTTACCGGCGGCGAGCGCAGGCGCGGCCTTCCAGCAAGCGATCGGGAATGGAAAATTCCACGGCACAATCGCCGCGACGACCCCCATCGGTTGCCGCAAGGTAAAATCAAAGCCGCCGCGCGCCACGGGCAAGGTCTCGCCCCCGAAACGCGAGATCGCCCCGGCGTAATACTCGAACACCCGGGCGCCTAATCCGATCTCATCGCGCGCATCGCTGATCGGCTTGCCGATTTGCAGCATCTCCAGTTGCGCGATTTCTTCCAGGTGCTCGCGGAGCTTGCGGGCGACTTGGAAGAGGATTGTGGTCCGCTTGCCCGGCGCCAGGTCGCGCCAACCGGATTCCCACGCGCGGTGGGCAGATTCCACTGCCGCGTTTACTTCGGCAACCTCCGCCGCCGCGACGTCGCATAAAGCGGCTTCCGTTGCGGGATTGATGAGCTTGGTGCGACGACCGGACTGGGAGTCACGAAACGCCCCATCAATGAACAGTTGAGTCGGAAAATTCATAACACTTCGAGATACAGGTTTCGGAAATCAGCAGCGGACACCGGCACGACATTGGTTTTGTGACACGGATCCTCCACCGCTTGGGCGACCAGGGCGTCGAGTTGCTCGCGCTGGACGCCTTGCGCGGTGAGTCGGGCGTTGAGCCCGATCCGCGCCAGGAAGTCCGCGATAAATGCGATGGTCTGCTGATCGGCTTCGGCAGCGGAAACTTTCAAAACCTCCAGCCCACACGCCAAGCCCACGCGGCGGTAAATCCCCGGTTTGCGCGCCGCGCAGAACCTCATGCCCGCGACCAAGCAGAGGGCGTTCGCCAGACCGTGATGCATCCCGCAAATTGTTGAAAGCGGATGCGCGAGCGAATGCACCACTCCCAAGTCCTTCTGAAACGCCACCGCGCCCATGGCCGCCGCAACCAACATGTGGCCGCGCGCTTCGAGGTCGTCGCCCCGGGCGTAAGCGCGCGGCAACGCTTCGACGATCAGCCGGATGCCTTCGAGCGCGATGCCATCGCACATCGGGTGAAACTGCGGACAGGTGAAACTTTCGATGCAATGCGTCAACGCGTCCGCCCCGGTGGCGGCGGTAAGCTTGGGCGGCAAACCGACCGTGAGTTCCGGATCAAGAATCACCAGCTTCGCGAGCAACTCGGGATGAAACAGCACTGCTTTTCGGTGCGTGGCATCCAAGGTTATCACTGAACTGCGCCCCACTTCGCTGCCGGTACCCGCAGTCGTCGGGATCGCGATGCACGGGGCCAGACCGGACAAATCGGTTTCGTCGTAGAACTTAGTGAAGTCCAGCTCTGGTCGTTTGACTAGCAGGCGCGCGGCTTTGCCCGCGTCCAGCGGGCTGCCGCCGCCGAGCGCGATCACGCCGTCGCAACCGTGCTGCCGATAGCTTTGGGCGGCCTCGCGCACGTCTTGCTCAACGGGATTGGGATGGACGCCGGAATAGAGAAACCAGTCCCGGTCCCTCCCGGCCGCGCCCAGGGCTTTCACTACCGCTGCAAAAGTCGCCGTGGCCACCAACCCGGAATCGGTGACGACCAGCGGGCGCCGCATCGCGAGCCGTTGGCAACGCGTAGGCAATTCGGAAATGGCACCCGGGCCATACAGCGTCGGCGTTGGAAAAGAAAAGGTGGTTAAGTTCATATGGGAAAAGTCAGAACAGTTTTACGGCTTCGCGGCGGCGGCCGGTGAATCGGCAGGAGTGCGTGTACCCGGCGCTCTTGGCCAGGGCAACGGCCTCGGCGAAATTCATACCGACTTCCGTGGGTGCGTGGGCGTCCGAGGCAAAAGTAATCGGCACGCCGAGCTGCCCCGCCAACCGGACGATGGTGGGGCTGGGATAAATCTCCTTGCAGTCCTTGCGCAGGCCGGCGGTGTTGAGTTCCATCGCCACGTCGTGGCGCCGGGCTGCCTCCAGAAACTTGGTGAACAAGGGCGTGCAATCCTGCTTCGGATAAAAGCAAAATTTCTTGCACAGATCGGCATGCGCGATGATTTCAAACAGGCCCGACTCGGCCGCCAGGGTGAGCCGCTCGAAATAGGCGGTCCACACTTCAAAGGCGTCACGATGCTTCCACTCCGAAAGTTTCTTCGGATTATCCAGGTCCCAGGAGTCCGAAACGTAGTGAACCGCGCCGATCAGATAATCCCACGGATACCGTGCCGCCAGGTGTTTGATCCACGCTTCCTGGCCGGGAATAAAATCCACTTCCATCGCCAGCTTGATGATCAACTGGGGATGATCGCGCCGTGCCTGCTGGACTTTTTCGACATAGGTATCGAGGTCGGCCTGGAGCATGTGCCAGTCGTCCCAGTCGTCCCGGGGCATGGGATTGTGCTCGGAGAAACCGATCTCCTTGAGGCCCACCCGGACGGCCTGCGCCGCCAGTTCGGTCGGCTCGCCGGTGGCGTGCCGACAGAGCGGCGTGTGCATGTGATAATCTGCAGGTAACAACATCGACAGAAACTATTCAGTGCCACCGCCGGACGACAAGACTTTTCCCCACGGCCAGCGCGGATCGCCCGACGCGCAGGCGACGGAGTTGACAGGTCCCGCAGCAGCAGGAATCATTTACCCATGTCAAAGAAAGACCCACGCGTGGATGCTTACATCGCGAAGTCGGCCCCCTTCGCCCGCCCCATCCTGAAGCACCTTCGCCAACTGGTTCACACCGCCTGTCCGCAAGTGGCGGAGACGATGAAATGGAGTTTCCCGCACTTTGATTTCAAGGGCATGATGTGCAGCATGGCCGCCTTCAAGGAGCATTGCTCATTCGGTTTCTGGAAGGGAGAATTGATCGTCGGCCACGGCGTGGGCGGGGCGGACGGCAAGGGGATGGGACATTTTGGCCGCATCACCGCCATCTCAGATTTGCCGGAGGAAAAAGTGTTGCTGGGTTTCATCCAGCAAGCCGCCGCGCTGAACGAAGCCGGCGTGAAGAAACCTGTCGCGGCCCGACCGCAGGAGCGGAACGAGCTCGTCGTGCCCGTTTTTTTCACGGCGGCACTGAAGAAAAACCGGAAAGCGTTGGCGACGTTTGAAGGCTTCAGTTACAGCCATCAAAAGGAATACGTGGAGTGGATCACCGAGGCCAAACAAGCAGCGACCCGCGCGCGGCGGATGAAAACGACCCTTGAATGGTTGGCGCAAGGCAAACCCCGGCACTGGAAGTACGCCAAATGCTAGCGCTTGCAACCGCCGACGGAAGGAAAACCGCAAGGTGAAATCCTCCAACTCGCCCGCTCCCGCGGAAACGCTGCTGGCCCTGCGGCGGCCATTGGTCATTGCTCACCGCGGCTACAGTCAATTCGCGCCCGAAAATACTTTGCCCGCATTCCAACTCGCGAAAGCCGCCGGCGCGGATCTGATCGAACTGGACTATCACCACACCAAGGATGGCGTGCCGGTCGTCCTCCACGACGCGGAACTCGATCGCACCACCGACGCCCGCGCGCGCTGGGGGAAAACGAAAATCCGCGTGGCGAGCCGGACCTTGGAGGAGTTGCAGACGCTGGATGCGGGCCGGTGGTTCGAGGCCCGATACGCCGGCACCCGCATTTCCTCGCTGACGGAAGCGCTTGCATTCATCCAGACCGGAAACGTAACGCTGATCGAACGCAAGTCGGGCGATGCGGCCACGTGCCTGCAACTGCTGCGGGACCGGAAGCTCATCAATCGGGTGATCGTGCAGTCTTTCGATTGGGATTACCTGAAAGCATTTCATCAATTGGAGCCGCGACAGCTCCTCGCCGCTTTGGGCCCACCCGAATTGCTGACGGGGAAAAAGCGGTCGGCAACCGTTAAGAGGCTCGACCGGCTTTGGGTGGACGAAGCCCGGAAGTGCGGCGCCCGCGTGGTGGTCTGGAACCGCCAGACCACTCGCCAAGCCGTGAACTACGCCCACCAGCAGGGGCTGAGAGTTTGGAGTTACACCATCGACGATCCGGCACTGGCCAACGCGCTGCTGGACCTGGGAGTGGACGGCCTGATTACGAACAACCCCGCCCTGCTCTGGCGGACCCTGGCGATCCGGGCCACCCTGCGTTAGGCCGGTGGCACTCTGGTTCGTACCCACTTGAATAGCCCACGATGACAAGAACGATATTACTCGGCATTCTGCTCATGCACCAGCCGTGGTTGCCTTCGTAATTGTTGGTTGTCGCTTCGCCGCCGGGGTGATCAATTCCATGCGCCGCGCCGCGTCCCGCTCCTACTTTGTCTCCGGCGGCGGCTTGGTGGTGCCCGGGACGGGCGTGAACAACTCCTCCAGCACACGCACTGGACTGAGCGGCAGCAGCAGGATTTTGGGAATGTAAACTGGTTCCAGCTTTGGCTCGGCCAGACTGCCGGAGATTTTATATTCGAAGAGTTTTGCCACCGGCCACAGCGCCACCGTCACGATGGGGCCCAGGATGGGAGTATCCCGGAGCGGCTCGGCGGTGACGCGGGCCTTAACCTTCCCATCGAAATCCGTCGTGCCGCGATATTGCAAGCGCATGGTCGGCGCCCGCATCTCCAAGTCGTCGGAGCGGATCACACTATTGACTATCCCGAAATTGGCCGAGGCTTTCGCCACCCGGCTATGGCCAATGCCCGGCACGATGGCGTCCAGTGGTTTGGACAGCACGCCAAAGATCGGGATATCCCAGATCAAACCGTCCCGCAATTGCACGTGGCCAAAGCCGTTCCACGACCGCAGGTCCTCCGTGTTGGCGTCGGTGACCACGAGGTCGAGGTTGAACCGACCGTCGAGATTGTTGGTCGACGAATAAAGGTCGGCCATGAGCAGGCGCAAGTTGGTGTTCGTCGTGTTGACGCTGAAGGTAAAAGTCGCCCCGGGTTCTTCCGGAAAGACAAACCGGGCCCAACCCCGGCCCGTGCCTTCATAGAAATCCGCCGTCACGTTCGTCAAGGTCAACGTGTTGGTAAACCAGTGCACGTGGGCCGCGATCCGGGGCACCCTGAATTTCAAACTGGAGAACGAGCCCGCTTCGGCATCAAAGCGGATGTCCACGTCATTGGGATCGCTCAAGGGAATATAGCCTTCGAAGCGCACCGTCGGCGGTTCGATAAAGTGGTACGGGGCCAGCGCCGCCTCGACCACCGGTCCGATCGCGTGGGTCAGCGGCTGCGGCGCCATGGTGCTGAAGCCGTTGGTGAAGTAAACCCGCCCGCGGTTGAAATCCGCGGTGATGCCCGCCGCCGCCAACGCCTGGTTGCCGCGCCAAAGTCGGGGCTCGATACATTCCAGGACGCGGTTCGTATAGGCCAGGTCGAGCACGATGGCATCGGTGTTCAATTCACGAAACGTAAAATTCGTCAGCGCCACCCGCCCCCGAAAGCCGAGCCGGTCCGCGTCCTGCCCGCGGCCCCACAGTTCGCCTTCGATGATCGGCGGCACGGTGAATTGACACAAATCCAGGGCCGCCTGCAACTCTTCGCCGAGCAACGCGCGAGGGGCCGTCACATCAATCGTGCTGTAAATCCGGGTATGGTAGTCACCCGTCACTTCATTCAGGGTGGGCGCGAGCCGGAGAATTCCTTCCGGTCGGCCCACGGCCAGATCCGGCAACTGCCAAAGCCGATTTGTGCAGGTGATGTGAGTGTGGAGCCAATTCGCCGCGAGGCCTTGGTACGAAACATTGGTCAAGGCGACATCGCCCGCCAAATTCAGGGTTGGACGAACTTCACCGCGCCAGTCCGGAGCGGGATTCGTCCAGGCCGGCAGGATCAAGGTACCGGCGCCCTGTAAGCGGGGTCGTTCGGCCACCGAAAACTGGGTGAACCAGTCCGGGGTTTTCTCCAGTACCAAAGCAGCCAAGAGCTTGAGATCAAAA